>NZ_CP014222.1:1260493-1575616 GCF_000969645.2 Janthinobacterium sp. B9-8
GTGGGTGGTGGGTTTCTCCTGATTGGAAAACTATTTATGTAACAACAGAGTGGATGAATTATAAGTTGCCAAATGGTCCCGATGGTTACGGGCAGGCTTGGCATACGCTGTGGAGATCTCAAGATGGTGGTGATAATTGGCAACAATTGAAATGGCCGGAATTGATTAATGCAGGTCAGCCTTTGTTTTTGGCAGATGGAAAGCGTGGTTATTTAATTGCTTGGGATATGCGTGTATGGCGCACTCAGGATAGTGGAGATCATTGGGAAGAATTGAAGCTACCTGCATGGGCGAATCAACAATTACACCCTAATCCTGACGGAAATGGGTTTTCTCCTTGGGTAAAAGATACACGTGCTCGGTTTGATGCCTTCGATTTAGCGTCCAATGGTACTTTGAGGTTGTCTTTTTTCGTAAAGAAGGCACAATTAGGTAAACAACTAATTAATAATTCAAGCTTGGTCTATGCATTGCCGTGGGGTATCTCTGAAAATGATTTATTTAATAAATGGATAAATCCAGAAACTATTTTACCAATGGAAGTTGTTCGGGATATAAAGTCTGATAAGCAAGAAGGTCAGCACCTTATTACTTTACAGGGCATGCCGATTGACTGGCAAAAAACAGGGGACGTTCAACGTATTCGTTTAGCTAATTATGTCTATTTAAATAAAGGGAAAGAAGTGTTGCGACATGTTTTTCCTGAGTACGTTAAACCAGGAGCATTGTTTATTGGTAATAAAAACGAGCTTGTTTTGGCTGCAGATAAAAAGAAAAAAGGACAAATTATGAGTGATTCCATGACGATGGTGAGTAAAGATATGGGGAAAAGCTGGGATGAATTTGTCGATGGGTCTGCTTACGCTTGGTATTATGAGGCAGAAGTTAATCGGATATGGAAGTATGAAACCTATTCCTTATATCGCCGTGATTTATAATCAAATGAGCCGTTTTTAGTTTTTTGTAATTTATGCCTAGGTTGAAATATAGCCGCGTTAGGGTGGGTCTTGACCCGCGCAGAGTTGCTGCGGTTCAATCTCGTTCGCGAAAACGGGGTCAGATCTAACATTCCAATGTTTTTGTTGGAATGTTAGATCTGACCCCCCGCGATTTTTTAACGGTGGTTGATTGAAATGAAATATATACTAATATTTTCTTATATGTTGTCGGGTTTTGCTTGTGCAGAACCAGCCGTTGGTGTGTTTGCATATTTACCTTACTATCCAAATCTCAGAATTAATAAGCTGCCCACAGTAATTGAAATGCTTTTTTTATGGCGTTAAAGTTAGAGAAGCCAATAGTACTTTATTTTTTAGGACTGTAGCCCGAGAAACATTTGATCCCGCATACTGTGTTGAGGTTGTCGATCTTAATCAGGTATCTATTGATGAATTAGTTAATAAATATGCAGCAGATCGAGAATTTGTTGATTTATTAAAGGGGGTTAAGGGGTATCAATTTGTATGTCGGGTAAAAGTATTGGATGCAGGGGAAAATAAGGCGCAAAAATTATTATTAACAAATGAAGACTCAATGTAGTCTGACTTGATTTAATTGCTCGAAACCCGGCAGTTCGGTAAATAGATTAAATTATTGCTTGCTGTTTCTAATCTGTGTATTTATTACTGTAATTAATTTTAGACTCCTATAACTCTTCGGGACCCATCCCATGTCTACCCCCCTTAAAGCTCTTATCTCCCGTCTTACTCCTACAGCCCGTCGTGCGGTAGAGGAGGCGGCTAGTCGTGCTTTGTCGCGCACTCATTTTGAGATTGAAATTGAACACGTTGTGCTGGCGATTCTGGCTCAGGACGATAATGCGGGGGTGGCGGCTTTGCATTCCTTGGGTTTGAGCCTAGATCAGCTGGAAAAAGAGCTGGATGCGGCGCTAGATCGCTTTCGCACCGGCAATACGCGTAATCCGGTGTTGTCTACTTGGCTGCCAAAGTGGTTAGAAAAAGCATGGATGCTGGCGAGTGTAGAGCTAGGGCAGGATTCGGTTTCTACTTTGGATTTGCTGCTGGCGCTGGTGCAGGATGATGCTTTGCGCGCCACCTTACAGGGCAGCTCGGCCACGCTGGCTAAGATGGATGGCAAGCGCGCTTTGCAGGGCTATGTGGCTTTGCGTCAGCATGGCAATGAGGCGGCGACTAGTTCAGAGAACCTGCCTTCTGATGAAGCGCCAGATATGAATCTGGATCAGCCTGCGCCGCGCCGTGGTAGCCCGGGGCTGGATAAATATACGATTGATTTAACTGCGCAAGCGCGTTTGGGCAAGATTGATCCGGTGCTGGGGCGTGAGACCGAGATTCGCCAGATGATCGATATTCTGCAACGCCGCCGCCAAAACAACCCGATTTTAACCGGCGAGCCGGGCGTGGGTAAAACCGCCGTGGTGGAAGGCCTGGCGCTTAAAATTGTGAGCGGTGAAGTACCACCGGTGCTGAGCGGTGTGACTTTACGTACCTTGGATTTGGGCTTGCTGCAAGCGGGTGCTTCGGTAAAAGGCGAGTTTGAAAACCGCTTACGTCAGGTGATTGATGAAGTTAAAGCCAGCCCTGTGCCGATTATTCTATTTATTGATGAGGCGCATACGCTGATTGGTGCGGGCGGTGCGGCCGGGCAAAATGATGCGGCTAATCTGTTAAAGCCTGCCTTGGCACGTGGTGAATTACGCACGATTGCGGCCACTACATGGGCAGAATATAAAAAATACTTTGAAAAAGACGCCGCGCTGGCGCGACGTTTTCAAGTGGTAAAAGTGGACGAACCCGCACCAGAAATTGCGGTGCAAATGGTGCGCGGCCTGACCGATGCGATGGCTACGCACCACGAAGTGGTGATTATGAATGAGGCGGTGGTGGCCGCGGTGCATCTATCTAGCCGCTATATCACGGGCCGTCAGTTGCCGGATAAGGCCATCAGCGTGCTCGATACCGCCTGCGCCCGCGTGGCTTTGTCGCGCTCTGGCCGCCCAGCGCCGATCGAAAATGTGGAAGTGCTGATCGCCAATATCGAACGTGAAATCAAGGCGCTTCAAACCGAAGAAGGCCATGGCGAAAGAATTGCCGAGCTGACTGGTCAGCGTGAAATCTTAGAAGGTGATTTACAGCAGTTGCAATCTGCATGGGCGGTGCAACAGCAGGTGATTAATGAAATTGAAGCACTAAAAGCTGCGGCGGCCGATGCAAAGCCTGCCAAGGGCAAGAAAGTCAGCCCGCTGCAAGCCAAGCGCACCTCGCTGCGCGAGCTGCAAAAGCAGCATCAGCTGGCTTACGAATGCGTGGATGAAAGCGTGATTGCCGATGTGATTTCCGGCTGGACGGGCATCCCATTGGGCCGCATGGTCAGCAATGAATTGGTGCAGGTGCAAAAGCTGGCGAGCTTGCTGGCGGAAAGGGTGATCGGTCAGGATCATGCCTTAGAGCAAATCGCCGAGCGCGTGCAAATTGCCAAGGCCAATCTGGATGATCCAAGCAAGCCTAAGGGCGTGTTTATGCTGGTTGGCCCTTCTGGCGTGGGTAAAACTGAAACGGCGCTGGCTTTGGCTGAATCTTTATACGGTGGTGAGCGTAATCTGATTACGATTAATATGTCAGAATACCAAGAGGCGCATAGTGTGTCGGGCCTGAAAGGCTCGCCTCCGGGTTATGTGGGTTATGGCGAGGGCGGTGTGCTGACTGAAGCGGTGCGTCGTAAGCCTTATTCGGTGGTGTTGCTGGATGAAGTCGAAAAAGCCCACCCTGATGTGATGGAGTTGTTTTTCCAAGTGTTTGATAAGGGCCTGCTGGAAGACAGCGAAGGGCGCGAAGTCGATTTTAAAAACACCATCATTCTACTGACATCCAATACTGGCACCGATCTGCTGATGCGCGCTTGCGAGCATGGCGTCACAGTTGAAGATGTAACGCGTGACCCAACGGCTGATGATCTGATTGAAATTCTGCGCCCAACCTTACAAAAAGCCTTTAAGCCGGCGTTTCTTGGCCGCCTGACGATCGTGCCTTACTTCCCGATTTCGGATGAAGTATTACGTAAGATTGTGGCGCTGAAGCTGGCAAAAATCGCCCGCCGTATCGCGCAAAACCACGGCGCTGTATTGGAGTATCCAAGCGAGCTGGTTGAATCCATTGCCAACCGCTGCATGGATGTAGACAGCGGCGCACGCGATGCCGATGCGATTCTGACTCGCACCGTGCTGGCGCAGATTTCTACAGATTTGCTGGCCAGAATGTCGGTAGGCAAGCCGGTGAAAAAGATTGTGCTTTCACTGAAAAATGATGAAGTAAAAGTAAAAATTAGTTAATAACGCAAGACAGGGGCAGGTGGCATCAGCGGCTTGCTCTTGATGGCGTTTCATTTGTTTAAGGAATTCAATATGTTGGGAACACTGGGGCTGTTTGGCGGGCTCTTTGCTGGCTGGTGGCTATTGCTGTGGTGGGGTTTACCTATTAGCTTTCAGAAAATGAGCCCAACGGCCATGTTGCTTACCCATCTGGCCCCGCCCGTGATATTTGGTATGGCTTGGCGTATCTGGCAAAGGGTGCGTGAATCACGGCTTGTTCAGGCGCAAACGGCAGGGCAGGAAGCGGCGGAAGCAGACCGGCAGGCCCAGCGTGAGGCGGCCCGGCAGCAGCATTATGCCGCACTGGCAGAAAGACAAATAAAAGTGCTGTGCCGCGGCGTGTGGGCGCAGGCTTTGCCGGTAAAAGACGTGCCCGCGTGGCTGGAGGAAATGCCGGGCGGTGCTTACTGGACGGCATTAGGGCGGGATGAGGTCGCTACTGATGCAGAATCTACCGAGCAAGTTCAGCAAGCCTTGCAGCAGCTATTAAGTGATGTTTACTCCGCAGCGCCGGGGGCGGCTTGGTTGCCGCATTACTTTGAAGCCAATCCGGAGCTGGAAGGGCGTGAGCAGCTGGAAATGCTGAAACAGGCTCAGTTGCAAGCGATTGCAAACCAGAGCTTTGAAGAAAGCTCGCCCAATCCGGAGCCACGTTTTTTTCCTGGCTCTGGCGCTTTAATGAGCCGGGTGCAGCAACTTTTCCAGCAAGACCCTAGCTTGCCCGGCATGGTGATCTATGCAGCCGATGCGCCGCTCTTAACACGTGGCATGTTAGAAGATGAGTGGGATGAGCCGGGGCCAGAGCAGGGCTCCATGGATAAATGGCGAGGGATGCCGGGCTATGCGGCGGCGGCCATGATCTTTTTGCGCGATAATTTGCCCGTGCCTGAACCGGCGAGCACGCAAGAAGCCAGTCAAGATGCTTACACGCCTTATTGGGAAAAGCAGCAGCACTACGGTGATGAGCGCTGGGGCCGTGTGCCTTTGCAATGGCAGGATACGCTGGCGCAACTGCCGGTACTGGCCGAGCTGCGCCTTGCTGAGCAAGCCATTATTGAGCAAAAACAATTGCTTCCTATGGCAAGGCAAATCCATACCTTATTTGATAATGCACTGGTGAATGCTGGTTTGCGCGATTACCCTTTTAGCAGCGAGGATAAAGACGAGGCTAAAGATCAGGCAGGAAGCATTTTGTGGCTGGTTCATAATAGCGGCGATGTAGATGTGGGGGCGACTCGTCTTGCTGCTGTTTCTACTGCATTGCAGCAGTATGCGGTGCCTTTGAATCCGATTGATGATGCCAGTAATTCTATTCGCGAATGGGGCGATGTGGGCTCGGCCCGTTCTGTGTTGCAAACGGTCATTGCCGTGGTACACAGCGCCCGTTTATCCGCACCTACCGTATTAATTGAGTTTGATCGTCGTGGTGAAACAGAGCATTTTAGCGTGGCAATGATCAAGCCTCAGGAGCAGTCAGCATGAAAAAAGTGATTCGCATCGGCGATCAGAGCAGCCATGGCGGCGTGGTGATTAGTGGTGCATCCAAAACCGTGCTGTTTGGCAAGGTCGTTGCACTATTAGGGGATAAAGTAAGCTGCCCTATTCCGGGGCACGGTGTATGCCCGATTATTGAGGGCGATTCCAGCTGGCTAGTAGATGGCAAGCCTGTGGCGCTGGAAGGCCATAAAACAGCATGTGGCGCGGCATTGATTTCATCGATGCCAGAAGTGGGAAAAGGCTAGCGGTGTACACCGCTTGGCTGCAAAATTATCTGAGTGTCCGTTATACTTTAGTGTTGCTGACAAGATGAATCTTGTTAGTATTTAAATCATCGCTTAAATGTTTTAAATATCACTAATTCGGGTGATAAGCGATGAGTACTAAACTGAGCTGCTGAAAGGCAGCTCGCTTGCTTTAAATAAGGGATTTAACGATGAAAAACTCAGGGATTATTTTGGCTTGCTCCGCTGTACTTGCAGCGGCTGTCATGACAGGGTGTGCAGAGAACCCACCTGCTGCAACTGATTCTGCATCAGCTACATCATGGGCAAAGCCCCCCGTTATTGTGGCGATAGGCAAGCCATATATGCTTCAGTTTGAAAAAATGGCTGCCAAGCTAACGCCACAGCAAGAAGAGCAGCTGATGGCGCTGTTACCTCAGCTTAAAGACGTTAAAAGCATTATTTTGCGCGGGTACTGCAATAAAAAAGACATTGGCAACGCTAAAGATTCTGCCTTGGCTCGTGCCGTTAATGTAGAAAAATTCCTGGTAAGCCAAGGCGTTCCAGATCACAAAATGAGCTTGCGTTACAACACCGATGATGCAGAGCATGCTGTTGAGCTGGAAATCGGCGGTTAATTTTACTAAGTATTCCCTTGCTCGCTCTTTTTGACTCTTAATGAGTGCCCCCATGCCCCTGTCGCAACTACTGAGCAGCTTTGCTGCTGCATTTAATCAAGACCAGCGCTTGATCTCTTTACAGTTAGGCGATGGCGGGGCACGGGGCGAGCAGTTGCTGCCGCAACGAGTGAGGGCAGCGAGGGGATTAATCAGGCTTGCCGCTATCAGATCGATTGCTTATCCCCCGATGGTGCTCTAGAGCTTAAATCCTTGCTTGTTCTGCCAGTGGTTTTATCGGTCGCTGATGCGAATGGTAGTGAAATTGAGCGCTGCGGTGTCGTCTCGCAAGCATAATTACTAGGTTCTGATGGTGGCTTTGCCAAGTATGCGCTGACGGTGGAGCCACCGTTTGCCTTACTCAGATACCGCCGCACTTCACGCGTGTTTCAGGATTTATCCATTCCGATATCGTGAAGCAAGTCTTGGCCGAGCATCAAGCCAAAAATCCCGTCTTTGCAAACAAGATGAGGTAAACATCTCGGCAGGGAATCAAAGGGGAGGTGGATTTAGCCAATCCCATACTCAAAAGCTTAAAGAATTAGAGGTAGCAAGGCAGAATTTAGCGAAGGCAGAAAAAGGGCTTTGATTTAAATAAAGGCTTGCCGTGCCACAGCACCGCAAGCCTCTGTTGTTTTAATCGCGCTTAATATCTAGTAATTCATTGAGCTGGCCTAGCGTTGCGTCGTCTTTGATCACCGAGCCTAGCCATTCTTCCAGGCTCATTTCTGCCCACTTGGCGGCGCGTTCGGCAAGGAGAGCTACGGGGCTGTGGGGCTCGTGCTGGCGGAAGTAGCGGGCTACTTCTACCAATTGGCGCACGGCGTCTGTGCGGCTTTGTAGCGGACCTTGGCGGGCTGGGCTAGATGATTGGCCGCTGTGGGGTGTGGCGGCATGGTGGTGGCTGGCTGGTGCTTCATGGCTGGTCATCATGGGCGTTAGCTCTGGGCTATGTGCGGGGGCGTGGTGTGTGCTTGGTTCGCCCCATTGCAGGCGCAGGCGGTTGACGACTTCGAGGCAAGCGTTGAGTGCGTTTCGTAGCTCGGCAAAGTTGGGCGCGGCAAAGCCAAAGCGGGCATCAATGCGGCTATCCAGAGCCTGATAGGCCTGCTGGGTGTGTTCCAGCTGTGTATGTAGCTGCTTAAACCAGCTGGCACCGCTGGCATTTACGCTTTTATCAAAGACGTCCCCAGCCAGCTTGCCTTCGGCCAGTGCCGCTTCTTTGGCTTGGCTATCTTTTAATCCCATGTTTTCTACTTCGCGGGATTCTTGCCATTGTTGCCAGTTATAGCCGCCGTGCAGCGGATCGGTCAGCGGTACTTCGCGCAGTGCAATGCCCATCTGATTGTTAAACCATTCCAGCTTGCCCACTCGCTCGTCTAAGTCGTTGGCATCGTACTCCGGGTAGCCAGTTTCCCAGTAATTCTCAAGTAGCCCGTCCAGTACCTGCAAAGCCAATTGAGCTCCTGCAAAGCCGCGCGTTTTTACCAAGGCTTCGCCATACCATGCGGCCAACTGTAAATCTTTACTTTGTTGGCTGAGGGCTTGCTTGCAGAGCTGGATTACTTTGCCCCAGTCGGCACTTTTTAATTGCTGGCCCCAGTCGCCTTGAGAAAGGCTGGGATCATCCGCCCGGCGTGCTTCACGGATTTGATCGAAGAGGGTTGAATAGCCTAGATCTTCGCCTGCAGGTTGATCCGGGCTAATGGGGGCCAGTAATGTGGCCAGTTTTTCTTGGGTCGTCATGGCGTTTAAAGGGCTCTCGGTGATAATAAATTAATCTGTCAATATGGTATTTTAATTACTTGAACTTGTCGTGAAACGAATGCTTTAAAAAGTAACAAGGTTAACAATTGCTTTCATTATTACTCAGTATTGCCTGATAATGTCAGCTTAATGCAGGCCGCTAAGCTATTTATTGGTGCAGGATCTGCTGGTTCTACTTATTCACTCCAGAAAGACAGTGTCCGCATGCTAGATTCATTATTGCCTTATTACGAGCGCGAGCTCAGTTTACTACGCGAATTGTCGGGTGAGTTTGCCCGCCGCTACCCCAAAATTGCCGGTCGCCTGCAATTGGAAGGGGATCAGTGCGAGGATCCGCATACCGAGCGTCTGATCGAATCATTTGCCTTTCTGGCGTCACGTATCCATAAAAAACTCGATGATGAATATCCGGAAATCGCATCCAGTTTTCTGGACGTGCTTTATCCGCATTATTTGCGGCCTATTCCATCGTCTAGCATCGTGCAGTTTGAGTGCGATCCGCTGCGCCCTGAAATCGCCAAGCGCTATGTAATTGAGCGCGGTCAGCCGGTGCATGCGCCCGCTATTCAGGGGGTGACATGTAAATTCAGAACGTGCTATCCGGTTGATCTTTATCCGCTGTCTTTATCAGATGCCAAGCTGGAGCTGAGCAGTAGCTCGCCTAGCTTGCGCCGTATCGCACCCGATGCTGCCGCAGTATTAACGCTGGAATTCAACACCCACGGCAATTTACCGATCAGCGGGATTAATTTGCAGTCGCTGCGTTTATTTCTGGATGGCGAGCCCGCCTTAATGCATCTGGTGTATGAGCTCTTGCTATCAGGCACAACGCGTTTGCGCGTGGGTGACGGAAGCGATGATCCTGCGTGCACCCGATCATTGCCTGCTGCTGCGATTGCGCCGGTGGGTTTTGGCCGGGATGAGGGCGTGCTGGAATACGATGAGCGCTCTTTTCTGGGGTATCGCTTGCTCACTGAGTATTTTAGCTGCCCGGATAAATTTCTATTTGTTGATATCCAGCAGCTGGGCGATGTGGCGCTTAAAATTCAGGGCAGCAAATTGGTTATTCAGTGCCTGATTCAACGCTGGCCAGATACCGAGCGCCATGCGCGCTTGCTGCATCATTTACAAGCCTCGCACTTTAAGCTGGGTTGCACGCCGATTGTTAATCTGTTTGTGCAGGCGGGCGAGCCGATTCGGGTGACTCATCAAAAAGCAAGCTACCCTGTTGTGGCCGATGCGCGCAAGCAACATGCTTTTGAGGTGATGCAGCTCAGGCGTGTAGTGAGGGTGGAAAAAACCGGCAGCCAGGAAAGTAGCGAAGAAGTCTTGCCGTTTTATGCAATCCGGCATGGTGTAAATAAAGATGGGCCAAAGTTTTATTGGCATGCCAGTCGCGAAGCCTCGCCCCGTCAGGATGATAAGGGTACAGATTTAGAGCTGCATCTGGTTGATCTTGATTTTAATGCCGTGCGGCCGGGGGCCGAGGTGTTGAGCTTGGAATTACTTTGCAGCAATCGAGATTTACCCGAGCTCATCCCTTTTGGGGGGAGCCAGTCCGGCCAGCATATCGATTTCAGCTTGCCGGGGCATTCGGTGGTTAAACGTGTGAAGCTATTGCGTAAACCGAGCAACAGCTTACGTCCGCCGCAAAAACGTGGCTTGCAATGGCGTCTGGTTTCGCACCTGTCGCTTAATTATTTGTCTTTGATTGAGTCTGGCCGCTCAGCCTTGCAAGAAATGCTGGTGCTCTATAACCAAACTGATTCGCCGGTGAATACAAGGCAGATTCAGGGGATTAGCGCCATTAGCAGCGCACCCGCCGTTACCCGTGTATTGGGTCGTGATTTTGCGGGCTTTGTACGCGGTACCGAAATCACCCTGACGTTGGATGAGGAGTACTACGTGGGCGGCAGTATTTATCTGTTTGCTAGCGTTTTAGAGCGCTTCTTTGCGCTTTATTGCTCGCCCAATAGTTTTACCCGTTTACGGGTTAAAACCAAGCATGAAGAGCTGGCTGCATGGCCGGCCCGTGCGGGTGAGGCCTTGGTGATTTAATCATCTGCCTCGCTGAATTACGGTGCTTCTTTTGCATCGTGCTGTGGCGAGGCGGATGTTGTCTGCTCAGCGGTTTGCGGCTTTTCTTGCCTGCGCCGCGCTGGATAAAACAAATAATAAGGAATTAGCTGCATGGCCAGCTCTAAACTGCCTCGTCATTTAGATGAGGAGCTGTTAGCCAATCCTACAGGCTACGGTTTTTTTCAGGCCGTCAGGCTGTTGGGTCTTGCGGCCAGAAAGCGGGGCGATCGACGTGGCCCTTTGCCTGCCGGTTTGCGATTTCGTACTTTAGCTAATTTGTCTTTCCCTGCCAGTGAAATGACGCGTTATACCGCCGTGCAAACTGAAGATGGCGAGCTGCATGAGCTGGAAGTCGCTTTTATGGGCTTAACGGGGCCGAGCGGTGTTTTGCCCACCAGCTATACCGAGCTACTGATCGAGCGCCGCCAGCAGTTTCGTGACCCTACCCTACATGCTTTTTTAGATATTTTTAGCCATCGCTCGATTGCTTTGTTTTATGGCGCTTGGAAAAAATATCGCTTCTGGCTGCAAGTGGAAGGGGGCGAGCAAGATGGCTTTAGCCGCAACCTGCTTGATTTGGGCGGAATGGGGCTGAGCGCACTACGGGCACAAATGGGGCAGGGCGCGCTGCATAATGAAAACCTGTTTATTTATTATGCAGGGCTATTAAGCCAGAAGCCGATGTCCAGCCAAGCCTTGGTGACGCTGATTGAGGGCTTTTTTGGCTTCAGGGCCGAGCTGGTGCAGTTTACTGGGCAGTGGATGAATTTACCGGAAGAAGAGCAAAGCCAGCTGGGTGGTGCTTCTTGCGAGTTAGGTGTTTCCGCGTTTGCGGGTGATCGGGTGTGGGATAGGCAGACTAAGCTTAATTTGCGCTTGGGGCCGCTACGCTGGTCACAGTTTTCTGCTTTGCAGCCCAATGCGGCCGCTGCACATTCGCTTAGGGATCTGCTTAAGTTTGCGCTGGGGCATAGCCTAGCGTGTGATGTGACTCTGATTCTGGATCAGCGTGATGTCCCCGATGCAGAGCTTGCTGAAGAGCCTGTGGTTCAGCTAGGGGGGAGCTGCTGGCTGGGTAAGCTGGATCATGATCCGAGTGATATGACGTTTTGTTTATTGCACTAGCAAATAAAATGGCCCGGATAATTATCCGGGCCATTTTTTAATTCAGGGCGGGCGCTGTTTGCTGTCTGGATTTCGGCGCGCTATGCGCCTTATTCCCTAGCTCATTCAGTAAGGCAATCACCATGAGTGCTGAGTGGTAGCCCGCCTTGATAATGTATTGATCAAAATCGACCGGTGAATCGTTGTTTGCATTATCTGATAGCGATCTGATAATCACAAAAGGCAGATCGTGCTGATGGCAAACTTGCGCAATGGCTGCGGCTTCCATTTCGCAGGCTGCCATGGTTGGGAAGTTTTTGAGCATGGCGGCGGTGCGGGTGCTGTCGCAAATAAAGCTATCACCAGTGCAAATCAAGCCATCGATGGCACGCACCTGGCCAAGGCTGGCTACGGCGCGGTGTGCGGCGGCTACCAAGCTCGCATCCGGCGTAAAGGCGGCAGGTTGCTGGGCCATCTGGCCGATTTCATAACCAAAAGCGGTGACATCCACGTCGTGGTGGCGCACTTCGGATGAAATCACAATGTCGCCAATCGATAAGTGATCAACAAAACCGCCCGCGGAGCCTGTATTGATAATGGCTTCGGGCTGATATTTAGCGATTAAAAGCGTGGTGGCGATGCTGGCTGCGACTTTGCCAATGCCAGAGCGGGTGACGATCACTTGGTGGTTCGCTAGAGTGCCGCTGTAAAAATCGATACCGGCGACTGTTTCCTTGCTGCTGTTTTCCATAGTGGCAATCAGGTGGGCCACTTCAGGCTCCATCGCTCCGATAATTCCGATTTTCATTTTTTTCCTAGCTTACAAAGTGTACAGGGTAAGGTGGCGGATAATGCCTTAGCTGAGGCGCTATGCCAAATGAAATAATCACTTTTCAGGGCTTAATAAGAAATACTTCTAAGTGAAGGTGCTGATGTATAAATTTAGCGGTCACTTTCTTGTCATCTAAGGGTTTTAGTCTGAATGATTTAAGGATCGTTAACGCTTATGGCTCAGCCCTTTTTAAAAATAGTCGTCGTTTTTTGTGCTTCATGGCTGGTGAGTACCGCTTATGCCGCACCCCAGCTGGTTGCGCATCGGGGCGGTACGGCAGATGCGCCAGAAAACACCCTACTGGCTTTGCAGAGCGCGTTGGAAAACGGCGCGGATATGCTGTGGATTACAGTGCAAATCTCAAGCGATGGCGTGCCTGTGCTCTATCGCCCTGCTGATGCATCCACACTGACTGATGGCCGCGGGCCGTTGAATTCTTTGAGTGCAGCTCAGTTGGCGGGTTTAAATGCGGGCTATGCCTTTAGTCAGAGTGACGCTTCGGGTAATAAAATATTTCCCTATCGCCTACAGCCCCTACGTATTCCTACGCTTAAAGAGGCATTGCACGTTATTCCAAAATCAGTGCCTATCTTGCTGGATATGAAGCAATTGCCCGCTGCGCCCTTGGTGGCTAGCGTGGCAAAAGTACTGGATGAGGAAAAAGCATGGCAGCGAGTGCGTATTTACTCGACGGAGAAAGATGTTTTAACCCTGCTCGCCGATTATCGTGAAGCAAAGGTGTTTGAATCCAGAGATGCAACACGGCAGCGCTTGAGTGGCGTGGCATTAAGCGGCAGCTGCGATGCCCCGCCGGCGGCAGGCGCATGGGTAGGGATGGAATTAGAGCGAACGGTAACGGTAGTAGAGAAATTTACTTTAGGCGAGGGGCGCTCAGAAGTGAAGGCGCGCTGGTGGACGCCTGCAGCGGTGAGCTGCTTTAAAACCAATCCTGATGTAAAAATTGTTGTCTTTGGTGTGGATACACCGGCCGCCTATCAGGCAGCAGAAAAACTAGGTGTCGATCATGTGATGAGCGATTCGCCAATCAAAATGAAGGCAATTCGCCTGAGTGTTAAGCCTTAGTGATATTGCCAGCTCAGGCTTAAGGCTTGAGCTGGCGCTCGTCTTACCCTAGGCGCTGGCGAATAAACTGCCCGATGGCCTGGATTTCCGGCATGCAAACTGAATGCTGCATCGGCCATGTTTGCCAGCTAATGGTGAAACCTAGCTCGCTCAGCTTGTCTTTTGCGGCTTCGCCAAGGGAAAGGCCAACAACAGGGTCGGCGCTGCCGTGTGCGGCAAAGATGGGGGTGTCTTGGTTGCTTAGTCCTGCCTGAATCAACTCAGGCGCAGGCAGGTAAGTCGATAGCGCCACAATCCCGGCTAGTTTTTCCGGGTGCAGCGTACCTGCCGTATAGGCAATCGCGCCGCCTTGTGAAAAGCCAGCCAGAATAATGCGATTACTCGGTACACCGCGCTGGTTTTCACGCGCAATCAGGGTGCGGATCATGTCTACCGAGGCCTTTACACCCGCCACATCGGCCTGACGGCTAATTTGATCGAAATGCAAAATATCGTACCAAGCCCGCATCACATAGCCGTTGTTGCAGCTGATGGGCATATTCGGTGCGTGCGGGAAGACAAAACGCACTGCTAATTGTGCCGGTAGCTGCAAATCAGGAACAATGCCCGCAAAATCATTGCCGTCCGCGCCAAGGCCATGCAGCCAGATTACGCTGGCGTTTGGCTGATCGGCGGTTTCAATTTCTACGCATTGCAGTAATTCGGCGGTGCTCATGGTTTATTCCTGATGGGTTTAACGTTGGGTGCATTGCACCTTTAGATGAGGCGTTAACTTTTAATGGCTAGGTTCAACGTCGGGTTCATGACGTCGCCAATGGCCTTAGTTCTTAATGGCAGATTTAGGTCTGAAACTCGCAACGATGGCGGCGTGGGTTTCGATATATGGGCCGTCTAATAGCTGAATGCAGTAGGGTACGGCGGCAAAGATGCCGTTGACCAAGACTTTGCCGTCTTCATCTTTTACGCCTTCCAGCGTTTCTTTGATCGATTTAGGCTGGCCGGGCAGATTTAAAATCAAACACTGCTTACGAATTGCGCCGACCTGACGGCTAAGAATCGCCGTGGGTACATAATGCAGGCTGATCTGGCGCATTTGCTCGCCAAAGCCAGGCATCACGCGATCTGCAATAGCTAGTGTGGCATCCGGCGTAACATCACGCAGCGCAGGGCCAGTGCCGCCGGTGGTCAGAATAAGGTGACAGCCTTCTGTATCGACCAAGTCCTTTAGTGTGGCTTCGATTAGCGCTTGCTCGTCGGGGATCAGGCGGCTAATGGTGTGATGCGGGCTGCTTAGCGCGCGTCCCAGCCATTCTTCTAAGGCGGGAATGCCTAAGTCTTGATAGACACCGCTTGAGGCACGATCAGAAATAGAAACAAGGCCAATTTTTAGCGTATTCATCGCTGGGCAAGTCCTGAGATCACAATGCGCTCGCCTACTTTAAGGGTGAGCGAGTGGTAATTAGTAATGATGTGCTCAGCATGACTGAGTTCTTGGGCGGAGTGCGATGAGGTGAGCGCAATCACGGGAATGCCCGCTGTTTGCGCCGATTGCACGCCGCTGAGCGCATCTTCAAAGGCCACGCATTGCTGTGGGTCTAAGCCAAACAGCGCCGCGCCTTTTAAAAAAGCTTCGGGGTGCGGCTTGCCTTGGCTTACATCGTCTGCCGAAATCAGCCTTGTTGGCGCAGGCAGGCCCGCATAAGCTAATTTAGCTAAGGCGATGTCGCGTGGAGCAGAGGTGACAACGGCCCATTGATCTGGGCGCAGCTGAGCTAGGAAATCCGCCGCACCATCAATGGCCACTGTGCCGTCTAATTTACGGGCTTCTTCTTGTAGTAATACGGCCACTTCGGCCGCGGCATCAAGGTGCGGGGCGACGAGGGCAATGGTTTCTATGCCGCGCCGTCCATGCACATGCTGCATCACAAAGTCTGGATCTAAATGTTGGCGAACAGCCCATCGTCGCCATAGCCCTTCGATACAAGGGGTTGAATCAACTAAGGTGCCGTCCATATCGAACAGCAGTGCAGTGCATTCGATTTGCCAAGTCATTTATTCTTCGTCTTCTTCTTCAGGGGCAGATACTTCAAGGCCGGGTAAGGCTGGCTCTGGAATATATTGCTTAATGAGCTTAAATAATTCGCGGAACGCTTTGGCTGGTTTTTGTAGCTCACGCTCTTTTAATGCATTACGAACCAGCTGGCGCAATTGCTGAATTTCTACCGTTGGATGATCGGTAACGAAATTTTCAACAGTTTTAGGGTCGGTCAGCATGCTTTCACGTAAACGCTCTAAGCGATGCAACCAAGCGCTGTGCTTGTCAGAAAGGCCTGCTAATTTAGCCAGTAGCTCGTTAATTGGCTCTGGATCGACATCGCGCATTAGCTTGCCGATAAATTGCTTTTGTCTGGCCGTCGCACCATTTGCGGTGATTTTTTTCGCTGCAATAATGGCGTCATAAAGCCGTTCTGGTAGCTTGAGCGTGGCCAGTTGCTTTTTATCGAGCGGGATCAGTTTTTCGCCAAGTTTTTGCAGGGCGGTCATTTCTGACTTCATTTCTGTTTTGCTGACGTACTCGATATCGTCGTCAGGAAGGTCGTGTTTTGGTCTTGCCATGATAGGGCTACTTGCTTGCAAAACCGGTATGATACCAAAGACTGCCTCTTTTTCTGCCATAGAGTGCATAGAAAAAAGAACAGAGGCTAAAGCTTAGTGTGTAAAAGTGGTTTGCTAGCCTACTCAAAATATATATTTCGACGCCCCTCGCGTCGTCGATGTGCTTTATAAACAACGAATCGCTAAACAGGGAATCAAAGTGTCCGAATTTAGTTTTGATCAGCAAGAATTATGTGATTTAGCCGCTATGGTGCTTGAGCAGGCAAAAAATCAGGGCGCAACAGCCTGCGATGTGGATGTGTCTGAAGGCTACGGGCAAAATGTGTCGGTGCGTTTGGGTGAAGTGGAAACCATCGAATACAACCGCGATAAAGGCGTCGGCGTCACTGTTTATCTTGGTCAGCAAAAAGGCCATGCCAGCAGTAGCGATTTTTCACCCAATGCGATTAAAGAAACCGTAAAAGCCGCGCTGGCGATTGCCCGTTTTACTGCTGCCGATTCTTTTGCGGGCTTGCCGGATGCAGATCGATTAGCCACTTCTTTCCCTGATTTTGATTTGTACCATCCCTGGGATTTATCAGTAGAGGGCGCCATTGCCTTGGCTACTGAATGCGAAGACGCGGCTCGCGGCGTGGATAAGCGCATTACTAACTCGGAAGGGGCGTCGGTTTCGACCGGCGCGAGTCGCTTTGTGTATGCCAATTCCTTGGGCTTTATGGGGGCGGAGTGCAGCTCGCGCTATAGCCTGTCTGCTGCGGTGATTGCCGAGGATGAATCGGGCATGCAGCGCGATTACTGGTATAGCTCGGCCAGATCTCACTTAGATTTAGATTCGGCTGCCGCCGTGGGCCAGCGAGCAGGCGAGCGATCCTTACGCCGTCTTGGCGCGCGCCGCGTTAAAACCGGTGAGTATCCGGTGTTGTTTGAAGCGCCGGTTGCTTCGGGTTTGATCGGCACCTTTGTGCAGGCCGTTAGCGGTAGCAGCCTTTACCGCAAATCAAGCTTTTTGCCAGATAGCCTAGGACAAACTATTTTTGCGCCTTGTGTCAGCATTAAAGAAGACCCATTCCTGAAAAAAGGCATGAGCAGCGGCGCATTTGATGCCGAAGGCGTAGCCACCGTGGCGCGTGATGTGGTCAGCCAAGGCGTGCTCAATGGTTATTTCTTATCCAGCTATTCCGCACGTAAATTAGGCATGAGTACTACCGGCAATGCAGGCGGCTCGCATAATCTGATCGTTGCGCCGACTCATACCTTTGCTCAATTGCTTGCAGAATTGGGTACAGGCTTATTTGTTACCGAATTGCTTGGCCACGGCACTAATATGGTCACGGGTGATTATTCCCGTGGTGCTGCAGGCTTTTGGGTAAAAAACGGCGTGATTCAATACGCAGTAGAAGAAATCACCATTGCCGGTAATTTGCGTGACATCTTTAAAAATATCGTCGGCATCGGCGACGACAGCCAGCCTTGGTCTAGCCGCAAGGTCGGTTCGATTTTAGTGAGCAAGATGACGGTTGCTGGCGAGTAATTTGCTGATGTAAGGCGGAAGGGGGGCGAAGCTTACACCCCTTCTTCCGCCATTTTTTTGCCCGCTGGATAAGTTTCTGCTTTGCAATGGCATGGCTAAGAGAGAATCAAATGAGCGCTATTTACGGAAAGCCTGCATATTGGGACCAAGCCACTGCGGCGCTGGCTGCTGCCGATCCTGTGATGGCCGGTTTAATTGCCAGCTATCCCGATATCAGCCTGGAAGGGCGAGGTGAGGTGTTTCATACACTGGCCCGCGCCATCGTCGGCCAGCAAATCTCTGTAAAAGCTGCCGATTCGGTATGGGCTCGCTTTGCCGCGCATCTACAAAAGATTGAAGCTGCGCGCGTATTGGAAAGCAGCGTAGAAGAATTACGCACCTGCGGCTTATCGGCCCGTAAAGTGGAATATCTCTACGATTTGGCTAAGCACCAGCAGGCTGGCCTATTGGATGTAGCGCTTTGGCATGATTTGGATGACGAGGCTGTGATAGTCAAACTGGTGGATATTCGCGGTATAGGCCGCTGGACCGCCGAGATGTTTTTAATCTTCTACCTGCTCCGCCCCAATGTGCTGCCACTGGATGATATCGGCTTACTCAAAGCCATTGCGCTGCTCTACCACGATGGAGAGCGCCTACCACGAGGGGATATTAGTGACTTGGCGCATAATTGGCAACCTTGGTGCACTGTCGCCACATGGTATCTATGGCGCAGCTTGGATCCGGTGCCGGTGGAGTATTAGATGGATGGCTAAAAAGATCTGTGGACACAGAGGCCGGTGAGAGCACCGAGCTCACAGAGAAAAGAAAAAGAGGAAAGGCGAGTTACCCATGATAGCCATGCAGAGGTCTGAGTTGATTGTCATAAGAATCTTTATAGGAGATAACTGTGAGCAACGTAGTATCTGTGTTGAAAGATAAGCACGGCCAGCAACCGGTTCCATCTGCATGGAGGAATACCTTTTCTGAAATCGTGGAGGCATTTAAGGATAAAGACTTTACACTTGCACGAGGGATAGCATGTGTGCGCCCGATTTCAGTAGAGGATGCGGAGGGAATCGCTGACAATATCCAGAATTATGGCGCTCTATTAATCAGCTTGCCAGAAGAAGCATGGCAGACATCTGTATGCCAATGGCAAGAGGGTCATTGGAGCGTTATGGTTGATCTGTTTACGGAGAGTGAGGGCGCTAGTGACTTGGTTCTGCATGTTCGAGTTTATGAGAATGGCTCGGCTTTTGTTTTTGAGGTTCACTTAGTGTATGTACCATGACTGGCATTGAGCTTGTAACTTTTGGCAATCAATTGGAACCCTTGATGTGAGATTTACTCGAGGAAAGGCATTTACACCATCTTAGTTAAATGCTCATTGCAGACCTGTATACAGAAAGATTTACAGGTTTTCGTTTTTTTCTCAAGGGTTTTTCGGTGCTCTGCTTTTAACCTCCGTGTTCTCTGTGTCTACAGATCTTTCTATCTTTATCTAAAAAACCTCACTCAAACGGCAAATCAAGCGATAGCGAGATGAGGTTTGATTCGATCAGCTCATCCAATAAGAAAGTGAAATCAGCCGCTGCGCCAGAAGTAGGGGCGAAGTCGAAGATGTTTGCGCCGCTGCCCACCGCTGCCGAGAGCGCTTCTTGTTCTCTGATCCGTGTTTTAAGCACTTCGCCCGGGAAATGCTTGGTGAGCTGGCCCGCTACCGTTTCGGCGGTGATTTGCCCCGGTGTGTAGCGGTTAATTAAAAAGCGTCTTGGTTTTCTGGCTTGAAACTTCTCGAGCCCTTTTAGTGTTTGCGCCAGTTGTAATGCGCCGTTCAGCGCAAGGTATTCAGCGGCAACGGGGGCTAAGATGATGTCGGCGGCAAACATGGCCGAAAATGACAACACGCCCAATGTGGGAGTGCAGTCGATAATAATCGGCAGGCCAAAGCCAGAGAGCATTTCTGCTGTGAGTGCCAGCTTCAGCCGCCATACATGATCTTTGTGGCGTGTAAGCTGCGCGTCTACTTTTCCAAGCTCTAAATGCGAAGGCACAAAATTGATGCCGTCATCTCTGCTAATAATAAGGTCAGATAAAGAACTGGCGCCCTGAAAGAAGCGATAAATACTTTGGCTGCTTTTGGGTTTAATGCCGTAGAGCGAGGTGAGATGGGCTTGCGGGTCTAAATCAATAAGCAGCGGCTCTACGCCATTTTTGGCGATGGCGGCGGCTAGGTTGGCGCTGACTGTGGTTTTGCCTACGCCACCTTTTTGATTAAAAACGACAATAACCGTCATAAATCTCACCGGGCTGATTGATTGAAGGACTGATTAGTCGACTAGGCGACTGTTGCGCTAAATGGTGCTATGCGATTCTAACTCGAATCTTTGTTTTAAAGCAGGGTGACAGGGTTACTTAAGTTTTTGCTAAGCTTTCTTCGTGCCGGAGTGCGCTGCTAAGGTACGGCTGTTTTTACACGAAGGGCTGCTAAACTCATCAGACGGCCATAGGTTTCTCTTCATTTAAGCAAATTTAGGTGCGTTGCAGCATTTTTTTATGACATGGAACAAAGTTCGTGCTTGAGGTGTGAAAGTTGCCGACCTAAAAGCGACGCTTTGTTCTACATTGACGGCCTTTGCGGGCATTACAGTCTGTTGCCATGCGCCGCCAGTCTTTTTTCTTATTGGATTTGTTTTTTTTAGTAGCAAAGTTTGTTACGTGCTGAGGATGATCTATGCAAACCTTTTTTGTGGCTCCAACCCGACAAAATGTCGGCCTTACTTCGGTTTCTTTGGGTGTGGTTCGTGCCCTGCAACATCAAGGCTTAAAAGTAGGCTTTGTAAAGCCGGTATCCCAAGAGCCGCAGGGTATTGAGCGCTCCACGCATTTTGCCGCACAAATTTGCCAGATTGAATGCCCACAATCCTTATCGATTGCGCAAGTGATTGCCCGCGTGTCTGCCGGGCAGAATGATGAACTGCTGGAAGATATTGTCAGCCTTTGCATGGGCGCTGCTCACGATGTAGATGTGTTGGTTGTGGAGGGGATGCACCTTGATCCAAGCAATTCTTTTACAGCAAGGCTAAATAATGAAGTAGCGCGTAGCTTACAGGCAGAAGTCATTCTGGTGGCCAATGCTCGTGCCACAGGTGCCATTGCAGAGTCCCGTCTTGCCGCAAGCCAGCTTAAAAATGAAGGCTGCAAAGTGGCAGGGGTGATTTTTAATAAAGCACCAGCGCAATTTGATGCGGCATCTGTGCAGTATGAGCTGGATGGTATCCCGCTCTGGGGCGTGATTAAATTTGATCCCGCTTTGCTCGCCCCACGCACCCTAGATATTGCTCGCCATCTAAATGCTGAAATCCTGATCGAAGGCGATATCGCTAATCGCCGTGTATTAGAGACTGTGATTGCTGCGCGCTCTGTGCCTGAAGTGATTGAGCGTCTAAAAGCGGGAGCCTTGGTGATTAGCGCAGGGGATAGGGACGATGTGATGCTGGCAACGGCCTTGGCCGCGAGTACGGGCGTGCAATTGGCCGGCTTGCTGCTTACGCATTCGAGTAAGCCTGATGATCGTATTTTAGAGCTGGCCCGTCAGGCATTAACCAGTGGTATTCCGGTACTGCGTACCGATAGTGATAGTTTTAATACGGCGATTCGTATTACCCAGCTACCGCCTGCTGTGGCCGAGGACGATAGCGAGCGCATGAATCTGGTGCTAGATGCGGTCGCTGAACAAATTGATATGAGTATGCTAATGAATGCGGTGCACGTGCCGCCATCGACTCGCATGTCACCACCGGCTTTCCGCTATCAGCTGATTCAAAAAGCGCGCTCTGTACGTAAAACCGTAGTCTTGCCCGAGGGTGAAGAGCCGCGCACTATTCGTGCTGCCATTATTTGTGAAGAAAAAGGCATTGCCCACTGCGTATTGCTCGGTAAGCGCGCCACCATCGAAGCCATTGCTGCGGCACAAGGTGTAGTGCTGCCTGCTAGCTTGGAAATTCTTGATCCCGATGTGGTGCGCCATGAGTATGTGGCGCCGATGGTTGAGTTGCGTAAGAGCAAAGGCTTGACCGCAGGGCAGGCTTTGCAGCAGCTTGAAGATACCGTGGTGCTGGGCACAATGATGTTGGCCGTAAATAAGGTTGATGGCTTGGTGTCTGGTGCCATTCACACTACCGCCAGCACCGTGCGCCCAGCCTTGCAGCTAATTAAAACAGCGCCGGGCTCGTCGATTGTATCGTCGGTATTCTTTATGCTGATGCCAGAGCAAGTCTTGGTTTACGGCGATTGCGCGATCAACCCTAATCCAAATGCCACACAACTGGCAGAAATCGCCAAGCAAAGCGCCGATAGCGCCCGTGCTTTTGGTGTAGATCCTAAAGTGGCGATGATCAGCTACAGTACCGGTATCTCAGGCGCTGGGGCGGATGTTGATAAGGTGCGTGAAGCCACTGCACTGGCGCATAGCCTTTATCCTGATCTGGTCTTGGATGGCCCATTGCAGTATGACGCGGCATCGGTATCCGAAGTGGCCGCTCAAAAAGCGCCAAGCAGTGCGGTGGCAGGTAAAGCGACAGTCTTTGTGTTCCCAGACCTGAATACCGGCAATACCACTTACAAGGCCGTACAGCGTAGCGCCCATGTGGTGAGCGTTGGCCCGATGTTGCAGGGCTTGCGTAAACCGGTAAATGATCTGTCGCGCGGCGCTTTGGTCGACGATATTGTCTTTACCATTGCCTTGACCGCTATTCAGGCTCAGGATTTGGCTGCGTAATTGTGCTTTTCCAAAAAAGCCGAGCTTTTGCTCGGTTTTTTTTGGTCTAAATAGGGCGGCCTGCTTCAATCCTATCAACTTAAGGTAAAAAATAGGGCAAGGTTTCGCTTCGGGTGTGCAAGTCGTTTTTCTTGCGCACCACTCTCGGTGCGCAACGACTACGTTGTTGTACATCCTACGAAATCCCGATTCATCTTAAGACAAAAGCTGAAGTTGATAGGATTGGACCTTGCTTGGGCTGCAGGCCTATTTTTTGGATTCAATTGAACTGCTTGCATAGGATTAAGTCAGAGCCTTGAATTTCAATAAAAGAAGATAAATGTAATCTACTTAAAAGTAGAATAGGCCGACTAGAAAGATTTGTTCGTCTGGTACTTTCAATGAAAAAAAGCTGGAGACGCCCCAATGAGCCGTCGACGTATGCCTTATCTACCTGAATTTATTGCCCCGACCCGCCATACAGATCCACGCGATGCCCTTGCGCAGGTGCGCTTGATTTATGAAAGCAGTGTGGCGCATTTGCGCGATGCCATGCAGCGTTTTGTGGCGGGGGAAGCCTTGCCCGGCCATGTTCGAGCCTATTATCCATTTGTAAGAATTCAAACCGATACCGTTGCAAGGCTCACTAATGAAAGTGCGCATCTAAGCTATGGCTTTGTGGCGGGGCCGGGGAGTTTTGAAACCAGCTTAACCCGCCCTGATCTTTACGATAGATATTATCTTGAGCAATTTACTCTGCTCTTACAAAGCCATCAGAACGAGCTGGAAGTTGGCGTAAGTACCCAGCCCATGCCAGTGCATTTTTCTTTTGCCGAGCACGATCATATTGAAGGCACACTCACCGCCGAGCGCCGCCAGCTGATGCGCGATATGTTTGATTTGCCTGATTTGTCGGCGATGGATGATGGCATTGCCAACGGCACTTACGAGCCTAAGCCGGGCGAGCCGGAGCCGCTGTCTTTGTTTACTGCAGCGCGGGTTGATTACTCCCTGCACCGCTTGCGTCATTACACGGGCACCGTGCCCGAGCATTTTCAGAATTTTGTGCTGTTCACCAATTACCAGTTCTATATCGATGAGTTTGTGCGCCTTGGCCATGAATGCATGCAAGACGCGAATAGCGAATATGTTGCCTTTGTAGAGCCGGGTAATGTGATTACTCGCCGTGTGGGGCTGAGTGCCGAGGTGATTGATGCGCTGGGTGCGGCACCACCGCGCCTGCCGCAAATGCCTGCTTATCATTTGATTCGCCGCGACAATACCGGCATTAGCATGGTGAATATCGGCGTTGGTCCCGCTAATGCCAAGACCATCACCGACCATATCGCCGTCTTGCGTCCTCATGCGTGGATCATGCTCGGCCATTGCGCTGGCCTACGTAATTCGCAGCAAATGGGTGATTACGTACTGGCGCACGGCTATGTGCGTGAAGATCATGTGCTCGACGAAGATTTGCCACTCTGGGTGCCGGTGCCCGCTCTGGCAGAAATTCAGCTCGCATTAGAAGCCGCCGTATCGCAAATCACCGAAATGAAAGGGGCTGAGCTCAAACGCATTATGCGCACCGGCACCGTGGCGAGTACCGATAACCGCAATTGGGAATTGCTTCCTGACAATCGTCCACAAAGACGCTTTAGCCAAAGCCGTGCCATTGCGCTAGATATGGAAAGCGCCACCATTGCCGCCAACGGTTTCAGATTCCGCGTGCCTTACGGTACTTTGCTTTGCGTCAGCGACAAACCGCTGCATGGTGAAATCAAACTCCCCGGCATGGCGAATCACTTCTACCGCGAGCGGGTCGATCAGCATTTACGAATTGGCATTAGAGCGATGGAATTGCTGCGCGATCAAGGCGAAGGCCAGCTGCATAGCCGTAAGCTAAGAAGTTTTGCTGAGGTGGCGTTTCAGTAAAGCGAATGTAGGGTGGTGCCTGTGGGGTTTGTGTTGGGTGTGTGAGCTTGAAGCGAAGCATAGTGCGCCGCTGATGGGCAATAAAAAACCGGTGCCGGATTATCCCGCACCGGTTTTTTATTGCCCACACCCTAGATGCCAACGGGCATATCTGGCAGCAAAGTCGGGATGGCAAAGTACAGCGCTATTTCTATGTACTTGATGATCAGGGGCTGTCGATCTGGCTTCGGCTTTTGCCCACGACTTTCACGTGGAACTCCTCAAAGATTGCGAGAAAATTCTACTTAAAAATGAGCTGGTTTTGTGGGGGATTACCTAACAATAGTCGTCCCCGGTAGGTCCCCCTTATCTGGAAGCAAAATTTTATGAAAAATCATGATGTTTGGCATACTATTAATGACAGCTAGGTGTTAGCGTCCTGAAATTTAGGTCGTGTAGCCACTACGATCAATCACACATCGCCAAATGGAGTGACATGAGTCATGCGATCTTCCCTGAGAACAAAAATTGCCTTGATTTCTCATGGCATCGACTTCGATATTGACATGTTCGCCGCTACCAGCCGGCGCTATTACGAAAATACATACGGCTACTGCATCACTAACCGCAACGTCAAACGTGAGCATCGCATTCCACAGGTGCTGTTGCTGGGGGACGAACTTGTGGTTTCCGTTTTACGTCGCGAAGGCTCACCTTGGCGCCTTCGCTTCGAGGGAGACCGGCTGGCGCTTTACTACGAGGATGAGTATCGTCAGGATGTCGATTTGCCCGAGGCCCTGCCATTTTTCGGAAAAACACTCAAGGATGGTGCACGAACCGACGATGTGATCTCCGCCTATGGCGCCGTGACGCCGGGATTTTTTCTTTATCCGGATTGCCACTATTTCGACAAGGGAAAACCCTGCGGTTTCTGCTCGTTGCGCAAGGCTCGCCACACAGTTGGGAAACCACTGGTCACGGAGCTCAGTCGTGAACGGGTGATGGAGACGACTCAGATAATCCAGAATTCCGGCTGGAATATCCCAATGATTACCAATACCTGCGGTACACCACCTGACGACGAAGGCACTCGGCGCGCGATTCTCGAACCGCTGCAGGCAATACGCGATGCACGCGCCCCTGGTATTCGCATGCACGTCCTAGCTCATCCTCCCAATGACTTTCATCTGATCGACGAATACAAAGCAGCTGGCGTCACTTCAATCGCATTCAATCTCGAAGTGTATGGGCGCGAAGACTTCGCCCGTATTTGCCCAGGAAAAGATCAACACTACGGTTATGACCGCTGGTGGGATGCGCTGGAATATGCGAAGGATGTCTTCGGCCCCTACGAAGTCTATTGCGGGTTGGTATGGGGCGTAGAGCCGATTCAAAGTAGCATGGAAGGGATGGAAGCGATTTTATCCCGCGGCATTGGACTTGCCACCAATGTGTTTCATGCTGACCCAGGTTCTGTCATGGCAAAACACCCGCACCCCTCTGAGGACGACATTATCGCGTTGGCACAATGGGAGGAAAAGCTGTACCAGAAGTACCCCAAGGCAAACACCATTTACGACATTAGCATGAGAAATACCATCGATTGGGAAATCCACAATCACTATATGGAGTCAGCGAAATGAAGAAAATTGACCACTACAGCTGGGAAACGATCGACCTTTTGACGCGACAGCTTGCATCAAGCATCAAAGAGCCGTTTGACGCAATGGTGTGCGTGCTACGTGGTGGCGCCGTTCCGGGCGCGATACTCGCCAACGAACTGGGTATCGACTTGATGATGGGCATGAAGGTTGTTCAGAACGGCCAAATTAGCGGTGTTAACAAGGCTGGAATGGCTTACGAGGCAGAAAAAGCCGTAATCCGGGTCCCGTTGAACGATGTCAGCCTTGCTGGCAAGCGTGTGCTTGTTGTTGACGACGTGCTGGACTCTGGTGAGACCGCGGCATTGGTAGTCGAGGAAGTGCGACGGCGCGGCGCGGTGGTCGTCAAGCTTGCGACATTGCAAGTCAAGACCTACTCGCGCTTCAAGCCAGATTATTTCGTTGAGGAAACCTGCAATTGGATTTTCTACCCATGGATGTCCATGCGTGAGCTCGGAGAGATGGAGGAGCGCTTGCAGGCGCCGTTACGGGAGAATCGGGAGTGATAACTCTTCTGTTCTCAATGCTATTCGCGGCCATCCTGTTGATCGGATTCTTCCAGGCGTTCTATCTGATACATTCAACTTTCTTGCGACCATCGCCCCCTCATTCCGAAATCTCGAACACAGTTCACAGGCAGGGGCCGGTGTCCATCCTGATTCCATTGTTCAATGCAGCATCCACAATCGAACGATGCCTAGAAGGAATTCTATCGAACGATCTTGGCCAGGTTACTCAGGTCGTGCTGGTGCTTGATCGTTGCACAGATGACAGCGAACAAGTGGCGCGTCGTTTTGAGGCTAGGCTTGCACAGTTTGAAGTGTCATTATGCATCGTTTCGCTGCCTGAGTTCCAGGCCGGAAAAGTTGCGGCGATCTTATATGGGGGGCAATTTCTGACCGCGCAAACGGTATTGCTGTTGGACGCCGACATCGTGCTAGCGCCAAGTGCGCTGGCAGAGCTGTTTGAATTTCATTCACGATCAACAGCGCCATTCAGCTCCTGCTTGATCTATCCACTCCAAGAACCGGGTCAGAGGCAGACGCTCTCGTCGCATATCGTTTGCAATAATCGTCTATATAGACAAAGCGTTCTGCAATGGGTCAAGAACGAAAACTCGGTCGCGAACTTTCCTGGTGGTTTGCATCTGATTGATTTTGCCAGTTACCGTGAACTCCTTGTGGAGGGGTTTCTTGAAGATCTGAGCGCGACATACCAAGTACTCAGTTCCGGCGGGAGTATTCCAATATTACCGCGTGTACTGGCTTGGGAGATCGAAAGACAGACGATCCGTGGTCTATTTCTACAGCGTCTACGCTGGACCATCGGAGCGATCCAACATTTGCCCGTACAAATGCGTACCGCGCGGATGCAGCCCACGCTGAAGCGTAGAATTCTCGTGAACTCTTATCATGTTATGTGGGAATTTCAGCACTATGTGATTGCCGTGGCAACTTTCGCAGCGCCGTTTTCTGGTCGTTTATGGCCTGTCATGTTGCTGCCGCTAGCATTGTATTCGTTGCAAATAGCACGTTCGGTCTATCTGACGCGTAACGACTACAGAAACTCGCTTGTCGGCATTGCGCTGCATTGTATTGTATTTCCGATGGTGATCTCGGCGGCTTTGCTTGGGTCCGCCTTATTACTCCTAAAAACGCGACGCTTCTTCTTCGACACGTCATTGCTTTTTCGCCGCGACTGAACGTCAATGGCTGTTGTTTTGCCTAGCATCCGGTTAGCCAGAGAGCAAGGCAAGGCACCACTGAGGTAGCCCGAAATCTGTAGATATACCTCTTTGGTAAATTTGAACCAACAGGAGTGTGAGATGAGTGGGAGGGTAACGCAAAGCTATGTCTCAGAATTTCGGGAAGAGGCGATCAAGCTGGTGCTTGAATAAGGGATGCCACCCTTGAGGCGGCCTCCCGTCGCGCTTTGGCAATTTGTCACCTGCAGTATTTGCGCAAAAATTTAGCAAAAAAGCGGTGTGTATTTGAAGTGGGTGTGTCTATGGCGGTAAGGACAGGTCAGTGCTTCGTATGTAGTAAATCGAAAAGCCGGTGTTGGATTATTCCGTACCGGCTTTTTATCGCCTTCACTAATATCATAATATCGCCTATGTTTTTGTCAGGCCATAGGCGTTTGCTCAGGCGATACATTGGTTATTGGCCTTGTAAAGCTGGCATGGTGCGAAGCGTTTTGCATAGGCAAGAAGAAGGGCCTGCAGCGCAGGCCCTTCTTCTTTGTCCCACTTGCTACAGAGCCTCTGCCGCGTAATCCGCCAGTCTGGATCTCTCACCTCGGGTGAGGGTGATGTGGCCGGAGTGCTCCCACGTTTTAAAGCGATCGACCACGTAAGTCAGTCCCGAGCTGCCTTCGGTGAGGTAGGGCGTATCGATCTGGCTGATGTTGCCTAAGCACACCACCTTGGTGCCGGGGCCGGCGCGGGTGATGAGGGTTTTCATTTGCTTAGGGGTTAAGTTTTGCGCCTCGTCGATAATCAGGAATTTCTTGAGGAAGGTACGGCCGCGCATAAAGTTGAGCGATTTCACTTTGATGCGTGAGCGAATTAAATCGCGCGTGGCGGCGCGGCCCCAGTCCCCAGCTTCTGCATCAGATTGGTTGAGTACATCCAGATTGTCTTCGAGTGCGCCCATCCACGGCATCATTTTCTCTTCTTCGGTGCCGGGTAGGAAGCCAATGTCTTCGCCTACAGGCACAGTGACGCGAGTCATGATGATTTCACTGTAAATCTTGGATTCCAGCGTTTGCGCAAGGCTGGCGGCCAGTGTCAGTAGCGTCTTACCCGTGCCTGCCTGCCCAAGTAGCGAGACAAAATCGACATCGGGGTTCATAAGCAGGTTGAGTGCGAAGTTTTGCTCGCGATTGCGGGCGACGATGCCCCAGATGGCATTTTTGTGGTGGCTGTAGTCTTTTAGGCTTTCGATGAGTGCTGTTTTACCTTCCACATTGACGACGCGGGCAGATAAGGGCGTGTCGCCCGCCTGATAAAGGAGCTGGTTGACGTAAAGCTCGCTGCAATCTGGTCCTTTGATTTTCCAGTAGCTGCGGCCGCCTTCTTGCCAGCTTTGTAGGTCTTTGCCGTTGCGCTCCCAGAACTTCTGGTTGATTTCGCGCATGCCGGTGTAAAGCAGATCGGTATCTTCTAAAACTTTATCGTTAAAGTAATCTTCCGCCGCCAAACCCATCGCCCGCGCTTTGATGCGCATATTGATGTCTTTGGAAACCAAGATCACTTGGCGGGCGGTGTGCATTTGTTGCAGGTGGTGAACGACGCCCAGAATCTGGTTGTCGGCTTTGCCCATAGGGAGTTGGGCTGGCAGGACGCTGGTAATGGCTTCGGTCTGCATAAACAGCCGTCCTAGCGCTTGCCCTTTGCTGGCTAGGTTGAGTAAAACACCGCCATGCAGATCAAGTTCTTTGCCGGAAATGAGTTCTTCCAGAAAACGGCTGGCTTGCCGAGCATTGCGGGCGACTTCGGATGTGCCTTTTTTGTTGTTGTCGAGCTCTTCTAAAGTCATCATCGGTAGAAAGAGATCGTGCTCCTCAAAGCGGAATAAGGAGGTGGGGTCGTGCATTAAAACATTGGTATCCAGAACGAAGAGCTTGGTGACACTCGCGGCTTTTGTCTTGCGGCTTGCCATGATGAAACTCCTAGAACGGAAGAGTGGATGTGTTGTTGCCCGCGTGGCAAGTACAGGATGATGTGTTTGATAACAACAGCCTGCCTTGCTCTGCATTTCAACTTACAACGTTTTTACAAACTCCAGTACTTCTGCTACATGACCCGGCACTTTGACGCCGCGCCATTCTTTGGCGATTTCTCCTTCCTTGTTAATCACAAAGGTACTGCGCTCAATTCCCCTTACATCTTTACCATACATCTTCTTTTGCTTCATGACATCAAAAGCGAGGCAAGCTGTCTCTTCCGGGTCAGAAACCAGCTCGAAAGGATATTCTTGTTTGGCTTTGAAGTTTTCGTGGCTCTTAAGGCTGTCTCTGGAAATGCCGAAAATGGTGCATTGGGCGGCAAGGAACTCGGCATGATGATCGCGAAAATCACCGCCTTCGGTGGTGCAGCCTGGGGTGCTGTCCTTGGGGTAGAAATAGAGCACAAAGGCCTGGCCTTTCAGTGCGGTGGTATCAAAGTGCAGATTGGATGTGGTGGCGAGTTTTAATTCTGGACAAAGCTTGTTTGGCATCAAGAGAATCTCCGTTGTTGTGATGATTATAGATGCGTGGCTGATGCTCCGCAGCTACAATACCCCCAAATATGTGAAGGGGATGTGACAGTAATGAGTATCAAATCTGATAAGTGGATTCGCCGCATGGCCAGCGAGCACGGCATGATCGAGCCGTTTGTGCCCGGCCAGGTTAAAGAAGTGAATGGCGAACGTATTGTTTCTTATGGTACTTCCAGCTACGGCTACGATATTCGCTGTGCCGATGAGTTTAAGGTTTTTACCAATATTAACTCGACGATTGTTGACCCAAAAAACTTTGATGAAGGCAGCTTTGTGAATGTTTCTGGTAAGGGATATTGCATTATCCCGCCAAATTCTTTCGCATTGGCACGCACTGTGGAATATTTCCGTATTCCGCGTAATGCCTTGACTGTGTGTTTGGGTAAATCCACTTACGCGCGTTGCGGCATTATTGTGAATGTCACCCCGTTTGAGCCGGAGTGGGAAGGTTATGTGACGCTGGAATTCTCTAACACCACGCCGCTCCCTGCCAAAATTTACGCTAACGAAGGCGTGGCGCAGGTCTTGTTCTTTGAGGCGGACGCAGATGATGTATGCGAAACTTCCTACCGCGATCGCGGCGGTAAATATCAGGGCCAAAGTGGCGTAACGCTGCCTAAGACCTAAGCTTTATGATTCTTTTCTGCAGGCCCGTATTCGTACGGGCCTGTTTTTTGATTAATACCCCAAGGATTGCTGATGACTCCGCTTATTTCTGCTTTGCAATTACAGGAACAACTGGCCGATGTGCTGCTGATCGATTGCCGTCATGATCTGGCTAATCCAGAGGCGGGACGCTTGGCCTATGCAGAGGGCCATTTGCCGGGCGCGTATTTTTTGCACCTGGATGACGATCTTTCCGGCCTTAAAACAGGGGCGAATGGCCGTCATCCTTTGCCTGATCCGCAGGTCTTGGCGGATAAGCTGGCAGATATGGGGATGAGTCGTTCGCGCCGTGTGGTGGCATATGATGCACAGGGTGGTATGTATGCAGCCAGATTGTGGTGGCTGCTGCGCTGGTTGGGGCACGATCACGTGCAGGTTTTGGATGGCGGAATGGCCGCATGGCAGGGGGCGCTGGTCAAAGACTTGCCAAAACCAGTAGTGGCGGAGTTTGTTGCAGAGCTGCGCCCCGCGCTGATGGTGGGTGTGGAGGAGGTGCTGGCGAATATCAAACTGCCGATTTTTACGGTGGTGGACGCTCGTTCTCCTTCCCGTTTTATGGGCGAAGGTGAAACGATGGACCCGGTAGGCGGGCATATCCCCGGCGCGATTAATCGTTTTTTTCAGAATAATTTGCAGGAAGACGGCCGTTTTAAATCTGCTGAAGTTCTGAAGGCTGAGTGGCAGCAACGGCTGGCCGGCTTTGATGCAAGCCATACCGTACAGCAATGCGGCTCGGGCGTAACAGCCTGTCATAATTTGCTGGCACTGGAAGTGGCTGGCTTAAGCGGGGCCAGACTTTATGCTGGCTCATGGAGTGAGTGGTGCGCGGATGCGGCAAGACCTGTTGCCTGATCTGTTGCTTAAGTGTTGACGCTGGGTTTGTGGGCGAATACCCGCTGGTAAAAAACCAGCGGGTTTTTTCTTGTTGTTTTATACATAAATATACATTATGTATTTATGTTATGTATTTATGTATTTTAAAAAAAGAAGAAATGAGTCACTGCTACAAAGAAGTCGTTAATGACATCAGCGCTCAGCTTGCCCAAATGAATAAAGCGATTCCGGCAACTATGGCGGGGTTTGGTCAAATGGCCAAAGCCACCCATAGCGATGGTGCGCTGGATAAAAAAACAAAAGAACTGATCGCAATAGCCATTGGTATTGCCGCCCATTGTCAGGGCTGTTTAGGTTTTCATGCCAAGGCGTGTGTCAGTATGGGCGTGACCCGTGCGGAGTTTATGGAAATGCTGCAAGTCGCTATCTATATGGGCGGCGGCCCCAGTGTAATGACGGGGACAGAGGCTTTGCAGGCTTATGAGGAGTTTGACGGGGAAAAGGCGGCTTAAGCGGTGAAGTGATGTTGATTAAAAACGGCTTTGAATTCATTCAAAGCCGTTTTTTGTGCCCGGTTTATTTCGGTGGCTTCAGCCATCTTTCCGTGGTGGTGGTCGCACGTAACCAACCACGCAAAATATCGACTTCTTCGCGCTCCAGGTTGGCGCGGGTAAACATGCGGCGCATTCTGGGCATGAGGCGCTGGGGGGCGTCTGGTTTAAGAAAACCAATCGTAGTCAGTGTTTCTTCTAGGTGAGTGAAGAAATGTTCCAGTGCATCGTGCGTGGCGCTGTCACGGCTTTCGGCAAGATAGGACACATCGTCAGCCAGGGTGGCGAAGATTTCGTAGGCAAATACTTGCACGGCTTGCGCTAGATTCAGGCTGGAGTAATCCGGATTAGTGGGAATGGTCGCCATGCGGTTACAAAGCAGCACTTCGTCAATGGTCAGGCCAGACATTTCTGTGCCAAACACCAGCGCAATATCGTGGCCCGCCTGGATGGCCTGAATAATTTCTGGGGCGAGCTGTCTTGGGGTTTGCAGTGGATGGGCGAGTTCTCTGCGGCGTGCGGTTAGTGCGATTTGCAAAGTGGTGCCCGCTAAGGCTTCTTCCATGCTGCTCACAACGACAGCGGTATTAAGTACATCGTCGGCATTACTGGCTAAAGCGGTGGCAGTGTCCGAAGGAAACTCCTTGGGATTGATCAGGTAGAGCTTGTTGATTCCCATGGTTTTCATGGCACGGGCGGTAGAGCCGATATTGCCAGGGTGGGAGGTATGAGAAAGCACAATCCGAATGCGGGAGAGACATTCGGCGGAAGAAATATTGATAGTTTGTTTATTCATTTTGAGAGCACAGGTAGAATAGCGGCCAATCTTATATCGGGTAGCCCTGTGATGGGCTTGGGATGCGATTTTGATTCGCACGAATATATACTGTGATTCATGCTGTGTCGCGTTTTTTAAGCCCTTTTGCGCTGCCCCGTTGGTCGATCTTTTACTTTTAATCAGGAATTCGCCATGCATCCAATGCTCAATACCGCTGTGCGCGCTGCGCGCCGTGCTGCTTCTATCATCCAACGTGCTTCCAGTAATCTGGACCATTTAGCCGTTGAGAAAAAAGGTCATAACGACTTTGTATCCGAAGTAGACCGCGCAGCTGAACAAGCGATTATTGATACCATCCTCGAAGCGTATCCAACGCACGCCATCATGGCCGAAGAGTCGGGAAACCGTGGTCAGTCAGAATACACATGGATTATTGACCCATTGGATGGCACCACCAATTTCTTGCATGGCGTTCCTCAGTACGCCGTATCGATTGCGCTGGAACATAAAGGCGTGATTACCCAAGCCGTGGTTTATGATCCTTGCCGCAATGATTTGTTTACCGCAACGCGTGGTGTAGGCGCTTACCTGAATGATCGCCGTATCCGTGTTTCTAAAGTACGTGAATTAACCGATGGCCTGATTGCTACTGGTTTTCCGTACACCCGTTTTGACAATCTTGAAAACTACATCAATATTTTCCGCGATATGACGCAAAAGTCCGCTGGCTTGCGTCGTCCGGGCGCTGCCGCCTTGGATCTAGCCTATGTGGCTTGCGGTCGTTATGATGGTTTCTTTGAATTTGATCTTAAAACAGTCGATATCGCTGCTGGCTCCTTGTTGGTGCAAGAAGCGGGTGGTTTGGTGACTGATTTGAATGGCGAAGAAGGCTTCTTGCAATCTGGCGATATTCTGTGTGGAACACCGCGTGTATTCGGCCAGATGTTGTCGGTAATTCGTCAGCACAATAAATAATTAACGCTTTATCTTAGCGTTTTTAAAAAAGCGTCATCTCGGGTGGCGCTTTTTTTATGGTTGGCGGTTATTTTGCCGCTAGCCTTCGTGGACTTGCCGCTGCCCTGATTGGATAATGGCGGCCATATATAGAAATGTTTTTTTGAATTAATATTTCAGCAAGGAAATACAAAAATGGCGGAAAAAAAACCAAGCGCTAGCGCCAAACCAACGCACACGCCATTTATGCAGCAATACCTGCGTTTAAAAAGCGATCATCCAGATAAGCTGCTTTTTTATCGCATGGGCGATTTCTATGAGTTGTTTTTTGATGATGCAGTTCGCGCGGCCAAATTACTCGATATCACACTGACCACCCGTGGCCAGACGGCGGGAGAGCCGATTCGCATGGCAGGTGTGCCTTATCACGCCGCCGAGCAATATCTGGCCCGCCTCGTCAAGATGGGTGAATCGGTGGCGATTTGCGAACAGGTTGGCGAGGTTACGGGTAAGGGGCCGGTTGATCGTAAGGTGATGCGCGTGGTGACGCCGGGTACGCTCACAGATACCGCTTTACTCGATGTAAAAACCGAGAATCGGCTGCTGGCGCTGAGTTTCTCGCGTGGCAAGATGGGGATGGCGTGGTTGTCCCTCGCATCAGGTGATTTTGCCCTGATGGACACGACGGCGGATAAGCTGGCTTCAGAATTAGAGCGTTTACGCCCAGCCGAAATTCTGGTGGCCGACGATGCAGGTTTGGCCTTGTTTGATCAGGCCTCCGCCGTGGTGCGTAAATTGCCGCCTTGGCAATTTGAAAGCGCCGCTGCCGTACGTAATTTGTCCCGCCATTTTGAAACCCACGATTTAGCAGGTTTTGGTGTGAGTGAGGGCATGCTGGCACTTGGCCCTGCTGGGGCTTTGCTGGAGTATGTTCGCAGCACGCAAGGCGGCGCATTGCCCGTGTTGGCTGGGCTGCGTTGTGAATCGCAAAGCCAATATATCGAGCTGGATGCGGCTACTCGCCGCAATCTGGAAATCACTGAAACTATTCGTGGTGAAAGCTCACCCACTTTATTCTCCTTACTGGATCAATGTGCCACTGGCATGGGTTCGCGCTTGCTGCGCCACTGGCTGCATCACCCGCTCAGATCTAGCGGCAAAATTATGCAGCGGCAAAATGCCATCGCGGCGCTGCTGGCAACGGCCTCGTTTGCTCCAATTCATTCGGCTTTGGATTGTGTGGCAGATGTAGAGCGGATTACCGCGCGTATTGCTTTATCCAGCGCAAGGCCGCGTGATTTATCCAGCCTGAGGGATAGTCTCGCTGCGCTGCCTGCCTTGATTGCGGTATTGCCGCAGGATGATTTCTTTGCCTCGCTGGCTAAGGCTTTGTCGCCTGATGCGCAAATTCTTGCCTTGCTGAGTGCGGCGATCAAGATCGAGCCTTCTGTGGTGCTGCGCGAAGGTGGGGTGATTGCCGATGGTTATAGTAGTGAGCTGGATGAGCTGCGTACCATTCAAACGCATGGCGGTGAATTCTTACTGGAGCTTGAAGCGCGCGAGCGTGAGCGCACCGGCATTCCTACGCTAAGGGTCGAATACAACCGCGTTGCGGGCTATTTTATCGAGATTACTAATTCCTACGCAGGGGCGGTGCCGGACGATTATCGCCGTCGTCAAACCATGAAAAACGCCGAGCGCTATATTACGCCCGAGCTGAAATTGTTTGAAGACAAAGCCTTAAGTGCCAAAGAGCGATCCTTGGTCTTGGAAAAAGCGCTTTATGATGATTTGCTGCAGCGTTTGCAGCCCTTTCTGGGTGCTTTGCGTTTAGCGGCGCAAGCACTGGCAACGGCCGATGTATTGGCTAGCCTTGCCGATCGAGCCGAACGGGGTAACTATGTTGCGCCACAATTTGTGGATAAAGATCTGCTGCAAATCGAGGCGGGTCGCCACCCGGTGGTTGAGGCGCAGATTGATGACTTTATTCCTAATAACGTGGATTTCTCGGTGGCGCGCAAGCTGCTATTGATTACCGGCCCCAATATGGGCGGTAAATCGACTTATATGCGGCAGGTGGCCTTAATTGTGCTGCTGGCACATGTGGGGAGCTTTGTTCCGGCACAAAGTGCCACGATAGGCAGGCTGGACCGTATCTTTACTCGTATTGGGGCATCGGATGATTTGGCCGGTGGGCGTTCGACCTTTATGGTGGAGATGACCGAGACCGCCAATATTCTCAACAACGCTTCAGAGCATTCATTGGTCTTGATGGATGAAGTAGGGCGCGGTACGTCTACTTTTGATGGCTTGGCGCTGGCTTGGTCGATTGCGAAAGCATTAATCGAAAAAAATCGTGCTTACACACTGTTTGCAACCCATTATTTTGAACTGACACGCTTGGCGCAAGAATATCCTGTGGTTGCTAATGTGCATCTGGATGCCGTTGAGCATAAAGATCGCATTGTATTTTTGCATGCTGTACAGGAAGGCCCTGCCTCGCAAAGCTATGGCGTGGCGGTGGCCCAGCTGGCGGGCGTGCCAAAAGATGTTGTACGTCAAGCCAGAAAAAAATTGCTCGAGCTAGAATCCAATAGTGTGCAAGGCGGTATGCAGGGTGATTTGTTTGCAACTGCGCCGATTTTGCATGTGGAGGCAGAATCGCACCCCTTGCTTGATGCCCTGGCAGAGGTGGATCCGGATGGCTTAAGTGCAAGAGAAGCGCACGATTTGCTCTACCGTCTTTGCGCGATGCTATAGGTTTAACTGGCACATAGTGCAGAGTAAGGGGAATGGTTTTGAGTATCATGCGCAAAAAATTAGGTTTTTTCGTGTGATTTTCTATAATCAGAATACCTTACTTTGTGCGAGGTTTTTTTGCCGGTTGTAAGCGGCTTCCGGGGGTGGATTGAATTTTTACGCATAATTTTTTCTGTTTTAATCAGTGCAACGAAAAAATTTAGTAAGAATGTAAATTTTACCGATTAGAATGCAATGCTGTTTGCTAATATTAATTGCTAAGCCAATGTGCTTTTCCAATGGGGAGTGGCTGTGAATACGGTGTCTGATCTTGCTGCAGTGAGTGGTGATCTACAGGGAAGTACCCTGCTCGAGATTGCTTCATTTTTATCGGATGGTTCGCCAGAAGAGGGGTTTTCTTTAACGGAATTAAACGCTAAAGCGGCTTCAGAGCTCAAGCGATTTGGCGTGGATTTGCAATCACACTTAGGCCTGATTGGCGTGACGATTCCTCCTGCTTTGCAATTGAGGGGCGACAATGTTGGCGCGTTGCATGTTATTGGTGAGCATGCTTTAAAAGCCGAGATTGAAGCTTTTTTAAATGACAACACACGGCTTTTGAAGTGGTATAAAGAAATCGAAGTGATGTATGAAATTTTACGCCGCACCGAGCTCGCCCCGGGGCAGGGCCTGGAGGGGCAAGTCTTTAATTTGGGTTTGACCAGTTTGGGTTGTGTTGCTTTCTTTTCAGTGCTGTAGCTGGCGTTGCTTAGCTAAAGCATGAATAGCTAAATCAAAGTTATTTTTTTGTGCTCGTTTTATGCCGCTTAATGTTTGAAATATTGTCAATATAATCCCTGCAGCCGCCGATCAAGCTATCGGCGGTTTGCTATTGTGAGGGATGAATATGCTGTAAGACGCGTATTCAGGTTATAATCCTCTGTTTTTTTGGAAAGAAACGCACATGAAAACCACCCGATCACGTCGCCCCCAGCCCGCCATAGCAGAACGTAAGGCGAGCGAGCGCAGCGCGCAGGCTGCTGGTGCTGGCAAACGTACGGGTGGCAAAGCCACTGCTGAGGAATTCTCTACCCGTAATCCTGCTTATGAAAAGCCTTCAGCAGCAGGTGCAAAACCACGCGGTGGCAAAGCCACTGGTGAAGTGATCTCTGCTCGTAACCCCGCTTATGAAAAGCCTTCTGCCGCGGGTGCAAAACCACGGAGTGGCAAAACCACTGGCGAAGTTTCTGCCCGTAATCCTGCCTATGGCAAGCCTGCTGTAACAGGTGCTAAGCCACGCGGCCGCAATGCTGCTAGTGGTTTTGCTGAAGCGATGCCTGTGCAAAGCCGTGGTGGTCGTAGCGGTCGTGGTGCACCAAGCCCCGCCGCGCCAGAAGCGCGTGTACCACGCGCTCCACGCTCTAGGCCAAACCCTCAGGGTGGTAAGGCAGAACGCCCAACATTTGAAGCCTATAAAGCCGTTGCCGCTGCGGGTGGCCTTGTTGCTGCCGATGGCGATAGCCGTAAAATTAAATACAAAACGGTAAGCCGTGCTCGCCGTATGCAATTGCGTCAAGGCTCAGTACGTGAGTTGCAAATGCAAAAAGAATTGCGTGAGCGCCGCGTTGCCACTACAGAAATCCCTGCTGAACGCTTACAAAAAGCCCTTGCCTTTACTGGCTACGGCTCACGTCGTGCGATGGAAGACGCGATTGCTGCCGGTAAAGTATCAGTCAATGGCAAAATCGCTGCTTTAGGCAGCAAGGTAAGCCTTGGTGATGATGTTCGTTTTGATGGCAAAAAAGTGGTACTGAAATGGCCGGATCGTTTGCCGCGCATTGTGATGTATCACAAACAAGAAGGCGAATTGGTTAGCCGTGATGATCCGGAAGGCCGCGTCACCGTATTTGATCGTTTGCCGCGCCTGAAGTCCAGTAAATGGGTCGCAGTGGGTCGTTTGGATTACAACACCAGTGGTTTATTGCTGTTTACCACGTCAGGTGAATTAGCTAACCGTATGATGCACCCAAGCTTTGAAGTGGAGCGCGAATACGCGGTGCGTGTGTTTGGTGAGCTGACGCAAGAACAAATCAGCACCATGCTCAGCGGGATTGAGCTTGAAGACGGCAACGCTCACTTCGCACGCTTAGAGCGTCGTGGGGGGGAAGGCTTCAATCACTGGTATCACGTGGTACTCAAAGAAGGCCGTAATCGTGAAGTGCGCCGGATGTTTGAGTACTTCGGTCTGATCGTTAGTCGTTTGATTCGTGTTCGCTTTGGTTCAATGACGCTGCCTGGCCGCTTGCGTCGTGGTCAGTTCCATGAGCTGACCGAGTTGGAAATCTTGGGCATTATGCGCTGGGCGGGCCTGAAAATTAATGGTCGCCAAGCGGACGAATAGGTTGTAAGTGATGAGTAAAGCGTTTGTTCGTGAGTCCGAGACCGATGATGATGAAATCCCTGCCGAGCTACGCGTTCCGGCCGGGAGTAAAAATTATATGACTCCGGGTGGCTGGCGAAAAATGAAAGCAGAATTCGCCCAGCTGGTGCAAAAAGAGCGCCCCGAACTCACGCTGATGATCAACTGGGCGGCCTCCAACGGAGATCGCTCAGAAAATGGCGATTATATTTATGGCAAAAGACGTTTGCGCGAGATTGATCGGCGCATTCGTTTTTTGACCAAACGCCTTGAATTGGCCGAAGTCATCGACCCCGAATTACGCGAAGCCACCGATCAAATTTTCTTTAGTGCAACAGTCAGTTATCTGCGTGAAGATGGCCGCACTGAAACGGTAGCGATTGTGGGCGTTGATGAGACGGATATGAAACGCCACCATATTAGTTGGACTTCCCCGGTTGCTCGGGCGCTCATTAAGGCCAGAGAAGGGGATGTGGTACTCCTACGTACTCCCGCAGGCACAGAGGAGCTAGAGATTACTGACGTTGTATATCAGGCTCTAGACACCGAGCTACCTAGCTTTTAAGTCATCTTGCTGAATTGGTACTTTGCACATTTCCTTGTGTGCGGTATCTTTCTGGCATGGATCCCTTACATCAACCCCGTGATAGTCTTTTTCGCCGCGTTTTTCGCAATATGGTTCTGCGTATTGCCATTGCAGGCGTATTTGTTTCTGCACTGAGCTATTACTGGAGTTATGTTAATTTTCAAGAAGAAGCGCTTGCCAATTTAGCGCAGTACATCACGGCCCGTAGTCAGCTAGAAAGTGAATTATTTGTACAGGCCGAGGGCAATACCAAGATAGTTCGTGATGAATTTCTGCGCCGCTATGTTTTATTGGGTGAAGAAGACCCGAGCCCCGCTTTTCATTCCCTGATTGCTCAGGACAAAGATGGAATGTGGCGGGTAAGAGTGCAAAAAGATGATTTCGAACGTAAGGCAATGATCGCCATATTGCCTGATGCAAAGCAAACGCTTGTCTTTATGCGACAAGTCTTATTGGGCTATGAAGTATTGTCGCAATATGGCCCTGCATTTAGAAATCGTTATTACGATACTTTTATTGATTTAAATGTATCGGATGCCAGCTTGATGTATCTGCCCGATTTAAATTATGCCCGTAACGGGTCAGTTGCTGATTTTGAAATGGATTTAGAAGTAGAACTGGGTGCAACGCCTGCTCGCAATCCTGAACGAAAAACATTCTGGACTGGAATATATTTTGACCGGCAAGCCTTGCATTGGATGGTTTCTGTCGTCACGCCGCTTGATTATCTGGGCCAATATATTGGCGGCATCGGGCAGGATGTTTTATTAGATCAGCTTATAGAGCGCAATAATAAAGTTAATATCCCCGGTACTTATAATATAACGATGACACGGCAAGGGGTGCTTATTGCCCATCCCGATAAAATGGATAGAATTCATGCGAGTAAAGGCCAGTATCGCGTTCAACAAGACCCGGCATTAAAAGGGATTTACGAGGCAACGCTCACGGCCACACGTGATCGGCGTTTTGTAGAAACACCAGACGGATTAAACTGGCTGGGGGTTGCGCCTATTGAGGGGGCAAACTGGCTGTTTGTGACGGTGTACCCTAAGCAATTGCTGCAGGATAAAGCGGCTAAAACCACCAGTGTTGTTCTTTTACTGGGGATGCTGGCCTTGGTGCTGGAATTGTTTTTAATGGCGTGGGTATTAAAGAGAGATGTAGCCTTGCCTTTAAGGCGGCTTAAAAATGCAATGAATGCAGTGGCTGATGGAAAGTCGAGTAATGAGTTAGATATTACTCGTAATGATGAACTCGGTGATCTGGCGCGTAATTTCTTAGATATGTCGCAAACTGTTCGGCTGCATCGCCAACATTTGGAAGCGTTAGTTGATGTTCGTACTGCCGAGCTGGCTACACGTAATGGACAATTAGAAGTCTTAAATGATTCATTAAGGCATCTTAATACCGAGAAAAATGAATTACTGGCTATTGCTGCTCATGATTTAAAAAACCCGGTGGCAAGTATTCAGGGTATGGCGCATTTAATTGCGCTGCGTTTGGATGACTGGCCAAGAGAGCGGGTGCTGGACAGGCTTTCTGGTATTGGTTTATTGGCAGATCGCACGCAATGTATTTTAAGTAATTTACTTGATCATGAGGCTTTAGAAAGTGGCTCGGTGCAAATTCATATTGAGTCACTTTGTTTGAATGATTTATTAAAAGAATTATTGTCCAGCTGGGAAGAGCGTTTGGCCGCAAAACAGCAGATTTGTCAGCTCTCTATAAGCGGGACTGCTGTGCAGGCAGACAGGCAAGCTTTATGGCAGGTCTTGGATAATTTACTTTCTAATGCCTCTAAATACGCACCACATGGCAGTACGATTGTGCTCAGCAGTCAGCAAGAAGGGTCTTTGCTGCGCATTATGGTGACAGATCAGGGGCCCGGTGTGGCGCCACATGAGATGTCTAAGCTATTTTTGAAGTTTAGCCGGCTTTCTGCGCTGCCTACTGGAGGTGAGCACACCACTGGCTTGGGCTTGTCGATTGTGAAGCGGCTGGTTGAGGCGATGCATGGTCGTGTTTATTGCCAAAGCCAATTTGGAAGCGGGGCGACCTTTGTGCTTGAACTGCCTTCTTCGGGCTGATCCGATCTGATAAACTTCGTCCCTTGTTTAAAATAATCTTGGTTCCTTCTTATGCGTCAATATCTTGATCTTCTGCAACATGTTTTAGATCATGGGGTCAGGAAAGAAGATCGCACCGGCACCGGCACGATCAGCGTATTCGGGCATCAGATGCGCTTTAATCTGGCGGATGGTTTTCCGCTGGTCACAACAAAAAAAACGCATTTAAAATCGATTACTTACGAGTTGCTGTGGTTTTTGCGTGGCGAGACTAATGTAAAGTGGTTGCAAGATCGTGGTGTGCGTATCTGGAATGAATGGGCTGCAGCGGATGGCGAATTAGGCCCTATTTATGGCTCGCAATGGCGCAGCTGGCCAACGCATGATGGCCGTCATATTGATCAGATCAGCCAAGTGGTTCAGCAGCTAAAAAACAATCCGGATTCACGCCGTATTATTGTTTCTGCTTGGAATGTGGGCGAAATCGAAAACATGGCCTTGCCGCCTTGCCATGCGTTTTTCCAATTTTATGTGGCCCCAGCCGCCGCAGATGATCTTGATCAGCGCGGCAAGCTCTCTTGCCAGCTTTATCAGCGCAGCGCGGATATCTTTTTGGGTGTGCCCTTTAATATTGCTTCTTATGCCATGCTGGTGATGATGTTGGCACAGGTTTGCGATTTGCAATTAGGTGATTTTGTTTGGACGGGCGGCGATTGCCATATTTACAGCAATCACTTAGATCAAGTACACGAGCAATTATCCCGTACGCCGCGTGCCTTGCCGGTGCTCAAGCTTAATTCGCTCAAAAAAGATATTTTTGATTTCGAATACGAAGACTTTACATTGGAAGCTTACGACCCTTATCCGGGAATCAAAGCGCCGATTGCGGTTTAATCTGGGGTAAATATAGATATTGCAATTATTGCAGTTGTCGGGAAAAACGGCGTGATCGGTATATAAAACGGCTTGCCTTATGACCCTTACCTTGAGATTAAAGCGCCAATTAAAGTTTGATGAGTGAGATGAAAGTGGATATTGCAATTATTGCGGCAGTTGGGCAAAACGGCGTGATCGGCATAGAAAACCGCTTGCCGTGGTCCTTGCCTGAAGATTTAAAAAACTTCAAAGCGCTGACTATGGGCTCGCCCATGCTGATGGGGCGTAAAACCTTTGAGTCGCTACCTGGTTTATTGCCAGGCCGGCCGCATTGGGTGATCACGCGTAATAAAGAATGGCAGGCGGCAGGTACTACGGCATTTTTAAGCGTTGAAGCGGCTTTGGAAGCGGCGGCTGAGGCGGGTTTGGAAAAATTATTTATTATCGGCGGCGGCGAGATTTACAGCCGTTCTTTGCCTTTAGTAAATACCCTGTATTTAACCGAGGTGAGCTTAAGCCCTGAGGGAGATGCCTATTTCCCCGCCTTTGATCGCTCTGAATGGCAAGAGGTGGCAAGAGTGCCTCAGCTAAGCGCCAAGGGGATTGAATTCTCTTATGTAGAATATCGGCGGATCTAACCGTCGCCCCAAACCCACTACTCAAAAAGTAGTGGGTTTTTTCTTGCTTGCGTAATTGCTTAATCCTGCGCTTCCAGCCAGTTCATCAGCTCATCAAAGCGCGCCAGCGTGACATCGGCTTCCGGGATGGTTTCTGCCGCGCCGTAGCCGTAGTTTACAAAGGCCACTTTGCAGCCTGCGGCACGGGCTGCCAGAATGTCGTTCTTTGAATCGCCGACCATTAAAAATTCATTTGCGCTTACGCCCAGCTTGTCCATTACATGCTGCAATGGCTCGGCGTTTGGCTTGCGGCTGGCGAGGGAATCACCGCTGACAATCACTTCAAATAGATTGCCAATACCCAGCTCTTTTAAGAGTGGCAAGGTAAAGCGTTCTGGCTTATTGGTCACAATAGCAAGGCGATAGCCGCAATCGTGCAATTCATTCAGGGTATTGGCCACACTAGGGTAGAGCTTGGTCTTGAGGGTGAGGCCTTCAAGGTAATGCTGATCAAAGCGGGCCAGTGCTTCTGTTTGCTTGGCGGTACCAGTAAAGCTGGCGGCCATATCGGCGGCCATCGCGCGTGCGACGAGGCTTTCTGTGCCATCGCCTACATAGCTTTCAATCAGCGCTTCTTCAAGCTGGGCAAGGCCTGCATCGCGGCGGGCGGCATTGGCTGCGTGGGCGAGATCGGGAATTGAATCGGCAAGGGTGCCGTCTAAATCAAAAGCAAAGGCTCTGATGCTCATGCGGGTGTATCCAATAGGGTCAGAATATTTTCAAGTGGTCTGCCAATCGCTGCCCGGTTCTGGTGAATGAGAATCGGGCGTTCAATCAGCTTGGGGTGCGCCGCTAAAGCGGCAATGATGGCATTGTCGTCTAAAGGAGCTAGGGAAAATTGCGCCTGCCATAGCGCTTCTTTAGTGCGAACAAGCGCTAATGGTGCAATGCCCAGTTGAGCAAGGAGGGTGCGAATGGCTGCTTCATCCAGTGGATGGGCTAGATAATCAATGATTTCTGGCTGCAAGCCTTTTGCCATCAGCGCAGCAAGAGCTTCGCGGCTTTTGGAACAGCGTGGGTTATGCAGTAGCTTCATGCCTTAACCTTGGCTAGCTCAAGACGCATCTGATCAATCACCGCTTTGTAATCGGGTTTGCCAAAGATGGCAGACCCAGCCACAAAGGTATCTACACCCGTTGCGGCGATTTCGGCGATATTGTTAGCGTTTACGCCACCATCAATTTCCAGCCAGATCTCACGTCCAGTTTTGGCGGTATAAGCATCAATGCGGGCACGCGCTTCTTTGGCTTTTGCTAATACGCCAGGAATAAAACTTTGCCCGCCGTAGCCCGGGTTGACCGACATCAGCAAAATCATGTCGATTTTATCCATGACATAATCTAAATAATGTAGAGGTGTGGCCGGATTAAACACGAGGCCCGCTTTACAGCCGTGCTCTTTAATCAGCCCCAAGGATCGATCAATATGTTCGGATGCTTCTGGGTGAAAGGTGATGATATTGGCACCGGCCTTGGCAAAATCGGGAATGATGCGGTCAACCGGCTTTACCATTAAATGCACATCAATTGGCGCGGTGGTGTAAGGGCGGATGGCCTCACAAAACATCGGGCCCATAGTCAGGTTCGGGACGTAATGGTTGTCCATTACATCAAAGTGGATAATATCCGCGCCTGCTGCGATGACATTTTTAACTTCTTCGCCCAAACGGGCAAAGTCAGCGGCAAGAATGCTGGGTGCAATGCGAAAATTTGACATAACAGCCTCTAAAGTCAGGGTATATAACTCATTTTAACGGATACCTTACCTCTATAGCCTCTGGCTTGGTAATATTGTCTTCATCAATGACAAAAAGAACCGCTAAGAATGAGTGATTCCCCTGTTTATAGCGTGCTCGTTCACGCCGAAGCCTTTTATCTTCCAGAGCAATCTGATGAAGTCGCTGATCGATATGCTTTTGCCTACCGTATTACCATCACCAACACGGGCACCGCTGCAGCGCAGCTATTGAGTCGCCATTGGGTGATTCGGGATATGGAAGACCGTGTGCAGGAGGTGCGCGGCGATGGTGTGGTGGGGGAGCAGCCGGTGCTTGAGCCGGGTCAGCATTTTGAATATATGAGCAGCGCCAGCATTGCAACGCCCGTGGGCTCTATGCAAGGAAACTATCGAATGCAAGCGGCAGATGGTAGCCAGTTTGATGCAGAAATTCCCTCGTTTGTTTTGGCAATGCCGCGTATCTTGCATTAATTGCCGTAGCTGCTTGTAAGTGGCATCGATGGGCGTTGAGTCTTGATCAACGCCCTTTTTTATTTTTACTTATTAATGGATTTTCATGAGCGAAACCCGCCGCAACGATTGGCAGACGCTGTCTACGCTGCTGCCTTATCTTTGGCAGTATAAGAACCGTGTTATTTTGGCGTTATCGCTGCTTATTCTGGCTAAATTTGCCAATGTTTCTGTCCCTCTGATCCTAAAAGACATTGTCGATAGCTTGGATCCTAAGCACATGCCATTAGTGCTGCCGCTTAGTCTGGTGCTGAGCTATGGCGCGCTGCGCCTCTGTGCTTCTGTTTTTGGCGAAATGCGCGATGCCGTGTTTGCCAAGGTGACGCAAGGTGCTATCCGCAAAGTAGCCATGCAGGTGTTTGAACATTTGCACCGCCTTAGTTTGCGCTTTCATCTGGAGCGGCAAACAGGCGGGATGAGCCGGGATATCGATCGCGGCACCAAGGGTATTTCATTCTTACTCAACTTTACCCTTTTTAATATCTTGCCCACTTTGGTTGAGATTTTGCTTGTTGCCGGTATTTTATTAAAAAAATACGATATTTGGTTTTCGTTGATTACGTTTGGCACGATTGTTTTATATATCGCATTTACGCTGGGCATTACCGAATGGCGTATGAGCTTTCGCCGCACCATGAATGATATGGATTCAAAAGCCAATACGCGTGCAGTAGACAGCTTATTAAACTATGAAACGGTTAAATATTTTAATAATGAGCGCTGGGAAGCGGCTCGTTATGATGCCAGCCTTAAGGTGTGGGAAGAGGCCGCAGTTAAAAATCAGGTTTCACTTTCATTTTTAAATGCAGGGCAAGCGATTATTATAGCCTTTGGTGTCACACTCTTAGTGGGGCTGGCTGCGGATGGCGTAGTAAAAGGCACAATGACATTGGGTGATTTGGTCTTAGTGAATGCTTTTCTTTTGCAGCTGTATGCACCGCTTAATTTCTTAGGTTTTGTTTATCGTGAAATCAAACATTCTTTAGCCGATATGGAAAAGATGTTTACTTTGATGGGGCAAAGCGCAGAAGTAAAAGATGCAGATAAGGCTATTGTTCTTGCTACGAATTCAGCCTCTATTCATTTTAAGCAGGTTGATTTCTCGTATGAAGCAAATCGGCAAATTCTGCATCATGTGGATTTTGAGATTACAGCGGGTAAGACTGTGGCAGTGGTCGGCAGCTCAGGAGCAGGTAAGTCGACTTTATCTCGTTTGCTTTACCGTTTTTATGATGTGAGCCAAGGCTGTATTACCATTAATGGCGTAGATTTACGCCAGCTTAATCAAGTGAGCTTACGAGCGCATATTGGCATTGTGCCGCAAGATACGGTGCTGTTTAACGATAGCATTTATTACAATATCGCTTATGGTCAACCCGATGCCACGCGGGATGAGGTGATTCAAGCAGCAAAGTCAGCGCATATTTACGAGTTTATTCAATCTTTGCCAGAGGGCTTTGAAACTTTAGTGGGTGAGCGTGGGCTTAAATTATCGGGCGGGGAAAAACAGCGTGTGGCTATTGCACGCACTATTCTAAAAAACCCGCCTATTTTAATTTTTGATGAAGCAACTTCAGCACTTGACTCGCGCACAGAAAAAGCCATTCAAGCTGAGCTTAAAGAAATCTCAGCAAATCGTACAACTTTAATTGTGGCTCATCGTTTATCCACAGTGGCGGATGCTGATGAGATCCTTGTGATGGAGCAAGGACTTATCATAGAGCGTGGCCGACATCGTGATCTATTGGAGCTGGGGGCAAACTATGCACGCATGTGGCAGCTGCAGCAGGGCGATGAAGAAAACAATTAATTAAATAGGCGCTTAAAACGCAGACCAAGGAAATTGTTGCTGGGTTTGCGTTTTAAGTGCCGCCTGTTCTACCACCCATTCATATAAATCATCAGCATCAAGGGAGAGTTGAACGGCTCTGCTGCTGATTTTTTCCCATACTTCACGCCTTAGCTGTTGGCGGGCCAGTTTCTTGGCCAGAGCGGATTCATCCGTTTGGCGCATGACATGCCAGGCTTCTGGTTCTGGACGTTCTTCGTCGGGGCTGTAAAAAAGAACAGATGGGTGTGGAAGAACTTTCTTCTGATTTAAGTCTTTCAAATTACTGAATGCCTTTGTAGTGCTATACGCAAAAAAAATCGGCTTTAGAAGCATCGAATAAAAGATCGGAAATGAAAGGAGCTTGCCTTTTGATCTTAGGGTTTTCTTGCGATGGCGAATTGAAAACAATGTAGCTAAAAATAGCGCATTAAACGGGCTGATGCTTGGCTGGCTATGATGAGCTGCGGGTGATTCATTTATATATAAGCGCTAAGCGCTCATTTTGGAATTTTTTTTAGCAAGGATTGATCAAAAGGTTGATTAGGGCTGGCGGATACAATGCTGACGTCTATCAAGGGGGCTTTTGATGTCCTTAGTATGAGCATATTGCCCATCATTGAACAGTAGATTTTTAATCCGAGCTGTTCCTTTAAATTGGGGGCGATTGTATAAGGCTCTTTCACTTACTGCATCAACTCAATGTCTTTCTTGGTAAAAAAACCAAAAAAACATCAGTTTTTGTATCCTATTTGTTGAAAGAAATGCTTTCTTTTTTGTAAGAAATTAATTGATTGTCATTAGCCTAGAGGGTGCAGGGTTTTGAAGTATCGCCAGTTTGGCGATTTAGCTATTTATCCCTAGTGAAGCTTAATGCTCTAAAATGCAAAAAAGCCACGATCTTGATCGTGGCTTTTGTATAGTCCGTGTATAAATTAATACACGGTAAAGTGCGGCAAATTAAACAGCAGCAGCGCTGCTTGCACCGTTGGTTTTTTTCGCTGCGGTTTTTACTGCATCAGCAGTGGCAGTACCTGCTGCTTTTACTGAAGCATCTGCAAAGTCAGCAACTTGCTTAGCCGCTTTAGTTAAGCTGTCTACCGCAGCTGCAGTTGCTTGCAGTGTTGATTTAACAGCAGCAACAGCAACATCAGTACCAGCAGGTGCTGATTTAACAAATTGATCTAAGCCAGATACAACGTGCTTGTTAAAAGCTGTTGTGCGTTCTTCAATCAGTTGTGATGTTTCAGCTTGTGCTTGCGAAGTGATTTCGTACAGGCTGCGGGAATAGTTAGTTGCTTGTTCGATAGAGGCTTCTGTGAGCTTCTGACGCAGTGTCAGTGCTTCTTGTGCGTCTTTAACTGCAACCAGTGCATTAGCGTTTTTTGCACCAGTTTCAAGATTGTTCTTTGCGATTTCAACTTGCAGCTTCATGATCCGTTCGGCAGAATCGATGGAAATGCGTGCGAAACGCAATGCCACTTCAACTTGCTCGGTAGCGAACGCGGAGAATTGTTGTTGTGCAGTAGTCATTTTCAAGGATCCTTTCTGTTGATCAGTTTAATTTAAAGTATTGCCAACGAGTTGTACGCCGTCATAGTTATGATGCAGTGCACAATCAGCGCTTATTCTGGAAGAGGATTATTCGCTTGTCAAATAAATTGTGCATCGCAACATGTTGCATGAAAAGATAGTCCAGACTATCCTCATCCCACAACAATTATATATACACACGAGGCAGCAAAATGAGCGTGGAAAAACGCGTGATCAAGAAGTATCCGAATCGCCGTCTGTACGACACGGCCACCAGCTGTTACATCACGCTTGTGGATGTGAAACAGCTGGTTTTGGATAATATTGATATCCAGATCGTGGATGCTAAAGGGGGAGAAGACATCACCCGCAGTGTGCTGCTACAAGTCATTATGGAAGAGGAAGCTGGCGGAATGCCTATGTTTTCTTATGATGTGCTGACGCAAATCATTAGGTTCTACGGAAACGCCATGCAAGGTGTGATGGGGAATTACCTAGATAAAAACATGCAATTGTTTGCAGAAATGCAAGGTCGCTTACAGACGCAGGCTAAGTCGGTGATGACGGGTGAAAACCCGATGCTTTCGAATGCTAACCTTTGGGGCGACTTTATGAAGTTTCAGGGCCCTGGTATGCAAAGCATGATGAATAATTATCTTGAAAGCAGTACCTCGATGTTTGTGGATATGCAGCAACAGTTGCAAGATCGCGCCCGACATTTATTCACAGGCATGGGAATGCCCGGTTATGGAAAAGAAGGTTCGGTTTTATCTGAAGATGAATTACAACCGACTGATCCGCCCGCTTCAAAAGAGCCGCCCGAGCCTGAAGTTGCCGTCAGTAAGCCCGCACCACGGCGGCGTGCAACTAAAGGCTAAACTTATTTATCCGATTTAAAGAGCGCCCTGAGGGGCGCTTTTGTATTTGGCTCAGGTAAAATAGCGGCTGTTATGTAAAAGGCTGAATTTTGGATACTTCTTTTGAACGTCGTTTTGGCGGTATTGCCCGTTTGTATGGATTGCCCGCATTAGAGCGCTTCCGGCAGGCTCATGTTTGTGTGGTTGGGGTGGGTGGTGTGGGATCTTGGGCTGCCGAGGCCTTGGCGCGCTCGGGCATTGGCCGTATCACGCTGATTGATCTGGATGATATCTGTGTATCCAATACCAATCGTCAACTGCCTGCGCTGGAAGGCAATTATGGGCGAATGAAAGTGGCGGCACTGGCGGAGCGAATTGCCCAGATTAATCCAGAATGTGTCGTGGATAGGATTGAAGATTTTGTCAGTATTGATAATTTTGAAGAAACATTAGGCCGAGGCTACGACGCGATTATTGACGCGATTGATTCGGTTAAAACCAAGGCGGCGATGATTGCCTGGTGCAAACGTCGCAAAATTCGCCTCGTGACGACCGGTGGCGCGGGCGGGCAAACGGATCCGACGCAAATTGCCGTCGTCGATTTATCCAAAACCATTAATGACCCGCTGGCATCTAAAGTGCGCTCGATCCTGCGCCGCGAATATGGCTTTGCTCAGCAGGGCAAAAAAATGGGCGTGGAATGCGTGTATTCTACCGAGCAGCTTGTCTATCCCCAGCCCGATGGCAGCGTATGTGGTCAAAAGCCTGATAGCAGCGAGGCGCCGCTGGGCTTGGGTTGTGAAGGCGGTTTTGGGGCCTCGGTGGCGGTCACTGGCTGCTTTGGTTTTGTTGCGGCAGCGCAGGTGTTAAAGCATTTGGCTAAGTCTGTTGTCGTGACGACAGAATAAAAAGGGGGCGTATCGTTGCTATGCTTTTATAGCGAAATTTGCATCGCGCTAAACCCCAGCTGCTGACTACTGCTACGGCTGATGCACCCCATCGCTCGGTAAAATAAAATCGCATTCGGGGCGGCATTGAGCCAGATGGCCTGCTTTTCACTTTTGCCTTTGCATTGATCGATCGCTGCAAGCATCAAGGCTTGGCCTAAGCCTTGGCCTTGGTATTCGGGGGAGACAAATAGGCTGCAAAGATTCCAGAATTTTTTAACCAGAATCACGCCAACAATTTCCCCGTCTAGGGTGCACTTTAGATGGCAGCCTTGATCTGGATTGGCATTCCACCAGTGCAAATTATCTGCAACATTGCTGATGAATTCTTGCTGCATCTCTTGCGAAAAATCTAATGTTGCAATGGTTGCAGACATCAAAAATAAAAGCGCCTTGCTGTCGTCTGCGTGGATGGTTTCGATTTTCATATTGCGCTCTCATCGCCTTGGCTAAAGCTGGATCCCCGATAAAAGCCCTCGAGGATGACGGTAGATATTGTTTCAGACTAGCCAGCTTAGTCATTCACCTTGCCCCGCAAGGCCTTAATACTTCCTCGCTTATTTTTACTATCTAGCCGCCTTGTTTGCGAGCCCTTGGTGGGGCGGGTGGCTTTGCGTGGCGCTGTGACGGTGGCGACGCTTTCTACTAATTCAAATAAACGCAAAATACCATCGGCGCGGTTTTGTTCCTGGCTGCGGTATTGCTGCGCCTTAATCACCACCACGCCTTCTTTATTGATGCGCTGATCGCCAAGCGCTAACAGCCGCTCTTTTAGCGGCAGGGGCAGGGATGAGGCGGTGATATCAAAGCGCAAATGCACTGCACTCGATACCTTGTTCACATTCTGCCCACCCGAGCCTTGAGCACGGATGGCGGAGAACTCCATCTCGGCTTCGGGAATGTTAAAACGGATTGTCAGCATATTGAATGACTACTCATAAAAAACGACAGCTTATGCCACGGAAAAACAGGGATGTGAGCAGGGAAATACATTGGTTTTCGGTAACTCAAAAGAAATAACGCGCTTGTAGGGTGGGCAAGTTTTTATGCCCACGCGGCAGTGCTACCGCGTGGGCACGATAAAGCGCTGTGCCCACCCTACGTTTTGTATGATCACGATTCCATCGCTGGTGGGGCTAATACCGTGCGATTGCCATTACTTTCCATCTGACTGACGATGCCGGCGTTTTCCATTTGGTCGATCAATCTTGCTGCGCGGTTATAGCCGATTCTAAGCTGGCGCTGTACTGCTGATATTGATGCGCGGCGGCTTTTTAGCACCAAGGCCACGGCTTCGTCGTAAAGCGGATCGCTTTCGCTGCCTTCATTATTGTTATTGATATTGGATGCGCTGGCTTCGGCATCAAAGCCGCCATTTAAGACGCCATCAATATAATTTGGTTCGCCAAATTGCTTGAGATGCTCCACCACGCGGTGTACTTCATTGTCGTCAACAAAAGCGCCGTGAATGCGCTGTGGATAGCCAGAGCCGGGGGGCAAGAACAGCATATCGCCTTGCCCAAGCAGCGCTTCTGCGCCCATTTGATCGAGAATGGTGCGGCTATCGATCTTGCTGGAGACTTGAAACGCTAAACGCGTTGGGATATTGGCTTTAATCAGGCCAGTAATCACATCCACTGAGGGGCGTTGCGTCGCCAAGATCAGATGAATCCCTGCGGCGCGGGCCTTTTGCGCTAGGCGGGCAATCAGCTCTTCAATTTTTTTGCCGGCCACCATCATCAGGTCGGCAAATTCATCGACTACCACCACAATAAACGGCAGATGCTCAAGCGCTTCTGGCTCGTCGGGTGTTAATGAGAATGGATTAGTCAACCGCTCACCACGTTGCTCGGCTTCGCGAATCTTTTGGTTGAAACCTGCCAGATTGCGTACGCCAAAAGTGCTGAGTAAGCGATAGCGTTTTTCCATTTCGGCCACGCACCAGTTCAAGGCATTGGCGGCCAGCTTCATATCGGTGACCACCGGCGCAAGCAGGTGAGGGATGCCATCGTAAACCGATAATTCCAACATCTTTGGGTCGACCATAATAAAGCGCACTTCTTCGGGGGTGGCCTTATACAGCAGCGATAAAATCATCGCATTCACGCCAACTGATTTACCCGAGCCAGTCGTACCTGCCACCAACATATGCGGCGCTTTGGCGAGATCAGTGACCACGGGTGCGCCGGTAATATCTTTGCCCAGTGCAATGGTCAGCTTGCTTTGATTTTGCAGATAAACATCGGAGGATAAAATCTCGGATAAGCGAATCATTTGCCGTGTGGGATTGGGTAATTCCAGCCCCATGCAGGTTTTGCCCGGAATGGTTTCGACCACACGGATGGAAACGAGGCCCAAGGCACGCGCCAAATCTTTCATTAAATTGACAATCTGCGCGCCACGCACCCCAACGGCAGGCTCGATCTCGTAGCGGGTAATCACGGGCCCAGCGTAAGCATCGAGCACCGAGGCTTTTACTCGAAACTCGGCCAGTTTTTCTTCAATCAAAATGCCACGGTCTAAAAGATCGTCCTGGCTGATGGTTTCAATCGCAGGGTCTGGCGGGTGCAATAGGCTAAGGGACGGCATAAAGTCGTCGCTATAGTGCACAGGCTCGGCAGGGGGTAGTGGAGCGGGTGTAGGCGGCTTAGACCAAGTGAGCGCATTCTCTGGTGTACTAGAGAGTGTTGCTTGAACTGTTGCTGCAACGATAGGGGCAGGCGTGTTGGCTGGAATAGGCGCTGGAATGGCTGCCGCTTCCGGTGGCTCTGGAATCGTGCTTGTTGCTACATCAGGCTCGATCAGCAATGACGCCATTGTTGGTGCTAAAGGGGCTTGGTAAAGCTCAGGCGGCGGGCTGATGGCCTCTGGTTCTTCTTCTAGCAAGAAAACGGCTGCCGGAGTCGGGCTGGGTAGAGGTTCTGGCTCAATAATGGCTTGCAGCGTAATGGTTTCGCTAGGCTCCCAGTGAAGCGGCACAGGCGCTGTTATCGTGTCGGCGGGCGGAGCGACCGATAATGCGCTGGTCAGAGCAATTTCTTGCTCGGCTATGTTTGCAAGCGGCGGGGAGAGGGGTAAATCACTGAACGTGGGCTCAGTGCGTGTCACAAGGGGCGGGGCGATTTTTGGCTCAAGCTGAAATAGGCGCGGGCTGGCTTTAATGGGTGTGCTAACTTTTGGGCTGCGGCTCGGAAGCGGTGCAGGCTCTGCTGTTTTGCCGTGTATGGCAGACAAGCGCTGATGAATTTCTTCACTCGCAATCAGCGGTAAGGCAGCAGGCGCACTTGGGCGAGGCCGTTCGATATGGCTCTTTACCCGATGATCACTTTGTAAATGTTGCCGGATTTGGGATAAATCAATCAATGGAAGCGGGTTGGCTGCTGGCGCAGCCGTTGGTGTTGTGTTTTTAAAGTGCTGAAATAGCTCGTCCTTATGGATGGGCGGCTGACTATTGAGCGTAATAGGGCTGGCTGGCTGTGCATGTGGTGGCAATGGAGTGGGCACAGCAGTTGCTGCACCGCGCTGAGCACGATGCGGGCTTGGGCTTGTAGAGGGGGCAGTAGGCTCTGCAATGGCGGCTTCTTTGATCTCTTCATCATCCCAGCCTGCTTCGCTTTCTTCTTCACTTGCTTCAGGCGCGTCAAAATCATCGTGATGGTTCGGGTCAAATTGCGCTTTAATCCCTTCAATGATTGCTTGCCAGCCTGTTTCAATGGCGAGGCCCGTACGCTCAAGGATGTCGCTCCATGGTTTATGTCGCCATAGCGGTACACCTAAGCCCAGCCCGACTGAAAAAAGCAGCGCTGATAAAATAGCCGAATAGCCCAATAAGCTTTGCCCGCCCGCCAGCGTGGCAAGGGTGATGGCAAAGCCGATATATTCAATTGTGGATTGTTTTTGTGGCTTCCATACCCGCTCTAATGCAAAAAATGCGCAAAGCCAGGCGGCGAGGCCAATATGCGGATTGAACCCAAGTAGCACGATTAAAATAAAAGCAGGGCAAAGCCAGGCTAAACGGGCCGTTTGCAATAGGTGGTTGATTCGGGAAATGAATCGAATAGGCATGTTTTTACAAATCCAAGACAGCAGAAATAGGCAGAACCGGCATTATCCACTTCCTCAGGGATAACGCCAATCAGCAAAAAGGCCAGAGCTTACTGCACTTGTTTTTGTGGGGCGAGCTAAAAAACAGATCAACGCTTTTTTATAGGGCATTCAGGCGCAAAAGCGCCCAAATTCCTCGTGTTTTTATACGCAGCTGAGAAATTATGCGCTCTTTTGTAAATCCAGTTTTTCTGCCACGACTAAATCAAATAGCTCGGGATGTTGTGTGGCGTACCAGTTTTTTACTTCGTGGTGATCTAAGGCTAAAAAGGCCCGGACATTAGGCAGTAAGGGGAAGGTGATCGCGACTAAAAAAATACCGAGGCCAAATGTGGCATAAACCGCATCAATATCAACTATGCCAAGCGCGATGCCTGCAATAGCTGGCCCTAGCATGCTTGCCAGATTCATTACCATAAAGTTAACCGAAGAAAACCGGGCGCGAAAATGGTCCGGTACAGCGAGTTGTCGATGGGTTTGGCCAACAAGCTGGCTGATGGATAAAGCAAAGCCTGTTATGCCAAAGCTTAAAACCAGCATCCAGCCTTGGTTGCTGAAGGCGGTGGCGCAGATGCCTAGTGCCAAGGTGAGGATAGCTGCAAGCGCCGCGCGAAATCGCCCCTGCCACTCGATTACTTTAGCCGCTCCCCATAAAGCACCGAGTAACATCCCCATGCCTAGTGCGGCTTCGGTACCACCTAGCCACTGGGCGCCTAGCTGCAAAGAATGGATTTTTAGCGGCAGTAACATGCCGATGGCCGGGGAAAAAAACAGCATGGTAAAAAAGCCAAAAATCGTCCAGCTGCGATCAATGGGGATTTTCCATTTTGCATGTAAACCAGCGCGAACTTCGGCACTCCAATGGCTTTGCATCGCTTTATTTGAGGGCGTGATGGCAGGAATGGCAAAGGCCGAGAGGGCTGCAATGAACAGCGTGGCCGTATAAACCCATAAAGCGAAAGAAATGCTACTGAAGGCCACGACCAGCCCGCCCACTACTGGCCCGGCTAGCCGCCCGAGTGATTGCGCACTTTTTTGCAGGCTTAAAGCATCTGCTAAGCGCTTGGCGCTGACTAAATCGGCGGCGATGCTGGATACGGCAGGCAAGACCATTGCGAATGCAATGACGTCAAACGAGTAAATAAAAATAATCAGCCCAATATGATACAAGCCCAAGCTTGCCATTACAGCCAAGCCAAGTGCGGTTATCACAGCGGCAAGCAGGCCCCAGGCAATGATGCGGGATTTAGGCAGGCGATCTCCGTGAGCAGAAAGCAGCGGCAGGGCAACCAGCATGGTGAGTGCGGCTGTTACGCCAAAAATCGATAAATCGGCCGCACCACCATGCGTCACGATCCACCAGCTAATTGCCACACTACCTGTGGTGAGCGAGAGCACCGCTAATACATCACATAGCAAAAGAAAAGGAAAAGCATGGCCCAGGCCTTGCCATTTATTGCGAAAAGAAGCGGGCATAGGAATCACGTCTGAAAGTGGAAATTGATTCTAACAGCTTACTGTACGATGACAAATTACTTTATTTGTTTGGCATTTTTTGCTGGGTGGATAGAAATTGTTGTGGTTGTTCAGCATTTATAAAGAGACTTTAGGAGGGTGTTATCACTGCGTTTTACACCAAACACCCCTCTGTCATGCGTCATGTCTTATACGGCTTGTCTTCCCCCCCTCTGTGGCATTTGCTCAACTACAGCCTGCTGGAGTGCGCATGATGGATACGGAATACAGAATAAAGCGCATTGCTTTTTGGATGTTGCTGGCAAGCCAGTTTTTATATGCAGTTTTCTTTATCTGGATGTGTGTTCGTTGGGGGCCGCTAGAGCAGCATAAGGCGATTGCGGATGTTTTATTTACTCTTCCCTTAGTGCCGGCTTGCGTGGTGGTTTGGTGTGTTTTTGTGTTGCGCCCAAGCCAGCGCAGTATTCTGTTTATTGGGCTTGCGGTGAGTAGTTATTTGCTGGCGTCGGTGATTTGGGATTTTATTGAAATTGTTTTGAATGAAAAGCCTTTTCCATCGGTAGCCGATGTGTTTTACCTGATGAGCAATGTATTTATCATTTTTGCGATAGCATCTTTGCCACAAAAAAGCCGGCAGGATACGGGGCATCAGCTGCTGGATGTGGCAATTGTTGTGGCAGTAGCGATTATTTTTTCTTGGCACTTTATCTTGCGACCGACGTTTACGACCTTGGGCGGGGAGATGCTGTCTGTCTCGGTGGCGCTTGCTTATCCGGTGATTGATCTGGTGTTTTTTGCGCTGCTTTTACGTCATCTTGCCTTGCAGTCATCTCCTCTTACCCTCGATCAACTGCTACTTAGTGCTGCTGTCGGCATGGCGATTGTTGGTGATGCTTGTTACTACCTTTTGGTGGCTTCTGCTACAGATGTCACGATTTCCTGGGCTAATTTATTACTCGCTGGGTTTAATTGTCTGCTGGCGGCAGCATGCTATACCAGCCTGTCGCCGCGTAAGCTCTGGCAGCGCACCTTTGTTTTGGCTGCGCCGGTCAAGCGTACCTTGCCTTATCTTGCCGTGCTGGCGTGCTATAGCTTGCTTTTGTGGCTGGGGCCGCAGGCCAGTGATGTGCAGTGGGGAACCGCGCTCGTCACTTTACTTGTGGTCATACGGCAAATCATCACTCTGGATGCCAATGCTAAGCTTAATCAGGCTTTACAGCAGGCGATGGAGCAGGCTGAAGTGGCCAATGAGGCTAAGGGGCGCTTTCTGGCTAATGTAAGCCATGAACTACGCACGCCGCTGACTTTGATTCTGGCTCCTTTGGAATCCTTACTTTGCGCCTTGCCGCCATCAGAGCGTGGTCAATTTGAGCGGGTAAAGCGTAATGCGCTGCTGCTTATGAACCGGGTCAATGATTTATTGGATTACTCCAGATTAGATGCCGGGGCTTTTGTGCCGCGCTTTGAGAAAATTAATTTGCAGGAGATGCTGTTTAATCTTACTGATTCGGCGAAAGAATTAGCCAAAAGCAAGGCTTGTACTTTAAATGTGAAGCTTGATCCTGCTTTAGAAATCGTGGTGGCTGATCGCAGTGCCTTAGAAAAAATACTACTGAATTTATTAAGTAACGCCCTGAAATTTACCCCCGATGGCGGTGAAATCAATATCACGGGCAAAGTAATCAATGATGCTGCTTTTCAATTACAGGTTGCAGACAACGGAATGGGTATTTCCAGTGAGCAACAGGTACTGTTATTTAAGCGCTTTCAGCAGCTAGATGCCGGGGAAAATCGTCGTTATCACGGGACGGGCATCGGGCTTGCTTTGGTTAAAGAGCTGGCAGAGCAAATGGGCGGAAGCGTGGCATTGGTCAGCCAGTTAGGGGAAGGCGCTTGTTTTAGTGTGAATTTGCCTCGCAATGTAGAAGCCTCGGCCGCATCTGCTCCCTTGCCAGATACAGATACTTTGCGCCGCGCGCGGTTTCAGGTGCTGGCACCATTGGTGGGCAATAAGCTCCGGCAGGCTAGTCCTGATCGCGTGTTGGTCATCGATGATAATCCCGATATGTGCGCCTATATCGCTGATTTACTTCGTGATGATTGCACGGTATTTGTGGCAGCTAATGGCCGTGATGCATGGGGTATTTTGCAGCATCAGGCGCTTGATCTGGTGCTCTCCGATGTGATGATGCCCGAAGTAGATGGCATTGCTTTGCTGGCCAGAATTAAAAACACGCCTGCTTTAGCACATCTGCCTGTTATTTTATTAACAGCAAGAGGCGGAGACGAGGCACGGGTATCTGGCTTAGCCAGCGGGGCCGATGATTATATTTCCAAGCCTTTTTCTGCTGAGGAGCTGCGGGCGCGGGTTCGGGCTGCTTTGCGTACCTGCCATATGCATCAGCAATTGCAGCAGGCGGCTCACGATGGCGGTGTAAGGATGCTGGCTTCAGGTATGTTGCATGATTTGGGCAACGCCCTGAATGGCGTAACGGTGACGACCAGTGGGTTGCAGGATTATGTAAGTAGCTCAAAGCTGCAATTGCTGCATCAACTGGCCGATTTATTAGATCAAAACAGTGAAAATCTGGCTGAGTTTTTGCAAAACGATGAGCGTGGTAAGGCCATCCCTGCTTTTATCCGGCAGCTTTCCCAGCAATTAACGCTGGAGCATCAATATATCGAGCATAAATTAGGCGTATTAGCCCGCAGCGCTAATCATGCAAGCAAAGTCATCACTGATCAAAGAAATGGCATGGTGAAATCAGGCAGCCATTTGTGCGAATTTATCCCGCTTGATGCTTTGCTTGAACATGCCATTTTGCTGGCAGATTCCTTGTTTGATTTTAAAGACGTGCAGATTGAAAGGGATTATCAAGATGCGGTAGCCGTACTGGCTGATCGGCATAAATTATTGCAATTATTAATTAATTTATTGCATAACGCCTTACAGGCTTTAGAGCTGTCTGCAGCCAGCCCCAAAAAAATTATTCTGCGTACGTGCAGCGATGGCGGGCGGGTTAGCCTGCGTATTCAGGATAACGGTGTAGGAATGAGCGTTGATCAGCTAGCTACACTCTTTGATCAAGGGAGTAGCAGCAAGGGAGAAGGTCATGGCTGGGGCCTGCATAGTGCCGCTAATTGGTCGCTGGAGATGGGAGGTAAATTGCGGGTAGAGAGTGCAGGTATTGGCTTGGGAGCGTGCTTTACGCTGGAGTTATCGGCTTGTTTGGATGAAGTAATCAAACAGCCGCAGGGAGTGGTCGATGTCTGAGATTCGTATTTTAGTAGTGGATGATAATCAAGATAATCTGGCGCTGTACCGGGATATTCTGGTGCCTGATTTGCCTGTGGTGAGTGAACGTCTATCTGCTTTGGAAGCCACACTCTTTGCGACTGTTGAGCTCACTGTGAATGCACCACAGTTTGTACTTGATTTAGAATCCGATGGGGAAACCGCTTGCCAGCGTGTGCAGTATGCGTGGCGCTGTGGCTGGTTTTATGACCTGGCTTTTGTCGATATGCGTATGCCTGGCGGCTGGAGCGGGCTGGAAACCATTACACAATTATGGCGGCAAGACCCGCGTTTGCCGGTGGTGATTTGTAGTGCTTATAGCGATTACTCATGGGAAGATATTACTCAGCTTTTGGGGCATGCCGGCCAGTTAAAAATGCTCAGAAAACCATTTGAACGCCAGCAGGTGCTGGAGCTAGCTTTAGATGCAAGCAAATAATAAAAGCCGCTTGCGCGGCTTTTATTATGGGTGAAGACGGTTAATTAATTAACCAGTTCACGCGCTGCAGCCACTTGATCTTTATAAGCATCAAAGATGCCACGCAAAGAGTCTTCCATAGACGTGCTTGGTGCCCAGTTCAGGTCAGCCTTGGTATTGTCGATTTTAGGTACGCGGTTTTGTACGTCTTGGTAACCCTTGCCGTAATACTCGCCAGAAGTGGTTTCCAGAACGGTTACTTTGGCTGCCATTTCTGCGTATTCAGGATAGGTTTTAGCCAGATCCAGCATCATGGTTGAAAGCTCACGTACCGAATAGTTATTCACTGGATTGCCGATGTTATAAATCTGGCGAGTGGCTTTGCCGTCTTTATTGTCGATAATCTTAACCAGCGCTTCGATGCCGTCGGTGATGTAAGTGAACGCACGTTTTTGCGCGCCGCCATCCACCAATTTAATTGGCTCGCCACGAACGATATGGCCTAGGAATTGGGTAATCACACGGCTAGAGCCTTCTTTTGGTGTGTGGATGCTATCCAGACCCGCACCAATCCAGTTAAATGGACGGAATAGGGTGTAATCCAAGCCTTCTTGCTGGCCGTAAGCGGCAATCACACGATCCATCAGTTGCTTAGAGCATGCGTAAATCCAACGTGGCTTGCTGATCGGGCCATAAACCATATTGGATTCTTCTGGATCAAATGCTTCGTCTTCACACATGCCATACACTTCGGATGTAGAAGGGAAGATCACGCGTTTTTTGTATTTAACGCACCATTTGATAATCGGCAGATTGGCTTCAAAATCCAGCTCAAATACACGCAGCGGCGCTTGTACATAAGTCGCCGGTGTTGCGATCGCAACCAGTGGTAATACCACATCACATTTCTTAACGTGATATTCAATCCACTCTTGATTAATGGTGATATCGCCTTCAAAAAAGTGAAAGCGTTTGTTATCCATAAATTCAGAAACTTTATCGCTATACATATCCATGCCGAAAATTTCCCAATCGGTATTTTCGAGGATGTGTTTGGATAAATGATGGCCAATAAAGCCATTAACGCCAAGGATCAGAACTTTTTTCATTGTGTTTTCCCGAAGGTACTAATTAATGTAAATCTATTGAGGACGCGCCAAAGTGGCGAGTAAAATCGTTGCCATTGAGCGTTTCCCCTGCGAATTCTGCATGCAGTACTAAAAGTGCCGCACCATCACTGCAAAGCAGGATGATTCTATTGCCATCAGCATACATGAGCGGTGTAATCGGCTCGATCGCTGTTGTTTGGCTGGTAAATATTTGCCGTGTACGCCAGATAATCAAACGTTTACCGTCAATGTCACTAAATGCGCCCGGATAAGGCACGGTGACTGCGCGTACCAAATTATGGATGTCTTTTGCACTTTGTTGCCAGTTTATCTGGCCGTCTTTTGCTGTACGGCCGCCATAATAAGCGCCCTGACTTAAATCTTGCTGAGTAAAATCAGTTTTTCCTGCAATTAAACGCGGCAAGGCCGCGCTTAAACACAATTCTGCCGCAACGGTGACTTTTTCAAACACTTCTTGTGCGGTGTCGTCCGGAAAAATAGGTACGGCTTGCTGCGCCACAATTGGGCCATTATCCGGCTTAATATTCATCACATGCAAGGTGGCGCCGGTTTCGGTTTCGCCCTTGATAATCGCCCAATTGATCGGCACGCGGCCACGGTATTGTGGCAATAAAGAGCCATGCATATTAAATGCACCCTGCTCTGGCGCACTTAATAACGGCGCCTTCAGCATATTGCGATAATAAAACGAGAATAGAAAATCCACATTGAGCGCGGCAATCTGTGCTTCAATTTCAGGCGTATTGGGATTTTCCGGCGTCATACACGGGATTTCATAATCGCTAGCTAATTGGGCAACCGAGCCAAACCAGATGTTCTCGCTCGGATTGTCTTCGTGCGTCACAATCAGCTTAATCTCAATGCCCGCAGCCAGTAGCGCTTTAATGCATCGCACGCCTACATTATGGTAGGCAAAAACAACGGCTGATTTCACGCGCCATCCTTTTTATGTTGATCTGGGTTGGCTTGTAAAATATTGGCAATTAAATAACGTGGGCGTTGGCGTACTTCATGATAAATACGGCCGATATATTCCCCTAAAAGGCCAATGCCAAATAGCGCAATCCCGATCAGGAAGAAGACGATGGCGAATAAGGTAAATAGCCCGCCAACTTCTGGCCCCATAAAGATACGGCGTAAGACCAGTAATAAGAATAAAGCGCCTGAGCCTAAGGAGACAAAAATCCCCAGCATAGAAAACAATTGCAAAGGCAAAATCGAAAAACCGGTCATTAAATCAAAGTTAAGGCGAATCAGGCTATAGAGCGAATACTTGGATTCACCAGCAAAGCGTTCTTCGTGGCCCACCACCACTTCGCTTGGATTTTGCGAGAAAGAATAAGCCAGTGCAGGGATAAAAGTGTGCATTTCCTGACACTGATTAATGGTGTCGATAATACGGCGGCTATAGGCACGCAGCATGCAGCCTTGATCGGTCATTTTGATCTTGGTGAGTTTTTCACGCAGATTATTCATGCTGCGGCTGGCGATATGTCGCCACCAGCTGTCATTGCGCTGACGGCGAATCGAGCCTACATAGTCGTGGCCCTTATCCATTTCTGCCAGCAGCGTAGCAATGTCTTCGGGTGGGTTTTGTAAATCTGCATCAAGGGTCACGATGCGTGAGCCTTTGGAGTGCTCAAACCCTGCCAAAATGGCGCGGTGCTGACCAAAGTTGCCGTTGAACAAAATCACTCGTGTTACATCAGGGCGCTTTTCGTACTGGGCGCTTAATAGGCCTGCCGAGCGATCACGGCTCCCATCATTAATAAACAGAATCTCGTAAGGCGTATTTAAAGCATCGAGCGCAGGATAAAGGCGATCAAACAGAGCTTGTAAGCCGTCTTCTTCGTTATAAACCGGTACGACTACTGAAACGATGGGGGTCATTGATATCTCTTTTTTAAAACCTGATACATAAGTGCGGCAAGATGGGATGCATTGCATCACTTGTAGGGCGGGTGAAACCCGCCAGATTTATATCTTAATAAAAGTACATAAACGGCGGGTTTCACCTGCCCTATGCGATTTTTTAGCTCAAGCTAGCAGAAATCACTTCGCATAAAGCAGTACAAACGCGCTCTACATCAGCCACTTCCATTGCAGGGAAGAGTGGCAGGGTAATCGTGCTTGCACCAATATGCTCTGCATGCGGGTACATGCCTTCCGTATAGCCCAGCTGACGATAATAAGTAAACAAATGCAGCACGGGGTAATGCACGCCAATGCCTATGCCTTTTTCTTTCATTTGCGCGATAAACTCGCCGCGGCTGATTTTCATCCTTGAAAGCGGTAATAGCGGCTGGAACATATGCCAATTGCTATTTGTAAAATCAGCGGGCGGCAATTCTAAGCCTAAATCGGCATCTAGCAAACGGAAATAAGCCTGAGCGAGTTCTTTTCGCTTGGCGTTAAAGCCGTCTAGTTGCTTGAGTTGCCCCAGACCAATGGCCGCAGCCACATCGGTCATATTGAATTTGCCGCCGGGTAAATCGACATCCATGCTGCCATCGGGGAAGCGCGTTACGCCTTGTAAGCGCCACTTTTCAAATAACGCTGCCTCGGCTTCGTTATTCATCACCAGCGCGCCGCCTTCGGTGGTGGTCATGTTTTTATTGGCGTGAAAAGAAATCGAACACAGATCACCAAAACTGCCGATCTTTTGCCCATTCCAAGTTGCACCTTGTGCTTGTGCTGCATCTTCAATGACACGCAAACCGTGTTTTTTAGCAATGGCATAAAGGCGATCGCGATCGACCGGCAGACCAGCCAGATCAATCGGGATAATGGCCTTGGTGCGCGGCGTAATCGCGGCTTCGACTAAATCTAAATCAATATTGCGCGTTACCGGATCGACATCAACCAGTACCAGCTTGCCGCCTGCATTGAGCACCACATTGGTGGTCGAGACCCAAGTCATCGGTGTGGTAATGACTTCGTCGCCCGCTTGCAAATCAATGAGGTGCAAGGCAATTTCTTGGCCGCCCGTTGCGGAGTTCACTACGCGCACAGGGCGGCCGCCAAAATAACTGGAAAGCGCCGCTTCAAAGGCTTTTACTTTAGGGCCGCTGGTGATCCAACCGGAGCGCAGTACATTAGCCACATCATTAATGGTTTCTTCGTCAATGCTTGGGCGGGTAAAAGGGAGAAAGTCGCTCATGATTTGTCCGTTTGAATTCTTAAGGAATGAGGCAGCCATTGCAGCAGGGCTACAGCGAGAAGCGTGCCGATCAGTGCGCCACAGGCGTTGGCTAGCATGTCGTGGGTGTCAAAACTACGATAGGGCGTGAGCGCCTGCGCAAACTCGATGGCCACGCCCATCAGGCTGGCCAGTAGCCAGATATGAGGCAGTTTTTTTTGGCGAGCAAGGCTAAACCAAAGCGCCAGCAAGCCGTAGCTCAAAAAGTGGCCGATTTTGTCGCTGTTTGGCATGGCGGGCATGGAGAGTGGAATCAAAGACATGACCCAGATAAATGCCACATAGGCCCAGGCCAGTCTTTCAAAGGCAATCCGAGTCATTAGCTTTTTGCCACCAGTAATACGCCCAGCATAATAATGCCAATGCCCACTAAGCGCATTGGTGTGACCGCTTCGCCAAATAACCACCAAGCCAAGCCTGCATTGACGACATAGCCAATAGATAGCATCGGGTAGGCGATACTGACTTCTACTCGAGATAGCGCCAAAATCCACACCACCACACTAATTACGTAGCAGGAGAGCCCGCCAATAATATGCGGGTTGCTGGCGACTTTTAGACCAATTGGCCATGCGTTGGCCATGGAAAAATCGAATTGTCCAATGGCGCGTGTGCCCGCTTTTAATAAAAGCTGAGCACCCGCATTGAGCAATACGCCAAATAAAATCAATCCGAATTCAAGGGCTTTCATGGTTTTGCAATCACGAGTCGACGAGCATCAGTGGCAATTGTTTTCATTTTTAAACCACGTGTTTGTAATTCATTAAATGTTTCTTTTTGCAAAAAGGCGATAGGCTGGGTGTCGCTATTCCAGCGGGCAATAAAATCATCGAGCGAGATGCGTTTATCCGGTTCTGATTTTTGGCCCATTTCAAATTCATCAATATATTCAACAAATTGCAAGGTTCGCTTTAGATAAAAAGGCAGTGACTGATCGTAATAGCGTACTGCATAGAGCGTGCTTTGTGCCGTGAGCTGAGGCTTGACGGCTTCAACGATGTGGTAGCTGGAATTCGTATAGGCGTAAGACTCGTGCCCAACCATCGGTAGTTGCCCACCCACTAATCCTGCAAGGGCCATCGTGGCAATCGCCGCTTCTTTTTTGCCTTTTCCGGCAAGGATAAAGCTGGCAATGGCACCTGCCGCAAGCACTGCACCTGCCGCCACCAGCCATCCTGCATAGGCCGCGTTATAGATTTGCGGGGTGTGCTCGCTCGCCATCGTGCTGACATAAGGATACGCGCCGATTAGCACAAGGCCCGGCACGGCAATCCATGCAAAGTGCCAGCGCAGCGCTTTGCCGCTGATATCCATCAGCGTTTGCGCCATTAACATGGCGAGCGCAGGGAAAATCGGCAGAATGTAAGAAGGCAGTTTGGAGCCTGATTTAGAGAAGAAAGCAAAAATAAATACCGACCAGATCAACAGAAAACGGTTGGTTTTAAATTGCTCATTGCTTTGCCAGCTTTTCTTTAATGCTTGCGGCAATAGGCTGGTCCAAGGCAATAGGCCGACGGCAAGAATCGGGAAGAAATACCAAAGCGGGCCTTCACGGCGATGCTCGGTACTTAAAAAGCGCTCGAAATGCTCATGGATAAAGAAAAACTGAGCGAATTCAGGATTGGCTTTGGATACGGTTAAAAACCAAGGTACGGTGATGAGTAAGGCCAGTGCCAAGCCTTTAAATAAGTGGAGCTTGGTCCAAAGCTTAAGGTCTCGGCAAATAATGGAATACGCCACAATCGCGATGCCGGGTAACACCAATCCGATCAAGCCCTTAGATAAAACGGCCAGACCAATCGCGCCCCAAGCCACGAGCATGCCATTGCGGCTTTCTTTAGCGCTCGCACCATCTCTTTGCGCGAGCAAGAAGCCGCACAGGCTAAATGTTAGGAATGCGCTGACACCCATATCGAGCGTTAAAAAGTGGCCATTGCCTATCCACCAGGCGCTACTCGCTAAAATGCCACTGGCGAGCCAAGCCGTGGCTTCACCCCAGAGTTTTCGGCTAGTAAAAAATACCGCCAGCAAACCCAGAAAACCGGTCAGCGCGGGCCATAACCTTGCCGCAAAGTCTGATTCGCCTAGTACTTCAAAACTCGCCGCCGTTGCCCAGTATTGCAAAGCGGGTTTTTCAAAATATTTAATACCATTCAGGCGCGGCGTATTCCAATCGCCACTCACGACCATTTCTCTGGCGATTTCCGCATAGCGGCCTTCATCAGGGGTAATGAGTTTACGGTAGCCTAAGGTGCCAAACCAGAGGACGGCCAAGAGGAGAAGCACCAGCCACTTGGCGGCGGGGCGATTAATCAGACTATTCATGGGTTTTCATTGGGGTTGAGCGGTGCGGCATTGTACCTGAAGCCGCATGGATGGGTGAAACGCTGCGGTGTATAGAATTTGTAGGCGGTCTTATTCTCTGCGTGTTCGAATTAGAACCAAAACGGCGCCACCTCCACCCTCATGTTGCGGAGCTTGGCAAAAAGCCAGTACTTCATCTCTTTGTGCCAGCCAGTTTTTGAGCTTTTGTTTTAAAATCGGCTCGCCATTTTTTGATCCCATCCCTTTGCCATGCACAATACGTACGCAGCGCAGACCGGCTGCGTTGGCGCTTTGCAAGAAGCGCGTCACGCTGATTCTGGCTTCATCACTGCTTAAGCCGTGCAAGTCTAAATGGGCAGTAGTGGGCCACTGCCCTTTGCGCAGCCGCTTTAGGGTGTCGAGCTTTTGACCTGGCTTGCTATATAGCAGCTCTTCACCGGGCGCTAGTTCATCCCATGGCCAAAAATCGGTCATATCATCGAGCGGGCTGAGGTGCTCGGCATGTTGCTTGCGTGGCCAAGGGCTGATTTCAGGCTTCGGGTGCTGGTATTGCATGTTTTTAAGTGGGGTAACGCCTTGCACCGAGCGCATAAAAAGCGCGTGATCGTCCAGCGCTTCAATGGGCTTCTGGTGAGCTTTGATGGCAGCCTGTGGTTTAGCGCGTAACGCTTTTCTAAGCTGGCGAAGCTTGGGGTTGTCCATGTAAATCCAATGCAAAAGGGGCGCTAAGCGCCCCTTGGGTCATCTTAAAATATTAATTAACGTAATGAATCCAAATATTTATCTGCATCCAGTGCCGCTTGGCAGCCCGACGCGGCTGACGTTACAGCCTGGCGGTAAATATGGTCTTGCACGTCACCAGCGGCAAATACACCAGCAATGCTGGTGCCTGTTGCGCCGCCATCACGACCACCCTTGGTGATGATATAGCCTGTTGCATCCATTTCAAGCTGGCCTTTGAATATATCTGTATTTGGCTTGTGGCCAATCGCAATAAATACCCCAGTTAATTCAAGATCACGCGTGCTGCCGTCTACGGTAGATTTAAGACGGGCGCCAGTTACACCTGTGGCATCGCCTAGCACTTCATCGAGTGTGCTGTTGGTTGCGAGAGTGATCTTGCCTGCTTCCACTTTTTCCATCAGATGGTTGATCAGGATTTTTTCTGAGCGGAAAGTATCACGGCGGTGAACCAAAGTGACGTGGGATGCAATATTAGAGAGATAAAGCGCTTCTTCAACCGCAGTGTTACCGCCACCCACCACTGCGACTTGCTGGTTGCGATAGAAAAAACCATCGCAGGTTGCGCAGGCAGAAACACCGCGACCAGCAAAGGTTTCTTCGCTAGGTAAACCAATATATTGAGCTGATGCGCCCGTTGCAATAATCAGGGCATCGCAAGTGTATTCACCAGAATCACCCACGAGGCGGATTGGTTTTTCATTTAAATAGGTGGTGTGAATGTGATCAAAGATCATTTCAGTACCAAAACGCTCGGCGTGTTTTTGAAAGCGCGCCATCAGCTCAGGGCCTTGCACACCATCTGCATCTGCTGGCCAGTTATCCACATCCGTTGTGGTCATCAGCTGCCCGCCCTGTGCCAGGCCCGTCACCATGACTGGGTTTAGGTTGGCACGAGCCGCATAAACGGCTGCGGTATAACCAGCGGGGCCAGAGCCAAGAATAAGTAAACGAGCGTGTTGCGTAGCCATAAATCAGCGTCCTGTGTTTGGGATGAGTGAGGTGTGATTAATTGATTCAGGCAAAGTTTACGACTTTAGCGGCATGCTTTCTAATCAAAAATGCCTATGACCCTGATTAGTAATGGGATCCCCCCTTGTTTTTCGTCCAAAAAGCTCAGAAATCATATTAAGGGCGATGCTTGGGTTTTTTGTTGGTGGTTAAAAAAGTGGCATTTCAGCCTAGATAAAATAGCCTGCGTTAATTTAAATGCTATTGGTATTTTTGTAGGGAGGGTGGCGGCTTTAATCTCACCTGCGGATGGCTAATTTTACAGCAAACCGTACTTTTTCTTGAGTAACAGGGCATGAAGTGACTATAATCCTGTGTTCTGTGGGCATGGTGCCTGCAGATAATTTTGGCGCTCACCCCGTTAAGGGTGCTCTGAATTATGGATTTGGGGTGTCGTGTGAGCGCTAGATGTAACCCTTAGCTTGGAGTTTTACTATGTCCGTTAGCATGCGCGATATGCTTGAAGCCGGTGTCCACTTCGGTCACCAAACTCGTTACTGGCACCCAAAAATGGGTCAATACATTTTTGGCGCACGTAACAAGATTCATATTATCAACCTCGAAAAAACACTGCCATTGTTTGAAGAAGCGGTTAAGTACGCTCGTCGTATTGCTGCAAACAAAGGAACTGTTCTGTTCGTAGGTACTAAGCGTCAAGCTCGTGAAATCGTTGCTGAAGAAGCAGCGCGTTGCGGCATGCCTTTCGTTGATCACCGCTGGTTAGGCGGTATGCTGACTAACTATAAAACAGTTAAGCAGTCGATCAAACGTCTGGAAGAGTTGCAAGTTATCGTTGCTAATGAAAACAGCGGCTACGGTAAGAAAGAATTGCTAGACATGAATCGTGAAGTTGAAAAACTCAATCGTAGCCTAGGCGGTATCAAGGATATGAAGGGTCTGCCAGACGCGATTTTCGTGATCGACACGGGTTACCAGAAGGGTACTTTGGTTGAAGCCAAGAAACTGGGTATCCCGGTTATTGGTGTAGTTGATACCAACAACAACCCGGAAGGTATTGATTTCGTTATCCCTGGTAACGATGATTCAAGCCGCGCAATTCGTTTGTACGCTCAAGGTATGGCTGATGCCGTGCTTGAAGGTAAAAACCAATCAGCACAAGAACTTGTCGAAGCAGCTGCTGCAGCCACTGCACAGTAATATCGTAAAGTTAATATGCGAAAAAGGGGCGTTTCGCCCCTTTTTTGTAAATGACAGATAAGTAGCTTTGTATTTATTTGCGGGCAAGCGTTTTTATGCGCCGAATGCCCCATTTATAAATGCTCTACTCTTTACCCGGTTTCAGGAGAAATAATCATGGCGGAAATTACCGCGAAGATGGTTGCCCAGCTGCGCGAGCTGACTGGCCTTGGCATGATGGAATGCAAAAAAGCTTTAGTTGAAGCCGATGGCGATATCAAAAAAGCTGAAGAAGTAATGCGAATCAAGTCTGGCAATAAAGCATCCAAGCTGGCTGGCCGTACTGCTGCTGAAGGTATTATTGCTGCATTTATCTCTGACGATAAAAAAATCGGCGCGGTGCTTGAAGTAAACTGTGAAACAGACTTCCTAGCTAAAGACGAAGGTTTTATCGCTTTCGCTAAGCTGGCTGCTCAAGCTGTTGCTGATGCAAACCCGGCTGATGTTGATGCATTGTCGCAAGTCGTAGTGAATGGCAAAACAGTTGAAGAAATCCGTAAAGATGCTGTTGCTAAACTGGGCGAAAATGTAACATTGCGCCGCTTTGCACGCTATGAAACAGCGGGTCAGGTTGCAGCTTATCTGCACGGCAACAAGCTTGGTGTTTTGCTCGACATCGTTGGCGGTGATGAGCAATTAGGTAAGCAAATTGCGATGCACATTGCAGCAACAAAGCCAAAATCACTTGATGCAAGTGGTGTACCTGCTGAATTGATCGAAACTGAACGCCGTGTTGCAACTGAGCGCGCTAAAGAAGCGGGCAAGCCAGAAGCAATGCTGGAAAAAATCGTTGAAGGCACTGTTCAAAAGTACCTGAAAGATGTTGTTCTGCTGAGCCAGCCATTTGTAATGGATGACAAAGTAACGATCGAACAATTGCTGAAAACTAATGCTGCAACAGTGAATGCATTTAATCTGTTTGTAGTGGGTGAAGGCATTGAAAAAGCAGTGGTTGATTACGCTGCTGAAGTGGCTGCTGCTGCAAAGATTTAAGTCTATTTAATTAGATTGTTGTTCTATGCGCCGCGCGGTAACGTGCGGCGTTTCCACAATTCGCCCTCCATGGATAAGGAAGCTTCAAATGAGCCAAGCACCCAAATATAAACGCATTTTGCTGAAACTCTCCGGCGAAGCCCTCATGGGTGAGGATAGCTATGGCATTAATCGCGTTACGATTGATCGTATTGTTGGTGAAATCAAAGCGGTATTAGATCTTGGTGTTCAGGTTGGCGTAGTGATCGGTGGGGGTAATATCTTTCGTGGCGTAGCACCTGCTGCTGCTGGGATGGATCGGGCCACTGCGGATTATATGGGGATGCTGGCTACAGTGATGAATGCACTGGCCTTGCAAGATGCAATGAAGCGCGCTGGTATTGTCAGCCGTGTTCAATCTGCACTGACCATTCAGCAAGTGGCTGAGCCGTATGTTCGTGGCAAAGCCATTCGTTATCTTGAAGAAAATAAAGTCGTTATTTTTGGCGCAGGAACGGGTAATCCTTTCTTTACTACCGATACTGCCGCAGCCTTGCGCGGCATGGAAGTAGGTGCCGATATTGTACTGAAGGCCACTAAGGTCGATGGCGTTTACACCGATGATCCGAAGAAAAATCCAGATGCCGTACGTTATCAAACCCTGACTTTCGATGAGGCCATTGGCCGTAATCTGAAAGTGATGGATGCCACAGCTTTCGCGCTTTGCCGCGATCAAAATATGAATTTAAGCGTGTTCAGTATCTTCAAAGCAGGCGCATTAAAGCGCGTAGTTCTTGGGGAAGATGAAGGGACGCTGGTACACTGCTAAGCCATTTTAAATGGGCGGCCAGGCTTTAAGCGGCGCTTTGCGTGATAAGTTGGCCATGGCTACAAATGATTACTTATTAGAATAGAGTAAATAAGGGAATACATTATGATTGCAGATATTAAAAGCAATACCGATACTAAAATGCAAAAATCAGTCGAGGCTTTGCGTGTTAATCTGGCAAAAGTTCGCACGGGTCGCGCGCACGTTGGTTTATTGGATCATATCAATGTTGATTACTATGGCGCTCCTACTGCAATTAATCAGGTAGCCAATGTTACTTTGATTGATTCACGTACTATTGGTGTTCAGGCTTGGGAAAAAACCATGATTTCCAAGATTGAAAAAGCAATTCGTGATGGTGATTTAGGCTTGAATCCGTCAACCAATGGCGATGTAATTCGTGTTCCGATGCCTGCCCTGACCGAAGAGCGCCGTAAGGATTTAACAAAGGTTGTTCGTAACGAGGCAGATGATGCTAAGGTTGCGGTGCGTAATATTCGCCGCGATGCCAATGAGCAACTAAAGCGTCTGGTGAAAGATAAAGACATTTCTGAAGATGATGAGCGTCGTGGAAGTGATGATGTTCAGAAATTAACAGATAAATATGTAATTGAAATTGATAAGTTGTTGGCAGAAAAAGAAAAAGAATTAATGACAATGTAATCATTTGCTGGCCGGTGCAATCTATTGTGCCGGCCAGCAAACGTAAGGGGTTTGGTGTGGCCATATTCAGTAGTTCTACTAAAGAAGTACCGCAAGATATTGCAGCTGTTCCTCGTCATATTGCAGTGATTATGGATGGCAATGGCCGTTGGGCAAAAAAGCGCATGATGCCTCGTGTTTTTGGACACAAGCGTGGTGTAGAGGCCTTGCGTGATACGGTTCGAGCTTGCGATGCCTTGGGCGTAGGCTATCTCACTGTATTTGCATTTAGTAATGAAAACTGGCGTCGTCCGCAGGATGAAGTCTCCTTTTTGATGGGGCTTTTTCTGAAAGTGTTAAGCGGTGAAATCAGCCGTATGCACGAAAAAAATATTCGCCTAAAAATTGTGGGTAATCGTGAACATTTCGGCCCTGAATTAGTAGCTTTAATCGATGCGGCAGAAGAAAAAACTGCGGCCAATACCGGTTTAACGCTTTCAATTGCTGCGGATTACGGCGGCCGCTGGGATGTCATCAATGCCACACATAAAATGCTGGCTGAACACCCGGAATTAAGCACTTGTTTTACCGAGGATGATTTATCACCTTATCTGGCGATGGCTTATGCGCCTGAGCCGGATTTATTTATCCGCACAGGTGGCGAGCAACGAATCAGCAATTTTCTTTTATGGCAGCTTGCCTATACCGAGCTCTATTTTAGCGACATGCTTTGGCCGGATTTCGATCGCAAGGCATTAGAAGCGGCAATTGATTGGTATCACGGCCGCGAGCGTCGCTTTGGCCGCATTAGCGAGCAACTTCAATCCTCATGTTAAAAACCCGTATTCTTACTGCTCTGTTGCTGCTACCGATTGTGCTGGCGGCTATTTTCTTGTTGCCGCAAATGGGCGTCATCGGCTCATTTGCATGGATTGCCTTTTGCGGCTTAGTGGTTGTGGTTGCATCTTGGGAGTGGCAACGTTTATCCGGCATGCAAGGCTGGGTGGCTAAAGCTTATCCATTGCTGAGCGCACTTTTATTTGCCGCACTCAGTCAGCTTATTTATAAGCCCTCTTTATTACTTGGCTTGATGCTGGGGGCCAGTCTTTTTTGGCTATTGGTTACGCCTTGCTGGCTATCAAAAAAATGGAAGCTGGCGAATGCAGGCAATTTAAATATTTTGCTTGGCTGGGCTTTGCTGATGCCTGCAGGGCTGGCGCTGATTGTTTTACGCACCGCAGGCCCTTGGGCCTTGCTGGCTGTTTTGGCGATTGCTTGGGTTGCTGATTCGGCGGCTTATTTTTTCGGAAAAGCATTTGGTAAGCGCAAGCTAGCCCCGCAAATCAGCCCTGGTAAAAGCTGGGAAGGTGCAATAGGCGGCTTGTTTGGCGTGTTGGTTTATACCTTTTTTCTTCCTAAGCACCTGTTTTTTCATGGCGAGTTATTAGCCTTGTCTGCGTGGCTGGCCATTGCTGCAGTGCTGACTGCCGTTAGCGTGATGGGTGATTTGCTGGAATCCTTATTTAAACGACAAGCAGGAATCAAAGACAGTAGCCATTTATTGCCGGGGCATGGTGGCGTACTGGATAGAATTGATAGTTTGCTGGCGATATTGCCTATCGCTGCTGCGATCTATCTTGGTTTCTTGTTATTCTAAATTCAAACTGCGTACATCAATTGTCTGTTGCAAGATAAACGAACAATTCTTATTGCTTGAGTGGCAAGCTTTAAAATCGCAGTGCAGATAAGACAATCGCTTGAAAATCATGCCTGATGAAAATAAATTACCAATATCAGGCATGATTTAAACAGGTATTTGTGTCCTCGATTTTATTGTTTGTTTCAAATAGGCTGTGTTTTGTTGTTGTCTTTTCAGGCATATTAAAGCGCAAGGCCATATCATCATGTCCTCTATACAAAAAATCACTATTCTTGGCTCCACTGGCAGCATTGGCGTTAATACGCTTGATGTAATTGCCCGATATCCTGAGCGTTATCAAGTCTTTGCATTAAGCGGAGCCAGTCAGTTAGAAAAGCTGGCTCAGCAATGCGTGCAATTTAAGCCGCGCTTTGCCGTTGTTTTGGATGCGATTTCTGCTCAAACTTTAGCAGTGCTTTTAAAAGAAAAAGGCTCTGCTACGGAAGTTTTGTGGGGGGCGTCGGCGCTGAGCGATGTTTCTTGTGCTACTGAAGTGGATGCGGTGATGGCGGCTATTGTAGGAGCGGCAGGTATGCAGCCTACTTTGGACGCGGCACGTGCAGGCAAACGCATTTTGCTTGCGAATAAAGAGACGCTGGTGCTTGCGGGTGCCTTATTTATGGATGCCGTGCGTGAATCGGGTGCGGCGTTATTGCCCATTGATAGTGAACACAATGCGATTTTTCAGGTTTTACCCCCGTTTTATCGAGAAAACCCTTACGCAGCAAATTTACAGGCGGCAGGCGTTAAACGTATTTTACTCACCGCCTCAGGTGGGCCGTTTCGCACTATGCCTCAGGCCGAATTGCAGCATGTCACACCGGACCAGGCTTGTAAGCATCCTAACTGGTCGATGGGGCGCAAGATCTCGGTCGATTCTGCTTCTTTGATGAATAAGGGTTTGGAGGTCATTGAGGCGCGTTGGTTATTTAATGCCCCCGAAAAAAGCGATATTTCGGTGATTGTGCACCCACAAAGCGTGGTGCATTCGATGGTCGAATATATGGATGGCTCCGTCCTTGCTCAGTTGGGTAATCCCGATATGCGTACGCCAATTGCATACGGCATGGCTTACCCGGAGCGCGTGGATGCAGGCGTGAAATCACTCGATTTCTTTAGTGTAGGGCGTTTAGATTTTGAAGCGCCCGATTTGCAACGTTTCCCTTGTCTGCAACTGGCGTTCGATGCACTTGCCGCAGGTGGGGCTGCCCCTGCCATTTTAAATGCAGCAAATGAAATTGCCGTTGAAGGGTTTTTGAATAAATCCCTGTGTTTTACGAATATTCCACGTTTGATTGATGCTGTGCTCAATGAGTGCACTCACCGAGCAACGGCCGAATCATTAGGTGCGCTGCTAGCGGCGGATCAATCCGCTCGGGTTGCTGCACGGGCATGGCTGCAGGCGCACCCTCTATGCTGACGTCTATGCTGGCGTTTGTGATTGCAATTGGTATTTTGGTGTCTATCCATGAGTATGGGCATTACCGTGTTGCAAAAAGCTGTGGTGTAAAAGTATTGGTCTTCTCGATTGGCTTTGGCAAGCCACTCTGGCAGTGGCAGCGTGGTGAAACGCTGTGGCAGGTCTGCTCGATTCCTCTGGGCGGCTATGTCAGTATGCTGGATGAGCGAGAGGGTGATCCGATTGCCGAGGCTGATTTGCCAAGGGCATTTAATCGCCAACCCCCCTTAGCAAAAATGGCGATTGTTGTGGCAGGGCCGCTGGCCAATTTTCTACTGGCTATTTTGCTTTACTGGGGTTTATCTTTGTCTGGCGTTGAGGCTTTGCGCCCCCTTGTTTCTTTCGTAAGCCCCGGCTCTGCGGCAGAAAAATCAGGGATAAGACCCGGTGATGAAGTATTGTCTGTATCAGGCGCAGCGATTTCCAGTTGGGATGAGCTGCAATTAGGGTTGTTAGAGCAGAGTGGTGGCGCGGTAACAGTAGCCTTGCAGCTTAGATCAATTACTGGTTCAGAACGTGTAGCCCATTTGGATTTAAGTCATTTAAGCCGTGATGAAATCGACCAACAACTTCTGTCTCGTCTTGGGGGTTCCCCTGTCCCTTTGAGCCTGCGCATTGCGCAAGTTGCACCTAAAAGTGCGGCGTCCAAGGCGGGGGTAATGGTGGGCGATCAGTTGCTGATGATTAATGGCGTATCCCTGTATGGCTGGCAGGATGTACAGCAGAAAGTCTCCTCTTCAGCGTCGCAACCCCTGCTTTTAAGCTGGAAGCGAAATGGGCAAGTCATTGAACGCACAGTTATTCCTGATGCGGTAGAAGAAAACGGCAAGAAAATAGGCAAGCTTGGCCTCGCTCCGGAAGTAGACGTGGCTGCTTGGAAAAATCAACGATTTGTGCGTGATTTTGGCTTTTTTGAAGGCTTGCAATATGGCCTTCAAAAAACATGGCAGGGTAGTCGTCTTACTTTGGTGATGTTTTGGAAAATGCTGACAGGTCATGTGTCAATTAAGCAAGTAAGCGGGCCAATTACGATTGCAACTTTTGCGGGGGAAAGTGCCCGATTGGGGTTGAATGCATTTCTTGAATATCTTTGTGTAATTAGTATTAGTTTGGGGGTTTTAAACCTGCTACCCTTGCCGGTGCTGGATGGCGGGCATTTGATGTATCATACGGTAGAATTTTTGACGGGGCGGCGTCTGCCGCCTGAGGCCGAAGCATTTGGCCAGCGCGTTGGCATTATTTTATTGTTGGGACTGATGTCCCTCGCGTTTTATAACGATATCCATCGACTGTTTCTTGGCTAGCTGTTTGCCAAGAAATTCAAGGCCAGGGTTTACCGCTGTAATTAAGGGTTTTGGGCCGTTTTTTAACGCAGTGTGGGCTTTGCGGTTGTTTCGCTATGGCCTGCTAACTCATTAGTGACTCTTCAGAATAATGAAATTAAAATCGATAAACTTGTTGTTAGCAGCGGCCCTCGCCGGTATTGCCTTACCTGGTTGGGCGGTTGAGCCATTCGTGATTCGCGATATTCGCGTTGAGGGGCTGCAACGTACCGATGCCGGAACGATTTTTAATTATTTGCCGGTCAAAGTCGGCGATCGTTTTGATGATGATCGTGCACAAGAAGCGATTAAGGCCTTGTTTGCAACTGGCTTTTTTAACGATGTGCGGGTTGAATCAAATGGCAGTGTCTTGATTGTAACCGTTGACGAGCGCCCGACGATTGCGCAGATCAATGTCAATGGCTCCAAAATGCTGGAGAAAGATCAAATTAAAAGCGCGCTGAAAGGCCAGAGTTTTGCAGAGGGGCGTATTTTTGATCAGAGCGTTTTAGACGCTGCAGTACAAGAAATCAAACAGCAATATTATTCACGTGGCCGATACTCTGTGGTCGTTAAGTCGGAAGTCACCAAATTAGAGCGCAACCGTGTGGGTGTGCAGCTGGATATTTCCGAAGGCGAAGTTGCGCGTATTCAGCAGATTAATATCGTTGGCAACAAAGCTTATTCAGAAGATGATTTGCTCGATATGCTAAGCCAGACTACCGGAGGCTGGATGACTTGGTATACCAAGGCTGACCAGTATTCAAAACAAAAGTTATCTGCCGATTTAGAAAAATTGCGGTCTTGGTATATGGATCGCGGCTATATTGAATTTAATGTGGAATCCACACAAGTTGCTATTTCGGAAGATCGTGAAGGCATTTTCTTAACGCTCAATGTAACTGAAGGCAAGCAATTTAAAGTAAGTGACGTTAAATTGCTCGGCGATACGGTTATTGATCCCGCTATTTTAAAGAAGCTCATTACTCTCAATACGGGTGAAGTGTTTTCGCGTGAAAGCTTAAATAAATCAACCGCTGCCATTACAGAAGCATTGGGTGAAGTGGGTTATGCGTTTGCTAATGTGAATGCAGTACCTGAGATCGATCAGAAAAACAATACAGTTGCTTTTACCTTTTATGTTGATCCGGGTAAAAAAACCTATGTAAGGCGGATTAATGTAAATGGTAATTCACAAACGCGCGATGTGGTGATTCGCCGCGAATTGCGCCAGCTAGAATCTGCCGCTTACGATGGTGCCAAAATCAAGCGTTCTAAACAGCGTTTAGAGCAACTCGATTACTTTAGTGAAATTGTCGTTGATACCCCTCTTGTGCCAGACACGGCCGATCAGGTGGATATGAATGTCACCGTTACTGAAAAGAAATCAGGCAGTTTCAATATTGGCGCAGGGTACGGGCAAAGTGAAGGGATTGTTTTAGTATTATCTCTTTCGCAAAATAACTTCTTAGGTAGTGGTAAACAGTTTGCGGTAGAAGTGAACTCTAGCTCATCTAATAAAGTTTACTCCCTTGGCGTGACCAATCCTTATGCCACGCCGGATGGCGTGTCGGTGGGCTGGAATATTTATCGCCGGGATACCGATCCTTCCCGCGTGGATTTGGGCCAGTACACTACATCATCTTATGGCTTTAGCTCTAACTTTAGCTTGCCATTAACAGAATCGAACCGTATTGGTTTTGGCCTGGGATTTGAGAGTCTTGCCATTCAGGCTGATGCTTCTGCGCCTAAACATGTGCTGGATTTTGTGAATAGCCAAGGCTCTAGAAACAAAACCTATCCTGTAAGTATTAACTGGGGTCGTGATACGCGGAATAGTGGCTCGTACCCGACATCAGGCTGGTTATTAAGCTTAAATGGCGAAGTAACTGCACCATTCTCGGATATCGACTATTACAAGCTCTCAACACGAAGCCAATACTTTATTCCATTTGGCAAAGAAATGAGCTTAATGTGGAATGTGGAAGGCGGCTATGGCCACACCTATGGCGATAGCATTTATCCGTTCTATAAAAACTTTTACGCCGGTGGTGTAGGTTCTATTCGTGGCTTCAGATCCGGATCGGTTGGGCCCGTTGATAGCCGTGGCGACGGGATGGGGGGGGATAAACGGGTTGTTAATAACTTTGAATTCTTCTTCCCGATTCCAGGTTTGAAAAATGATCGTTCAACACGTTTAAGTGTTTTTGCAGATTCAGGTGCAGTATGGGGTGCAGGATCAAGACCTAATGTGAGTGAAATGCGCTATTCCGCCGGGGTGGCCTTTACTTGGGTTTCACCTGTAGGGCCGATTAAATTAAGCTGGGCCGCACCATTTAATGCTCAGCCAAACGATAGAGTTGAACGCGGTCTTCAATTCCAATTGGGTCAAGTATTCTGATTTTAAGGAGCCACTATCTATGTTGAAATGGCCACGTGCAATATTGCTGGCAATGGGTGTTGTACTGTCTTCCAGTACATTTGCAGCGGATATGCGAATTGGTTTTGTAGATACCGAGCGCATTTTGCGTGAGGCGTCTCCCGCCGTCAGGGCGGCCAAAAAGATAGAGCGTGAGTTCGATGCACGTAAGTCTGATTTGCAAAAAATATCAGCGCAAGGTAAGGCGTTGCAGCAGCTATTGGATAGGGGCACGCTTGCTGAGGCAGATCGGCGCATTAAAGAGCGTGAGCTCATTAAAATGAATCAAGACTTTCAACGTATGCAGCGTGAATTCAATGAAGATATGAATACACGCCGTAACGAGGAATTATCGGGCCTGCAAGAGCGTGTAAATAGCGCAATTGCACAAATTGCGACCAGCGAAAAGTACGATTTAATTTTGCAAGAAGTGGCATGGCGCAGCCCGCGGATTGATATTACAGACAAAGTATTAAAGCTTTTAATGGATAAATAAACGCATGGCTTTATCTTTTACTTTATCCGGATTTGTGGAGTTGCTAGGCGGGGAGCGCCATGGTGATGACGTACTGATTACAGGTGTTTCTGCTTTAGAGAATGCAGCGGAAGGTGAAATTGGCTTTTTGGCCAACCCTCGTTTGCGTGCGCAATTGCAAAGCAGCAAGGCGGCGGCCTTTATTGTACGCCCAGCTGAAAGTGCGAGTTTAGATCGCCCGCATATTGTAACGCGGGATCCGCAGCTTTATTTTGCACAGGTAGCGCAGTTACTACATCCAAGGCCGGCTGCACGGGCGGGCATCCACCCCCGTGCGGTAGTTGATTCTTTGGCATTTGTGGCAGAAAGCGCGCAAATTGGCCCCGGCGCAGTGGTTGAGGCCGGTGCACGGATTGGCGAGCGTACGATTGTGATGGCCAACGCTTATATCGGTGAGCAGGTTGAGATTGGGGCGGATTGCTTGATTCACCCTAACACCAGCGTGCATCGCGGGGCGTTTATTGGTGATCGCGTTATTTTGCATAGCAATGCAGTGATTGCCGGCGATGGCTTTGGTAATGCTTGGGCGATAGACCATTGGGAAAAAATCCCTCAGCTTGGCCGCGTATTGATCGGTCATGATGTTGAGATAGGCTCGTGTACGACGGTAGATCGGGGCGCACTTAACGATACCATTATTGGCAATGGTGCCCGAATTGATAACCTGATCCAGGTGGCGCATAACGTACAAATTGGTGAGCACACTGCGATGGCGGCCTGTGTCGGCATTGCGGGCTCGACCAAAATTGGTGCGCGTTGTCAGATTGGTGGCGCTGTAATGATTTCCGGTCATCTGGAAATCTGTGATGGCGTGACGGTTTTAGGCGGTACGCTGGTTGGCAAGACAATTCGTGAAGCAGGCGTGTACTCAGGCTCTTACCCGATGCAAACGCATGATGATTGGCGGCACAATGCCGCTCATTTACGGCACCTGGATGAATTAGCCAAGCGGGTTAAACAGCTTGAAAAAGAAATCCTAGTGCTGAGAAATCCCGCAGAAAAGCTTGAGGAATAAATCAAATAGCACCTTATTTGATTGATGAAAGATGCGAAATAATTCCCCTTCTACGGCATGCCGAAGCTGGGGTTTTTTGCTGAGTCATTGGCCTTATGAATTAAGCAATTTACAAAAAAGAAATTATGGTGCCTACAGCACCGGTTGGAGAATAAGAGTAATGAATCAGATTATGGATGTTTTAGAAATCGCCAAATGCTTACCGCATCGCTATCCGTTTTTATTAATTGATCGCGTTGTAGAGATGGAGCCCGGTGTTTCAATTAAAGCCATTAAAAATGTCTCGATTAATGAGCCATTTTTTCAAGGGCATTTCCCGACTTATCCGGTGATGCCAGGTGTGCTGATTCTGGAAGCGCTGGCTCAGGCTGCGGGCGTCCTGTCTTATAAGAGTCTGGAAGTCGCCCCTTCAGAAGATTCACTTTATTTCTTTGCGGGTATTGATAATGCGCGCTTTAAGCGCCAGGTTGTGCCGGGTGATCAGCTGACTTTATGCGTGCAAATTACAGCCAATAAGCGTGGTATTTGGAAATACAAAGCGCAGGCTTTTGTAGGAACTGAATTGGCCGCCGAAGCGGATTTGATGTGCGCGCAACGCGAAATTAAGCGCTAATTGCCTGAGTAATCTATATGTCTAAAATTCACCCTTCTGCCATTATTCATGACGGAGCCGAGCTTGCTGCGGATGTAGAAGTTGGCCCTTTTTGTGTGATTGGGGAGCATGTATCCATTGGCTCTGGTACCCGATTAGAAGCCCATGTGGTGGTTGACGGGCATACTCAAATTGGCAGCAATAATCGCATTTATTCCTTTTCAAGTATTGGCTGTGCACCGCAAGATAAAAAATATGCCGGCGAGCCAACACGGCTTGTGATTGGCGACGGAAATACCATTTTTCAGAATGTCACGATTTCTACGGGTACGGCGCAGGATGATGGCGTCACTATGATGGGTGACGATAACTGGATTATGGCCTATGTGCATATTGCACATGATTGCAAAATTGGCAGCCATACCATTTTTGCCAATAACACTACGCTCGCTGGGCATGTTCATATTGGCGATTGGGTGATTCTGGGTGGGTTTACTACTGTGCACCAGTTTTGCAAAATTGCACCTCATGCAATGACCGCTTTTACTGCTGCTGTGGCGCAAGATGTGCCGCCGTTTGTGATGGCGGCGGGTAATCGTGCCGTGCCCAATGGCATTAATAGTGAAGGATTAAAACGCCGTGGTTTTAGTAGCGATGAAATTACCCATATCAAACGCGCTTATAAAGCACTCTACCGCCAAGGCCTGCCTTTCGCTGAGGCGTGCGCCGTGATTGAAGAGCAATGCACTACTCAGCCAGAGCTGCAGGCTTTCCTCGACTTTTTTGCACAATCAACGCGCGGAATCATTCGTTAATATGCAACGCATATTGAATACCCATGGCCGTCTACGTATTGCCGTAGTGGCTGGTGAATCTTCGGGCGATTTATTAGGGAGCCAGCTTATTCTGGCCCTGAAACAGCGCTTGCCTCATGCCGAATTCTTTGGAATTGCCGGGCCAAAAATGCAAGCCGCCGGTTGCACCTCGTTTGTGCCTATGGAAAAACTCGCGGTGCGCGGTTATTTGGAAGTGATTCGTCATTTGCCCGAATTATTACGTATCCGCAGGCAATTAAAACGACAATTGCTCGCCGATAAGCCTGATTTATTTATTGGGATTGACGCGCCTGATTTTAATTTTGGCTTAGAAAAAGCATTAAAGCAGGCAGGTATTCCAACGATTCATTATGTTGGGCCTTCTGTTTGGGCCTGGCGTTCGGAACGGCTTAAAAAAATCGGCCAATGCGTTTCGCATATGTTGCTGCTTTTTCCTTTCGAAGAAAAAATCTATCAGGAAGCGTCTATTCCCGCTACATATGTGGGGCACCCTTTGGCGGAGATTTTTCCTGCGGTGCCAGATCAGCCTGCTGTACGCGAAGTGCTGGAAATTCCAGCACAAAAAGCAGTGTTTACTTTGTTGCCGGGTAGCCGCCAAAGCGAAGTAGAAATGCTGGCTGCTTTATTTGTGGAAACAGCAAGAAAGCTGCTTGAGCGCTATCCAAATGCCTTGTTTTTAGTGCCTTTTGTGACGCGCGAAACGCGCTTGTTATTTGAGCAGGAAATCTGGAAGCAGGGCGCACAAGCGCTGCCGTTTCGCTTGATGTTTGGCCATGCGCATGAAGCCATGCAAGCGGCAGATGTGATTTTACTGGCGTCTGGCACGGCAACGCTTGAAGCGATGATGTCGCGTCAGCCTATGGTGGTGACTTATCGCCTGTCGTCGCTGACTTATCGCATGGTCAAGAGAAAGCTGCGCTTGCCTTATGTCAGTCTGCCTAATGTATTGGCAGGGCAATTTATTGTGCCCGAGCTGCTGCAAGACGATGCAACAGCAGATAACTTGGTGCAGGCCATCAGTAATTTATATGATGACAAGCGACTTGCTACGCGTTTAAGCCAACGCTTTGCTGATTTGCATCTGAGCCTGCGCTGCGGTGCTGCTGAACGAGCGGCAGATGCGGTGTGCTCGGTATTGGGAATGAGGGCGTGAGTTTGATTTGTGGTGTTGATGAGGCAGGCAGAGGTCCTTTGGCGGGCGCGGTGTATGCGGCTGCAGTGATTCTGCCCGCCCATTATGATTTGCCTGGGTTAAATGATTCAAAAAAACTCACGGCACGCCGCCGTGATGTGTTGTTTGATTTAATTCAGTCTTGCGCCGTGTCTTGGTCTGTTGCGACGGCCTCGATCGAAGAAATTGACGAGCTTAATATTCTACACGCCACCATGCTGGCGATGCAGCGCGCCGTTGCTGGCCTATCCCTTGTGCCCGAAGAAGCCTTGATTGATGGCAATCGTGTGCCTAAGGGTTTAACTGTGCCAGGGCGCGCGATTGTTGGGGGGGACGCCTTAGAAGCGTGCATCTCTGCTGCATCGATTTTGGCCAAAGTCAGCCGGGATAGAGATGTAGAAACCTTTGAGGTTTTATATCCCGGCTATGGCTTTGCCCAACATAAAGGCTATCCCACTGCTCAGCACTTAGAGGCGTTAAAGCGCCTTGGACCTTGCCCTGTGCATAGAAAAAGCTTTGGTCCGGTGATCAAGGCTTATGCACAAGCGTCTCTTTGGTAAATCAGACTTTTCTGTTTAATTCGCTTTGATTAGTTGTGGCGTTCTATTCAATATTCTAATATGCAGTCAGAGTAAGTTATTTTATATAGTTATCACAGGGAAGCTGACGCATGTTCGTCATTATTGGCTATATTTTTATGTGTGTTTGTATTTTGGGCGCTTACGCCGCTCACGGCGGGCATTTGGCCGTATTTTGGCAGCCATCAGAAATTGTTATTATTTTCGGTGGTGCTATCGGTGCGATGATTGCTGCTCAGGGTGGAAAGGGGATGAAGCAAACCGTCGCAGCCCTGCCTTTGCTGTTTAAAAACACGCCGTATACCAAGCCTTTCTTCATGGATTTATTTGCCATGATGTTTGAGATTCTCTCAAAAGTGAGAAAAGAAGGTTTGATGTCGATTGAAACCGATATTGAAGACCCACATTCCAGCCCGATTATTTCTAAATACCCCTCAATTGAAAAAGATCATCATCTCACTGAGTTTCTCTGCGATTACCTGCGATTAATGGTGGGGGGGAATCTTAATTCCATGGAAATTGAAAACCTAATGGATGTAGAGCTAGAAGCCCACCATGCAGATGCGCATGTAGCCGTTGATGCGATTACTAAACTAGCCGATGGTTTACCCGCTTTTGGTATTGTGGCTGCGGTCATGGGCGTGGTTCACGTGATGGGCTCTTTACACTTGCCGCCTCCTGCCTTGGGCGAGTTGATTGGTGCCGCGCTGGTGGGGACATTTATGGGGATTTGGTTGGCTTACGGTTTTTTTGGTCCTTTGGCAACGGTGCTAGAAAAACAAGGCGCGGCGACCAATATTGCGTTTCAAGCGGTGAAAGTCACTTTATTAGCCAGCTTAAATGGTTACGCACCACAAGTAGCAGTGGAGTTTGGCCGTAAAGCACTGAGCGGCAGCGATAGGCCAAGCTTTAAAGAGTTGGAAGAACACGTAAAGAGCGCCAAAGGTAAGTAAAACCGTATTGATTTAAAGGTAGTCCAAAATGAGCGATGATTCACAACGCCCCATAGTTGTAAAACGCATCAAAAAAGGCGGGCATGGCCATCATGGTGGCGCTTGGAAAATTGCTTATGCCGACTTTGTAACGGCGATGATGGCCTTCTTTTTATTGATGTGGCTATTAGGCTCGGTCTCTAAGGGGACCATGAAGGGGATTACCAGTTATTTTGCTAACCCGCTTAAAGTGTCGATGTCGGGTGGGGATGGTGCGGGCGACGCTACGTCTTTAATTAAGGGCGGCGGGAATGATTTAACCAAGCAAACGGGGCAGGTTAAAAAAGGTGATCCTCCTTCAGAAGCGGTTAAAGACAAAAAACGTCTATCAGAGTTAAAACAAAAATTTGAAGCTTTGATGGATAACAAAATTAAAGAAAACTCGAAGCTTGCTCAATTTAAAAACCAATTAAAACTGGATATGGTTGCGGAAGGCTTAAGAATTCAAATTGTAGACGAGCAGAATCGGCCGATGTTTAAATCTGGCAGCTCGGATTTGGAGTCTTTTAGCCGGGATATGTTGCGGGAAATTGCAGAATTTTTAAATGAAGTCCCTAATGCTGTTTCATTATCGGGGCATACCGATTCTTCCCGTTTTGCAGGCGGAGATGAAGGCTATAGCAACTGGGAGTTGTCTGCGGATCGTGCAAATGCCTCCCGCCGTGAATTGGTAGTGGGTGGTTTGTCAGATAAAAAAATATTACGCGTGAATGGCTTTGGCGATGTTGTGCCGCTTGATAAGAGCAATATCTACAACCCCGTTAATCGGCGGATTAGTATTGTGGTGTTAAACCATGACGCGGAAGACAATATTCGGCAGCAGGCAGGAAAGGGTCAGGAAGAAATTGCTCCAGTGAAAAAGACAGATCAATGACGCAGGCATTGCGTTTTGCCATCATTCAATTATGCGCAATGATGATGGCTGCGCTGATGGTCAGTGTTTTTAAATGGCCCGCATTGCATTGGGCCATTTTGGTTGCTCTTTTGTCTTTATTTGGGTCTTTACGCTGGCATGATGGAAAATGGTGGTGCTTTATTCATTTGGCATTTCCGTTTTTGTTGTTGCTGGGCTTTCATTTCTTGATTGATCCGCTTTGGTATCTGGCGGCACTTCTATTGTGCTGGATGATTTTTGGCGGCGTATTGCGTAATCGGGTTCCTCTTTATTTAAGCAATGCACGCGCATTAGAGCAATTGGCGGAGCAGGTTCCAAAAGGCGCGCGTTTACTGGATTTAGGCGCTGGAACCGGCACGGTACTGGCTTGGTTTGTTCGCCACCGGCCTGACGTGCAAGTCGATGGAATTGAGTTTTCATGGCTTCCCTGGTTGCTTGGCCGCATTCGTTTAGCCAATAGCAAAGCGGGCTGGCGACATGGCGATGCGTTTGCCGCCGATTTAGCACTTTATGATGTGGTTTACGCTTATTTATCCCCTGAACCCATGAGCTTGCTTTGGACAAAGGCGCAAAAAGAAATGCGTCCGGGCAGCCTGTTAATTAGCAATAGCTTTGATATTCCCAATGTGCCACCTGAGCGCGTATGTAATATTGGAGATTGGAAAGGCAGCCGACTTTTAGTATGGAAAATCTAGCCCAAACTGCAGCAACAAGTAATGTCGCCTGGCTTGCCTATTGGGCGCGGCGTGGCCTGCCTATTTTGCAATCCAGCCGTGAGCAATTGCTGGCAGCTCTGCGTCGTGCAGATCGTCTGCATCCTTCTGATTTAGCCGATATCGTTTTAAAAGACCCGCTGCTTACCGCGCAAGCACTGCGTTATATTAATCAGCGGCAAAAAAGCAGCTTAGCGGCCGATATCACCACGATTAATGGCATTGTGATGCTGATGGGCATCGCTCCCTTTATCGAGCACTTTGCCCGAATGCCTGTGCTGGAAGAGGTTTTGCAAAGCCACCCCCGAACCATTGCCCGCATTCATAAGCACATTGCGGATAGTCGTTTTGCTGCAAAAATGGCGCGTGAGTTTGCTGGTGAGCGTTACGATGCACATTTGGACGAGGTTTTTGTTTCTGCTTTGTTTAGCCACGTGCCAGAAATACTTGAGCTATTAGCGCACGATACAGATCTTTCCGCGCCACTTGGCCGGGATCAGCCCCACTCCTTACTGGCCGCTTGGTCGTTGCCGCCATCTTTAAGTGCATTGCTCACCAATACGGGCGGTGAAGTCTTGCCTAGACAGGCTTTGCAGCATGCTACATTGCAGCTGGCTCATTTGCTTGACCGAGGCTGGTGGCAGCCAGATGTAAGTAGCGCGCTACAAATCATGGCAGAAATACTGGGCACTAGCGTTGATGATGTTTGGCAGCGAACGAACCGCCTAATGTTGCAATACGCCCGCACTGAGCCGCAAAAACAAGGCTGGCCTGCTGCGCGCTGGTTGCCCATGTTGCCGGGCGAATGGCCACAGCCTGTTGTGGCCACACCGGCATCAGCGCCTGCGGCGCCAGCAAAACCTGAAGTTATCCGGCCTGAAGCAGATGTTCTTGCCGAGCGGATGCAGGCCTTGCATCTGGCAGGAGCGCAAGGTGCGCCAGCTAATCAGATCATGGGCTTGGCTGTGCGTGCTTTGGCCGAAGGGCTGGGAATGAGGCGTATTTTATTTGCCTTGCTGGTTGCCGGAGAAAACGCCATCAAAGCGCGTTTTGCCCACGGTATTGAGGCGAGCGATCCTGCGCGGCAGCTCCATGTCAAGTTGGATGAGCCGCATCTGCTGACAAAGCTGATGCTCAAGCAGCAAAGCATTTGGCTGAACTCTGGTAATGCCGCGAGTTTAGAACCCATATTGCCTACTGGGTTCCGGGCCCAAATTGGGCAGGAAGATTTTTGTGCCATGTCGATTTTTGTAGGCGATAAAGCGGTCGGCATTATTTATGCAGACCGGCGAGGAGGGGATCGCCTTGCGGATGCACACTATCAACATTTCAAGCAGATTGGCTTGCTAACCAGCCGCGCTTTATCTCATCACCCCGCTCAGCCTCGCTGATTGTTTTAGGTTATTTATGCTTGTTATTTCTTCACGTCAGAATCCTTTTTTTAAATCTTTATTAAAACTGTCTTCCAGCCGTCGTGAACGACGTAAAACAGGGCAAACCCTACTGGATGGCACGCACCTTTTACTTGCGCTGGCCGATGTAGGCGGTGAAGTTGAAAAAATTATTCTGACGCCTGCTGCGCTAGATAATCCGGAAGTGATCGCCGTATTGCAGCGCTTTACGGCCGCACAATGCGTTATGGATGAAGCGTTGTTTGCCGAGCTAAGCGATTTGCCCAGCACCACCGGCATTATGGCGCTCTACCGTATCCCTGCTGTAGCTGCGGCTAAGACCAACGGTTTTTGCGTGTTGCTGGACGGAGTGCAAGATCCCGGTAACGTAGGGACGATTTTGCGCACCGCAGCGGCTTTTGGTGTTGATCAGGTGCTGCTGGCCGATGAATGCGCCGATATCTGGTCACCTAAGGTGTTGCGTGCAGGGATGGGTGCTCATTTTGTTTTAGAAATGCTTGAACACACAAACTTGCCTGCTTTTGCGGTTAAGTTTGATGGTGATTTAGCCGTTACCGTGCTTGAGCAAGCGATTGCCCCGTACCAAGCGAATTTGGCGGGTGATTTAGCCTTGGTTTTAGGCTCTGAAGGTGCGGGTGTCTCGCAAGAGATGCAAGATTTGGCCCGCTTACGTCTCACCATCCCGATGGGGGGGCAGATTGAATCTTTAAATGTTGCAGCAGCTGCCGCCATTCTTTGCTACGAGCGGCAAAGACAGCTCAGTGCTTAATAGGGCGTGATTACATGCCTTCCATGACATTGCGTGCGTTAATGGCCTGAATGGGCCTTGCATTCATTGGGAATTCTTTCTGAAATCGGGCAATTTGCCTTGCTGAAATGCTAAGCGGGTTTTTCATCACCAGCCAGCGCACGCCTTCAGAGCAGGGTGGAGTGGTCAGAGAGCCCATAAAAGTATAAAAAGACTGGTCGAGCGGAAGTAAGGCGGCGGGGCTGTAAGTTAGCTTGTCAAAAGTACGTGTCTCATTATGGCCACTAGGCATTTTGTCCCAGAATGCTTCGATCAGCGGGTTGTCTTGCGCGCCTTGCTGGATAAGCGCGGCAACTACGGCGAGTTTCCCTTCCTCACTTTTATGGACTAAATGCGCCACCATTGGATAGCGAAGGCCACCAATGGCTTCTTCACTTGGCGTGTGAAAGTGAAATTGCAAAAGCTGATATTTGCTGCCTAATGCTTCAATAAAGCTGCCAGGGTCGATATTCAGTTGTATTGTATGGCCATTATTAACTACCGTTATTTTTGTCATGCCGTAGCTGAATTTAATCTTATCCATTTCTTGCGCATAACTGGTGGTGATATTAATGGGGGATTGCTCTTTTCCTTCAGTACACAAGGCGAAAGAAGGGCTCATGCTTCCCCAGTTGTTGGGGCCTGTACTGCCCCCTTCATAACCCCAATGGCCGCCTGCATGCGGTGCAGCGTGGTTTGCGGCTGCTGTGCCGTGCCCTGCGATGGGGACTTTGTGTTTTTTAGCAGTAGGACGAGGTGCGCTTACGCGGGGAGGAATGCCGTGCTTGCCTGCGGGTGCAGCCTGCGGAATAGGCGTGGCATTGCTTACAGGCTCCTCATGACTGGCAGCTGGGGCATCATGATTGGCTTTAGGTGTGTCAGGGCTCGCCTTTGCAGGGGGTTTGGCAGGCGCATCATGACTTGGCTCGCTGGCTGCCGCGAGGGTAAAGCTTAAGCTCATCATGAGGAAAAGATAGCGCATGGTGTAAGTTCCAATTCAAGATTATTACGTGTCTTTTTGAAAGCTTAGCTGTCATCAGCGAAAAGACAACGTTGTCGCGGTATAATTTATAAAAACAACCTAGGTTAAGCCCTATGAATCAGCTTCCTATTCCTGATGGTGTGCATTTCTCAGCCCATTTACCTTTGGTATGGCACAGCGTGTGGCAGCAAAGTGCCTTTGAGGCAACGCGCTACCTTGCCGTTTTGGCCGAGTTTGAGTCCACAAGTGATGAGCGCAGCCATGCGCAAGATGCCTTGCATGCAAAGCTGGACTTGATGCTACTCTGGACGGCTAAAAATGCCAGTCATAATCTGCCTGCAGCTAAAGAAGTAGTGGTTGGTTTAGAAACGATCTCCTGGCGTGATGTGGCTGCCTTGCCTGTGGGGGCGCATGGTGCCCTAGCAATCAGTCTTTCGCAGGTATTGCCTTTTCCCTTGCAATTGCCTGCTGAAATTGTTTCATGCGTAGGGGCTGATCAAGCGTATACAGTAACGGCCCGTTTGCTATTAAAAGAAGAAGCTTTACGGGATTGGTTTGAGCGCACGGTATTTAGGAATCATCGTCACATAGTGCATGCCGAGCGCGGAGCACAAGCGTGATGACGTTGCCTGCCGCATGGCAGCCTTTAGTGAGTGATGTATTGCAAAGTGCAAAGTGGCAGCAGTTGAGTGCATTTTTAGATGCTGAGCTTGCTGCAGGTAAGCTGATTTATCCTAAACCATCACAATGGTTTGCTGCGCTTGAATATATGAAGCCAGAGCAGGTCAGGGTGGTTGTGCTTGGACAAGACCCTTATCATGGCGCGGGCCAGGCGCATGGCTTGAGCTTTTCTGTGCCCATCGGCGTTAAACCGCCGCCATCCTTAGTCAATATCTTTAAAGAAGTTGCGCGCGATTTGGGCCACAGCCCACCTCAGCATGGCAATCTGGAGCCTTGGGCGGCGCAGGGTGTTTTGTTGCTCAATTGTGTGCTAACCGTTGAGGCCGATAAGGCCGCTTCGCACGCCAGGCAGGGCTGGGAAGCGCTGACCGATGCTTTAATTAAATCACTAGCCGAACAGCACAGCCATATCGTATTTATGCTTTGGGGCGCTTATGCGCAAAAGAAGCAAGCCTTGATTGATGCCAATCGGCATTGCATCTTGTGTTCAGCTCATCCTTCGCCGTTATCTGTCTATCGCGGTTTTATTGGCAATGGGCATTTTTCCGCTGCAAACCGCTATCTACTCGCTCAGGGCAAATCGGCTATTTTGTGGGAAATTAGCGAGTGAGCCATCTCTTAGTCTTTGATATTGGCGGTACACAAATTAAATACGGCATCGTCAGCGATACGGGTGAAGTGCGCCATGCTGAAGTTCAAAACACTTGCGCGGCAGATGGCGGGCCTGCTTTATTGGAGAGGTTGCGGTTCCTCGCCCAGCCTTTGATTAAGCAATATCAGCCTATTGGCATTGCAATAAGCAGCCTTGGTCTGATCGAGCCTCTTCGTGGCACGGTACTTGGCGCTGCCGAAGCCGTGCCGGATTACCCCGGAATAGCGCTGATCCCTGCTTTTGAAACCGCTTTTGGCTTGCCCACGACCGCAGAAAATGATGTGAACTGCGTGGCCTTGGCCGAAGGCTGGACGGGTGCAGCACAGGGTGTAGGCGATTATCTTGCGATTGCCATTGGCACAGGCATTGGCGGTGGCATTGTTTTGGGTGGGCGCTTACATCGTGGACATCGCGCCGCAGCTGGTGAATGGGGCTATATGAAGATCGGCGGGCAAGTCTGGGAATCGCAAGCGTCGATGTCAGGCTTAGTACGTCTCTCAGAAGCAGCAACAGGTGAGGCTGAGTTAAATGGAAAAATAATCTTTGCTCGCCTAGATGTAGGGGATGCCCTGATGCAAAAGGTGGTGGCTGAGTGGCTGGATTTACTGGCCATGGGGATTGCCAATTTAATCTACGCCTTCAATCCGGAAAAAATCGTGCTAGGCGGTGGCATTGCCGGAAGGGGCGAGGTTTTTTTGAAAGCCATTCGCAATGCTGTTGATCAACAACTTTTACCTGATTTTAAAACAATGACTGAGCTGGTGCTCGCAACCGCAGGCAATCATGCGGGTATGTTGGGTGCTGTACGTAACTGGCTGATGACACATAGGGGCGCATAAATGAAAATATTATTGAATCACCTTGGTTTTGAATTGGCAGGGCAAAAAGTCGCCATTATTGATGCGCCCACTGATTTTGCAGCGCGCCATTTTAGTGTTTATCACGCAGAGAGCCGCGAGCTGGCTTTTGCGGGCGAGATCAAGCAAAGCGGTAGCGTAGATCATTGGGGCGAGGGCAAGTGGCATTACTGGACGGCTGATTTCACTGCTCTGGATGCTGAGGGCGAGTATTTTCTGGTAGTCGATGGTATCAACCCTCCTTTTACCTCGCACACTTTTAGCATTGCGAAAAAACTATTTTCTGAGCAAATCCTGTCGGATATCGTGCATTACATCAAAGGCCAGCGTTGCACCGGCCTATACGATGAAGCCGATCGCAGTCGCCTCAAATGGGGTAGTGAAGAGCGCCGCGATGTGCATGGCGGTTGGTATGATGCTTCGGGAGATTGCTCTAAATACCTGAGCCATTTGTCGTTTGCTAATTTTATGAATCCACAGCAAACGCCGCAAGTGGTGTGGAATTTGCTCGACGGCTTGGCGCAATTGCCGCCGCAATCCAAATGGTTTAATGAAAGAATCGTCGACGAAGCCTTGCACGGTGCTGATTACCTGCTGCGTATGCAAGATCCGGCGGGTTATTTTTATATCACTGTATTTGATCAATGGTCTAAAGACGAAAATCGCCGTGATATTTGCGCTTATGAAACGCAAAAAGGCGAGAAGTTTGCCAACTATCAAGCCGCCTATCGTCAGGGCGGCGGCGTAGCGATTGCCGCTTTGGCGCGCGCATCGGTTTTGCAGCGAGATGGCGAGTTTAGCCGCGCTCAATATCTGCAAGCAGCGCAGCGTGGTTTTGCCCATCTTGAGCAGTACAATCTTGAATACTTAGATAATGGCGTTGAAAATATTATCGACGATTACTGTGCCTTGCTAGCGGCTTGCGAGTTACTGGCAGTGAGTGGCGAAGGGGTTTATGCAGATGCCGCTGCACGGCGTGTTTTAAATCTGTTGGAACGACAAACGGCGGATGGTTGGTTTAAAGCCGATACCGCGGGCGAGCGTAGTTATTTTCATGCAAGCGACGCGGGCCTGCCTTATATCGCATTGATGCGCTTTGTTGAAGTTGTGCCAGGCTCACCTTTAGTTGGGCGAATTCGTGAAGTGCTGCGTTGTGCTTTTAAGTATGAATTCAAGATCACTTTTGCTAGCGTAAACAATCCCTTTGGCTATCCGCGCCAGTTTGTTAAACAAGCTGGCGACGTAGGACGCGAGCAGTTTTTTATTCCACATGACAATGGCACTGGCTATTGGTGGCAGGGCGAGAACGCTAGGCTAGGCTCGATTGCGGCAGCCAGCTCACGCGCACAAACGCTGTTTGCCGAAGAATCGTCCCTAGTCACACAATTGGCAAAATACGAGCAAGCCGTGCTAGATTGGCTGCTGGGTGCAAACCCATTTGATGCCTGCATGCTGCAAGGCTGGGGTCGCAATAACCCACGCTATGAAGTCGGCTTTTATAATGCGCCGGGTGGAGTGTGCAATGGCATTACGAGTGGCTTGAATGATGAGAACGATATCGACTTTAAAAAGTCTGAAATAGCCACGATGGCCAATAGCTGGCGCTGGACAGAGCAATGGATGCCACACGGTGCCTGGCTATTCTTGGCGCTCAGCACGAGAATTGGCACAAACTAATGTAGGGTGGGTAAATGTTTTATTTTACCCACGCGCTAATAGCGATGATTTAAAAGGAAAACAAAATGGCAATTGTAGTTACCGGAGCTGCCGGTTTTATCGGCTCAAATATTATTAAGGGCCTGAATGCGCGCGGCGAAACCGACATTATTGCGGTGGATGATTTAGCCTTACCAGATCAATTTAAAAATCTGGTTGATTGCCAGATTAGTCATTACGCGGATAAAGAAGATTTTATTGCCGATTTAAGCGAAGGCCATTATGACGGTGAAATTACCGCCATTTTCCACGAAGGCGCTTGTTCGGATACGATGGAACATAACGGCAAGTATATGATGGATAACAACTATCAATATACTTTGGCCCTATTTGATTGGTGCCAAGCCGAAGAAGTACAGTTTTTATATGCATCCAGCGCGGCAACTTATGGCAATGGTGACAATGGCTTTATTGAAAGCCCAGATTGCGAAGCGCCGTTAAATGTATATGGCTATTCCAAGCTTTTATTCGATCAAGTGCTGCGCCAGCGTATGAATGAGATTACTGCGCAAGTTGTGGGCTTTCGCTACTTCAATGTCTATGGCCCACGCGAGCAGCATAAAGGCCGTATGGCTTCGGTGGCTTTCCATCATTTCAATCAATATCGTGAACATGGCAAAGTAAAATTATTTGGCGAATATGGTGGCTACGGCAATGGCGGCCATACCCGTGATTTTATTTCGGTAGAAGACGTCGTTAAAGCCAATCTATGGTTCTTAGATAATCCCGATGTATGCGGGATTTATAATCTGGGCACAGGAAAATCACAGCCATTTAATGATGTGGCACTGGCGGTGGTCAATACCTGCCGTGAGCATGAAGGCAAGTTGGCGCTGACTCTGGAAGAAATGATTGCACAAGGCGTGCTGGAATATATTGATTTTCCAGATTCACTTAAAGGCAAGTACCAAAGCTTTACCGAGGCCGATACCACCTTGCTACGGGAGTCTGGTTACGACGAAGACTTCTTAACGGTAGAAGAAGGCGTGCGCCGTTATGTTGAAGTATTGCTAAGCAAGTAGGCAAAAAGCCGGGCAGGAGCCCGGCTTTTTTGGCGCATCCCTTTGTTTATAGCACTTCAGCAGGCATTTTTTGCAGTTCACGCCAAGTTTTTAGCAGCTTATCGCTTACACCTATCTACTCGCAATTTGACCCATTACAGTGAGCTTATCGACAGCACTAAATGGAGTCACCATCATGAAAACCACCGCTCACTTACTGGTTCTTTTCTTTGTTGCTTTTGTGCATATTGCGCTTTATCTGATTATTGTGAATGCACACGAAGAAAGCATAAGAGATTCGCAGGTTTCTACGCTTTCGGCTCCAGTGGCCGTGCAGCAAGCCGCTGACTTAACTTGATGCGGCACTATATTTGCAAGAATGAAACAATGTCAGCGTGTGCTTTTTTGCGAAATACTAGGATCTTGGTCGCTGTCGCTGGATATGCCACTATCAATAAAAAGCATGCGTTGTGGGGAGGCTTGCCATTAGGTGCTGGTTAAATCAAGCTAGCCCGGTGAGTTGATATTAAGGGTGTGAGCGTGCGTAATAGGATGCTAAAGGAAAAGATAAGGTTATCGCGCGTAAATCAGACCCATCCATTTTTCTACTTATTCAGTTGTTTAAATGAAAGTGGTTTTTTATTTTATTTGCATATTAATTACATCGCTATAGCTATATGGTAGATATTTTCTATAAATATTATCGATGGTTTTGTCTTTAATCATTTCTCCAATTGTTTTATCGAATCGTTTCATGGTTTCGCTTTTTTTCTTATTAAACACTAGGTGGAGCTTGGTCGAGCCAATAAGAGGGCGCAGCATTTTTATTTCTACACCTACTTTGTCTGCTAATAAGGGGGCGGAGAAAATATCAAGCAGCACATAATCGTAACGCTGCCCTTTTAGTTTTCTGAGCATGGTTTCATCATCCTGTGCCAAATCAACTTGCCAGCCTTTAAAGTTTTTAATTTGCTCCGTGTAGTCATACCCTCGTACCATGCCTACTTTTTTGCCCTTCATTTCTTCCCATGAAAACACCTCCTGAGTCATGTTCTTTCTAACGAAAATAGCCAGTTGGTACATGCTGGTAAGAAAGTGGCCGCTGATAAAGGGATTAAGTGCGGCATTGTCGATGACCGCATCGTAGCTGCCTGTTTTTACATTGTTAATGCAGCGCGGCCAGGGCAATTCATCCGCAGTAAAGTCAATTTTGAGTCGCTTGAAGGCTTCTTGATAAATTTCAATTGAAATGCCCTTGTTGAGCTGGCCTTGCTGGCTATAGGTAAACGGGGGCCAGTAGACGCCGCAAATTTTTAATTTTTCGGCAAAAGAAGGTGAAGAAAAAAGAAGTGATAATAAAATAAGGCCATCTTTTGTCATTGCATTTCGCCTACTTGATCCTGACTGATGCACTGGTTCGTGGGTGACGCACTTTGACTGTAAGCGATAAAAACAGGGGAGTCGCCTGATTGTTTGTTCTGCACGTATGGGCGGTGCTGCGATTGGTATAAGCATGGCTTTGTTACATCAATAATCTACTTTTTGCTGTTGCGAAGGTGGGGGAATTCAAGGAAGCCGCGTAGAATGCCCGCACCTGCCGCTCATCTTTTTTCTTATGCCCGAATCTACATCCCCTGACGATATGCAATTACAGCCACTGCTTGAGCAAGTAAAAAACTTGCCGAGCCAGCCGGGGGTGTACCGTTTTATCGGTGCAGATGGCAAGGTGCTCTATGTGGGCAAGGCCATTAGCCTTAAAAAACGCGTCGGCTCTTATTTTCAGAAAAATGACCATAGCCCGCGTATTCGTTTAATGTTGGCGCAGGTAGTGGGTCTCGAAACAACCGTTGTTCGCTCTGAGGGCGAAGCGCTGGTTTTAGAAAACAATCTGATTAAAGCATTAAGCCCGCGCTATAACATTTTGTTTCGCGATGATAAAAGCTATCCCTATGTAGTGATTACCGGGCATGCCTCGCCCAGATTGGCTTATTACCGTGGTGCATTAGATAAGCGCCATCAATACTTCGGCCCTTTTCCAAATGGCTATGTGGTCAAAGAAAGTATTCAACTGCTGCAAAAAGTTTTTAAGCTACGCACCTGCGAAGACACCGTATTTGCCAATCGCTCCCGCCCCTGCCTATTGCACCAAATCAAACGCTGCTCGGCCCCCTGTGTGGATTTAATTACTGCTGACGACTATCTCGCTGATGTAAATAACGCGGTGCGCTTTTTAAATGGCAAGGCCAGCGAAGTATTGGGCGAATTAGAAGCGCGCATGCAGGCAGCATCTGAAGCTTGGCTATTCGAAGAGGCCGCCGCTATCCGAGATCAGATCAGTGCGCTATCGCGGATTCAGGATAAGCAATTTGTCTCTAGCAATAGTAGCGAAGTGGATGCCGACATTGTGGTTTGCGTGATTAGCAGCGGTATGATTTGTGTGAATCTGGCCATGGTGCGTGGTGGTCGACATGTGGGGGATAAAAATCTATTTCCATCTCATGCCGATGGTTACGATGCGCCTGCCGCACTGGAGGCATTTTTAGCTCAGCATTATTTAGACCGCAATGCACCATCGGTGATTTTTTGCCAGCCAGAGCCTGAAAATGCAGCCGTGCTGGCCGATTTGCTAAGCCAGCAAGCCGAACATAAAGTGGTGCTCAATAGCAATCCCAATGGCGAACGACGGGTTTGGCTAGATATGGCAATTAAAAATGCCGAGTTGGCGATTTTGCAACGCAGCAGCCAAACTGCCACGCAACACGCGCGCCTAGGGTCTTTGATTGAGGCGATGAATTGGCCTGATACAGTGGCGCGGATCGAGTGTTTTGATATTTCGCACACCATGGGCGAGGCCACCGTTGCTTCTTGTGTGGTGTACGATCGTTTTGATATGCAGCCCAAAGAATACCGTCGCTACAATATTGAAGGCATTACGCCGGGTGATGATTATGCCGCGATGCGGCAAGCCTTGATTCGGCGCTACGGAAAAATTGCTGCGGGCGAGGGTATCGTGCCCGATGTGGTGTTGATTGATGGTGGCAAAGGCCAACTCTCGATGGCGACCGAAGCCATGGCCGAAGTCGGAATGAGTAGCCCTATTTTGCTAGGCGTGGCCAAGGGTGAAACACGCAAAGCAGGTTTGGAACAGTTGATTTTAAATGATAGGCCTGCGCCCATTTTGCTCAAGCGCGACCACCCCGCATTGCATCTCATCCAGCAAATTCGCGATGAAGCACACCGCTTTGCCATTACTGGCCACCGTGCACGGCGAGCAAAGGCGAGAGTGACTTCTTCATTAGAAGACGTGGAAGGAATCGGGCCTAAGCGTCGTCAAAAGTTGCTGGCGAGTTTTGGTGGTTTGCAGGGTGTAAAGGCGGCGACATTAGATGAGTTAAAACAAGTTGAGGGGATTAATTCTGCATTGGCAGAGAAAATCTACGCGGTTTTACATGCTTGATTTCAAAGTGGCTGGTTTTTTGTGGTTTTTAAATCCCTGTTGCAGATTCTTTACGAATGCGCGCAATAAAATACCCTTGACAGCTAATATGCCGGTGCATGCTGGTAGAATGCGGTTTTCTTGCAATATTTGCCATTGGGTTCCGTATTCGCATGCCTTTTAATTTGCCGATTTTTCTGACTTGGTTGCGCGTGGCGCTGATCCCTATTTTTGTGGGCGTTTTTTACCTGCCAGCTACCGTAATGCCGGTGACGATGCAAAATATGGTAGGGGGCTCTTTATTTTTTCTAGCGGCCATTACCGATTGGTTTGATGGCTATTTAGCACGCCGCTGGAATCAAACATCCAGCTTTGGTGCATTTTTAGACCCTGTTGCCGATAAATTGATGGTAGCCGCAGCGCTCATTCTATTGGTTGAGCTGGCTCGCGCGCCAGCATGGCTGGCGGTGATTATTATTGGTCGGGAAATCACCATTTCAGCACTGCGCGAATGGATGGCTCAGCTGGGTAAATCCAAAAATACGGCGGTTGCTTATATCGGTAAATTAAAAACCGGTGCGCAGATGGTTGCTATTTTATTATTGCTTTGGTCTGGTCCCTTGTTGCCCGGAATTTCCACTCAGTTTGTGGGGGAGCTGGCACTTTATGTGGCGGGTATATTGACGATAGTTTCAATGTTTTATTATCTGGAACTGGCCGCGAAGCAATTTAAAGAAGAATAAGTGACTGCAGTCTTTCGATAAAAACCTGCAGCAATCTGCAGGTTTTTTATGGGCCGCATTAAAAGGCGATCGTATGATTATTGTGATGAAGTACGGCGCAAGTGAAGCGCAGATCGACGCGGTAGTGCATAAGATTCATCAATCTGGTTTAAAAGAACATCTTTCGCGCGGCGCAGAGCTGACAATCATTGGCGTGATTGGTGATGAGGAAAGGCTGGAGCCTTCCCGTTTTGCGATTTTACCTGGGGTCGATCGAGTCAATCGCGTTGCCAAGCAATACAAAATTGTTTCTCGCAGCACGCACCCTCATGGCACCACGATTAAAGTGCGCGGCATTGAAATTGGTGGCGTACAGATTCAAATCATTGCCGGGCCTTATGCCGCCGAATCGGCGCAGCAAATGGATTTAACCGCCGACGCGCTAGCCGCAGCATCTTGCCGCATGATGCGTTGCGGCGCATTTCATGCCGAAGCTTATGCCGCGCCGCGAAAAGAGCGCGAAGCCTTGGCTTGGCTCAAAGACGCTGCCGCACGACATCAATTGCCCGTGGTCGCCGAGTTGCCCGATGTGCGTATGCTCGATGCTTTTATGGAATACGATATTGAAATGATTCAGATTGGCGAGCGCAATATGCAAAATCTGGATTTACTCAGGGAAGTGGGGCGAATTAATAAGCCAATCATCCTAAAGCGCGGTGTATCTGCCACGATAGGTGAATGGCTGATGGCCGCGGAATCAATTGCAGCTGGTGGCAATCATAATATTATTTTTTGCGAACATGGTATTCGTACTTTTGAAAATGCCTATCGCAATGTATTGGATATCAGCGCAATTGCTGTATTAAAACAAGAAACTCATTTGCCAGTCATGGTCGACCCAAGCGATGCCTGCGGTAAATCATGGATGGTGCCTGCTTTAACGCAAGCTGCAATTGCTGCAGGGGCCGATGGGGTATTGCTGGATGTGCACCCAAATCCTGCTGAAGCACGCTATGCGGCAGATCAAGCTTTGAGTCCGGCGGATTTAATGCAGTTAATGGCGGGGCTAAAGCCCTTGGCTGCGGCGCTAGGGCGTTCCTTATAAACATGCAGGGGCTTGATATGAAAACATTTAGAAACACAGTGCTGATCGCATTGCTGTCTTTGTCGGTGGCCGCAGAGGCGCGTTCTTTGCTCGATGGTGATTATGTTTTAAGTGAGTGGCGGCATGCAGGGGCCTCATTTCGACCGCATGAAAAAGCGCCTACCTTAACAATTCAAGGCGATCGCCTGAGTGGTTTTGCCGGATGCAATCGCTACTCAGGCTCAATCAGCACCGTGCCTAAGTTTAAAGTGGGTCCACTTGCAACAACACGCATGGCCTGCTTGGGGGATGTTGCGCAGCGTAATGAATCTGCGGTACTGGCTGTGTTTGAAGGCGCTAAGCGCTTTAAATTAAAGCAGCCAAATCGTCTGGAATTTAGCGGTGCTAAGGGGCAGCGTTTGATTTTTATTCGCCAGTCTGATGCCATTGAGCAAGTGCTCTATATTGCGCCAGAAACAAAGACTTGCTCTGCGGGTGTGGCTCAAATGGAGTGCATGCAAACGCGTGAAGCGCCTTCTGGGCAATGGACTCTTTTTTATAGCCAAATCGAAGGCTTCGATTATGTAGCAGGCAAAAGCTACAAAATTAAAGTGCGGCGTGAAAAAGTAGCTAATCCGCCTGCGGATGCTTCCGCATTTAAATATGTATTACTCGAAGTTTTGGGTGACTGATGCGCAAGCTTAAAAAGCTGGTTCTGCTTGGAACGGGCCTGATTGGAGGCTCGTTTTCTTTGGCGCTAAAGCGGGCGAAGTGCGTCGAGCATGTGGTGGGGGTAGGGCGAAACCCTGACAATCTGGCGCGCGCGCTTGAGCTAAAAGTGATTGATGAAGCCAGTAATGATGCGGCTTTAGCGGTTCAAGGTGCCGATTTGGTTTTGCTTAGTGCCCCAGTTGGCCAGATGGCGGCGCTTTTGCAGCAAATTGCACCGCATCTGCCTCTGCATTGCATAGTGAGTGATGCTGGCTCTACCAAGCAGGATGTATGCGCGCTCTATCGGCAATACTTGCCGCAGCACTTAAGTCGTTGCGTGCCGGGGCACCCCATTGCGGGTTCTGAACTATCAGGCGCCGCCGCTGCACAATATGGTTTGTATGAGGGGAGGCGGGTGGTATTGACGCCACTGACCGAAAGCGCACCGGAGTCGATCGAGTTATTAAAATCCTTGTGGCAGGCCTGCGGTGCGCAAGTGTTTGAAATGAGCGCAGCTGAGCACGACGGTGTTTTTTCAGCGGTCAGCCACGTGCCGCATTTGCTGGCGTTTAGCTATATGAATGCCGTACTCGATCGCCACAATGCAGCGCTTTGTTTTGATTTTGCGGCTACAGGATTTCGGGACTTTACGCGTATCGCGGCATCTCACCCTGAAATGTGGCGAGATATCACTTTGGCCAATAAAGAAGCCATTTTGCTGGATTTAAAAGCCAATGCGGCACAATTACTGGCATTAATAGACTGCATTGAAAACCACGATGCTTTAGGCTTGAACGAGCAGATTGTTCGTGCCAGCACGGCGCGCAATCAATGGGGTCGTCGGTCTCGGTCGTAGTGAGTTTTGCTTGAGTGGGCGTTTTTCGTGCGCCCTAAAGGGAGTGAAAATGAATTATATCGCCAGTGAAACGCGTTATCAGGACATGCCTTATCGCCGAGTGGGTCGTAGTGGCTTGAAGTTGCCCGCTATTTCTTTGGGTTTGTGGCATAACTTTGGTGAAAATCGCGCTTACGAAACCAGTCGCAGCATGGTTTTGTCGGCCTTTGATGCGGGGATTACTCATTTTGATTTGGCTAATAATTATGGCCCGCCACCGGGCGCGGCTGAATCTACTTTTGGCCGTGTTCTGGCAAAAGATCTCAAATCTTATCGTGATGAAATCATTGTCTCTAGTAAGGCCGGTTGGGAAATGTGGCCCGGCCCTTATGGTGAGTGGGGGAGTCGTAAATATTTAATGGCAAGCCTCGATCAAAGCTTGCAGCGCATGGGTTTGGATTATGTAGATATTTTCTACTCGCATCGCCCTGATCCAGAAACGCCGCTTGAAGAAACTATGTCGGCGCTGGATGCGATGGTGCGGCAAGGCAAAGCATTATATGTGGGGATTTCATCTTATTCTGCCGAGCAAACGAAGGAAGCAAGTCGCATCTTAAAAGCGCTGGGTACGCCCTGCTTAATTCACCAGCCTTCCTATTCGATGTTTGATCGCTGGATTGAAGATGGCTTGTGCGATGTATTAGCAGAAGAAGGGGTAGGCTCGATTGCTTTTTGCCCCTTGGCGCAGGGCTTACTGACCTCACGTTATTTAAATGGTGTTCCGGCCGATTCGCGTGCGGCGGCATCCGACAATCCTTTTTTAACAGTAGATAAAGTGGAATTGCGTATTGCTCAGGTCAAAGCTTTAAATCATATTGCACAATCACGCGGGCAAACCTTGGCACAAATGGCTTTGGCTTGGGCGTTGCTTAAAGTGACATCGGTGATTATTGGTGCCAGCCAAGTAGCACAAATACAAGAAAATATTTTAGCAGTGCAAAACTTGGCCTTCGATGCGGCCGAGTTGCAAGCGATTGAATTAATTTTAAAAGAGTAGCGGCGGCATGAGTCGCTAAAAAGGAAAATATGTCGGGTATTGCTATTTTGGCTATAGATGGCCCCTCTGCTTCGGGTAAGGGCTCGGTGGCACAGCGCGTGGCAGAGGTACTGGGGTTTGCCTATCTGGATTCGGGGGCTTTGTATCGTCTGACTGCTTTGGCGGCTCAGCAGGCGGGTGTGGATTGGAATGATGAGCAAGGCGTCGCGCAAGTCGCTCAATCTTTAGACGTGCGTTTTGAAAATAAGCTGGTTTTACTGGCTGGGCAGGATGTAGGTGCTGTGATTCGCAGTGAGTCGATTGGAGTAGGGGCTTCACAAGTGGCTGCTTTTGCTGCGGTGAGGCAGGCTTTGTTGGCGCGGCAGCGTGCATTTGCCACTAAACAAGGCCTGGTTGCCGATGGTCGGGATATGGGCTCGGTGGTGTTTCCTGATGCACAGCTCAAGATTTTCCTTACCGCTACCGCAGAAGTTCGGGCTGAGCGCCGTTATCAGCAATTGATTGCCCGAGGTGAGTCGGCGGATTTAGCTGCAATTACACGTGATTTGCAATCGAGGGACGAGCGTGATGCTGCAAGGATAGAGGCCCCGTTACGTCAATGGCATGACGCTTTGTTGCTGGAAACCTCGGAATTAAACTTGGATCAGGTGGTTGAATGCGTTTTATCCTCGTGGAAAACACGTATGCAATCGCTTTAAATGTGGCTTTTCTTGTTATAAATCACACCTTTTGTCTCCAAGTACTTGAACTATAACAGAGAAATCTTTAGAATCGCCCCACTAAGCCGTGGCCCTAGGTCATGGCTTTTGCCCTTTTGGGTATTTGTCGTGTTAGCAGGGCGCAAAGCCGTGCAACATTTGTTTAACTAACTTATTTTTGGCATTCCGCCAAAAATGCTTGGAAATTTCCATTTATATGACTACTGCTACTCTGTCCGGCTCCATGGAAAGCTTTGCCGCTCTGTTCGAAGAAAGCCTAACGCGTCAGGAAATGCGCGCTGGTGAAGTGATCACTGCTGAAGTGGTTGCTATCGACCATAACTTCGTGACTGTGAATGCCGGCCTGAAGTCCGAGTCGCTCATCCCGCTCGAAGAATTTAAAAACGACAACGGTGACCTTGATGTTAAGGTTGGCGATTTCGTTCCTGTTGCGATTGATAGCCTTGAAAACGGCTATGGCGAAACTAAACTCTCCCGCGAAAAAGCAAAACGCTTGGCTGCGTGGATTGAGCTTGAAGACTGCCTCGAAAAAGCCATGGTAATGACCGGCGTTATTTCCGGTAAGGTTAAGGGTGGTCTGACTGTTATGGTTAACGGTCTGCGCGCATTCTTGCCAGGTTCTTTGGTTGATATTCGTCCGGTTAAAGACACCACCCCATTCGAAGGCAAGCAAATCGAATTCAAGGTGATCAAGCTTGACCGTAAGCGTAACAACGTTGTTGTTTCGCGTCGTGCTGTGCTTGAAGAGTCCTTGGGCGAAGAGCGTCAAAAACTCCTTGAAACACTCAAGGAAGGCGCAATCATCAAGGGTATCGTTAAAAACATCACAGACTACGGCGCGTTCGTTGATCTGGGTGGTATTGACGGTCTGCTGCACATCACTGACTTGGCTTGGCGTCGTGTGAAACACCCATCCGAAGTTCTGGCTGTTGGCGATGAAGTTGAAGCTAAGGTTCTGAAATTCGATCAAGAGAAGAACCGCGTATCTCTGGGTCTGAAGCAATTGGGCGAAGATCCTTGGGTTGGTTTGTCACGTCGTTACCCATCGGGTACACGTATGTTCGGTAAGGTTACTAACCTTACCGACTACGGCGCATTCGTTGAAATCGAACAAGGCATCGAAGGTCTGGTTCACGTTTCAGAAATGGATTGGACTAACAAAAACGTTCATCCATCCAAGGTTGTTCAGCTTGGCGATGAAGTAGAAGTAATGATTCTGGATATAGACGAAGAAAAACGTCGTATCTCACTGGGTATGAAACAGTGCATGGCTAACCCATGGGATGATTTCGCTGAAAACTTCAAGAAGGGCGACAAGATCAAGGGCGCTATCAAGTCTATTACTGACTTCGGTGTGTTCGTTGGTCTGGCTGGCGGTATCGACGGTCTGGTTCACTTGTCTGATCTTTCTTGGAACGTGGCTGGCGAAGAAGCTGTTCGCAACTACAAGAAAGGCGATGAAGTTGAAGCGATGGTTCTGTCTATCGACACTGAAAAAGAACGCATCAGCCTTGGCATCAAGCAAATGGAAGGTGATCCTTTCAACAACTACGTTTCCACTTTCGACAAAGGTTCCCTTGTTAAGGGTACTGTGAAATCTTTGGATGCTAAGGGCGCGATCATTGCTCTGTCTGAAGAAATCGAAGGTTACCTGCGCTCTACAGAAGTTTCACGCGATCGCGTTGAAGACATCCGTACTGTGCTGAAAGAAGGCGACGAAGTTGAAGCCATGATCATCAACGTTGATCGTAAGAACCGTTCGATCAACCTGTCGATCAAAGCGAAAGATTCCGCTGATGAAACAGAAGTAATGAGCAAGCTGTCTACAGAAAGCACAGGCACTGCAGGTACAACTAGCCTTGGCGCTCTGCTGAAAGCTAAGATGTCCGGCGCTGAGTAATATGGATCAAGGTGGGATGACCAAGTCCGAGCTTATTGCAAAGCTCGCCCAGCGTTATCCGCAGCTGGTTGCGAAGGATGCAGAGCTGGCTGTGAAAACCATCTTAGATGCAATGGCCAAGAGCTTGTCTCAAGGCCAGCGCATCGAGATTCGTGGCTTTGGCAGTTTTGATCTGAATTACCGCCCGCCACGAGTGGGGCGCAATCCGAAATCAGGTACGAAAGTATCGGTTCCGGAAAAATTTGTCCCCCACTTTAAAGCGGGTAAAGAGCTGAGAGAAAGGGTTGATGCCCTGATTTGATGTTCTGCTTCAAGGCGACACCTCAGGGTGTCGCCTTTTTGCATAAAAGCGCGGTGTACTTCATTCTTACTTAATACCAAGTGATTGCTGATCGTTTGGATTGCGCTTAATCGGTTACAATACGGTCTAGCTTATTTCTATGGTTTAGACCAATGCGCTATTTGTTCTGGCTTATCAAATTCTTTCTATTTGTCATTATGTTTGGTTTTGCCATGCATAATGCCGAACCTGTAGTGCTTAAATTCTTTTTAGGCTATTTCTGGCAGGCACCCCTTGCTTTGCTGCTACTGGTTTTCTTTGTGATTGGTGCTGTGTTTGGTCTATTGGCCGCTTTTTCTAAAATTATTCGCTTGCGTCGTGAAGTCGTTAGCTTAAAAAAAGAATTACGCACCAAACAAACCATCGCAGATTCAGCGCCAGATCTTTTTGTTGAACAACCTCGTGATGCGTTGTAAATCCCTTTATGCTTGAAATTGAATATTGGTGGTTAATTGCCCTGCCGGCATTTTTTGCGTTGGGCTGGTTAGCTGCGCGCGTAGATATTAAACATGTCTTGTCTGAAACACGCTCCTTGCCGGTGGCGTATTTCAAAGGGCTCAATTACTTATTGAATGGCGAAACCAATCGGGCTGTTGATGTCTATGTGGATATTGCACGTCACCATGCAGAAACGATTGAATTGCAATTTACCCTAGGGCATTTATTCCGCCGCCGTGGGGAATTGGAACGCGCTATTCGTATGCACCAAAAATTATTGGTGCGTCGTGAGCTGACTGTGGCACAGAGGCAAACTGCACAATTTGAATTGGCCTTAGACTTTATGCAGGCGGGCCTGTTTGATCGGGCTGAAAGCTTGCTGACTGAGCTGGCAGATACCGATTATGCCCGTCAGGCACGTGTTGAATTGCTGGGCGTTTATCAGCAGGAAAAAGCATGGGCGAAAGCGATTGAAACAGCACAGCAATTGCGCGATGAGCGTCATACCTATCAACATGAAATTGCGCAGTTTTATTGTGAGTTAGCATCGCAAGGTGCTTTACGATCCGAGCCTGCTGCTGCCAGAGTCTATTTGCAAAAAGCCATAGCAGAACACCGTAAATGCGCCCGGGCAAATATGCTGCTTGCCGAGCTGGAGATTGCCGCTGGCAATGTTGATGCAGCCATCGAAGCATGGTTAAGAATTGAATCACAAGAGCCTCTATATATCGCACTAGCTGCAAGAGGCTTGTTGGCGGCCTACGATGCACAAGGCCGGACCAGCGAGGGCACTCAGCTTCTGCTTGGTTTGTTGCGGCAATATCCTGAGCTGGATGTGCTGGATCTGGCTTATGAGCGGCTGCTCACCGAGCAAGGCCTGCTGGCCACGCATGAGTTTGTTCGCGAGCGTCTTAAAGCGCATCCAACTATGCCCAGTTTGCGCAAAGTACTGGAAGCGCACCTTTTGGTGGCTCCAGACGATCAAAAAGTCGAGTTGGAGCTGATTGTGAAGCTGATTCACGATGCAACACGCGAGCAAACCATGTATCGCTGCACGCATTGTGGCTTTAAAGCAAAGCAATATTTCTGGCATTGCCCTGCATGCACCGAGTGGGAAACATTTCCGCCTGTGCGCGGCGCGCAAAAATCCAGCTGATTGATATTTTAGAATTTGAAGCTATTTAAAAATACAGGATCTTGTATGTCTTCCTCATCCAAAGTGGTCGTTGCCCTTGATTATGCAAGTGCTGCTGAAGCATTGGCGTTTGCTGATCGTGTTAACCCAGCGCTTTGTCGTTTAAAGGTGGGTAAGGAGTTGTTCACTCGTTGCGGCCCTCAATTGATTGAGCAGTTGGTTGCCCGTGGTTTTGATGTTTTCTTAGATCTTAAATTTCATGACATCCCGAATACCGTCGCGCAGGCCTGCAAGGCAGCTGCTGAGCTGGGTGTGTGGATGGTGAATGTGCATGCGAGCGGCGGCCGCCGCATGATGGAAGCCACGCGTGATGCTTTAGAAGCATTGCCACAGCGCCCTTTATTGATTGCTGTTACGGTGTTGACCAGCATGAATAGCAGTGACCTAGCCGAGTTAATGCTGCCAGAGCCTGCCAAGCAAGTCGAAATGCTGGCACGCCTGACGTATAGCTGCGGCCTGGATGGCGTGGTTTGCTCTGCCCATGAAGCGGGTTTAGTACGCTCATTAAGTAGCCCTGAGTTCAAATTAGTGACACCGGGAATCCGTCCGGCCAACACGGCGGTAAATGATCAATCCCGTATTATGACGCCTCAGGAGGCGATTGCAGCAGGCTCCAATTACCTTGTGATTGGCCGCCCAATTACTCAAAGTGAAGATCCTGCTGCAACACTGGCTGCAATTAACGCCAGCTTGGCGGGGTAGGCGATGCTCTCTCCTGAAGGCAAAAAAATGCTGCAACGCGCCGTTGCAAAGGCGCGTGTGATGGTGGTGGGCGATGTAATGCTTGATCGCTATTGGTTTGGCGATGTAGAGCGTATCTCGCCTGAGGCACCTGTACCGGTGGCGAGAATTCGTCGTACTGAAGAGCGTGCAGGAGGCGCCGCCAACGTGGCGCGTAATATTGCGGCACTCGGCGGGCAGGCTTATCTTTTGGCTGTGATTGGCGATGATGAGGCAGGGCGCAGCTTAGAGGATTTATTGCTTACTGATAAAGTAAATACCTATTTTCACCGTGATTTGAATATTGATACCACAGTGAAGCTGCGTGTACTGGCAAGGCAGCAACAGTTATTGCGGATTGATTTTGAAAGCGAGCCAAGCCATGAAGTTTTGGCAGCGAAACTGGATGATTTTAAAGCGCTCTTGCCGAATGTTGATGTGGTGATTTTGTCTGACTATGGCAAAGGTGGTTTGCGCCATGTGCAGATGATGATTGAAATTGCCCGTGCCGCAGGCAAAACCGTGCTGGTTGATCCTAAGGGCGATGAGTACGAACGCTACCGCGGTGCGACTTTGCTAACGCCTAATCGTAGCGAGTTTAAACAGGTCGCCGGAAAGTGGAGTAGTGATGATGAGCTGGCAGAAAAAGCCGAGGCCTTGCGTGCTTCTTTAGATTTAGATGCACTACTTGTTACCCGTAGCGAAGAGGGTATGACTCTGTTTCGCAAACAAGGCGTCGTGCATAAGCCAACTCATGCGCATGAAGTGTTTGATGTGTCAGGAGCTGGGGATACTGTAATTGCCACTTTAGGTTTAATGTTAGCAGCGGGTTTAGAAATGCCAGAGGCCATGGATTGGTCGAATCGTGCTGCCGGTGTAGTAGTGGCTAAATTGGGTACAGCGGTGGTGCACCCTGATGAGCTATTTGCTTAAATAAGGCTGGGGTTGATCTCATTGCCATAAAAAATGCCGCCATGGCTATGGCGGCATTTTTTATGGCAATGCGGGCTATCTTAAGGCTACACCAGTAGGTGTTTCGGCGATTTCTACGCGATTTTTGCCTAGTTTTTTTGCCTGATACATGGCTTGATCTGCACGCTCGATAACTTGATCCCTTACTTCGCCGGGTAGAACCAGCGCAACACCCGCGCTAAATGTAATAAGCAATTTTTCATTATTATTCAGGAAAAAGCGTTTGGTGAGTTCGCGTTGTAAGCGTTGCACTACGCTCACCGCTTCATCAATGCCTGTTTCCGGCAGAATCAATACAAATTCTTCACCGCCATAGCGAGCTACAGAATCGCTGGGGCGCAAAAGATCTTTCACTACAGAAACCAAGTGTACAAGCGCAGCATCACCGGCGGCATGCCCTTGGCTATCGTTTAATTTTTTAAAATTGTCGATGTCTAATAAGCCAATGCTGAGCGGGCTTTCGCTCCGTAAGGCTCTTGCCAGCTCTACATCAAACATTTCTTCTAAGCCGCGGCGGTTCAATGCGCCTGTTAGCTGATCGGTGCGTACTTTCTGGCTAACGTGAGTGAGCTCTTGTTCAAGCTCAATAATGCGATGCTGGGCATTATCGGCCTGAGCACGGGCTTCGATCAGATCGTCCCGTGAGCGGCGCACATCAAGCTGCATGCTGCGTGTGTCGCCAAGCAAAGACTCCAGCACATCTTTGATACTGTTTAGATTGTTGGCCTGTTGAATTTGCTCGGTATACTCACTGATTTTGCTGTGATATTGATCGGTGCTATCAGACATCACACTTAAGCGATCAATAAATGTGGCAATCATGTTTTTAAGGACGGTTTGCGTTTCTACAAGGTTGTGTTTAATTTGTCCTTGTTTGAATAAGACTTCTTTTAGCCCTGCCTCAGCATCATAAATCACTCGCATATCCAAGGGCTGCGCCATAATGGCTTGTACAACGGCCACTTGCCCGCGCACCCACTCATCTTCAATAACAACTTCCGCCATATTGTCGGTTAATAAACGCAGCAAGCCCATTAAGCCGTCGCAAAGCCGTATTTCCTGATCATTTTGCAGTTCTAACCGCAACCAAAACTTGCGTAGTCGCGGCATGAGTTTTTGGGTGCCTGCCTGATTATTTACCGTGGCCACTTCGGTGGCCAGATTGGCAGCCTCTTCTTGTAAGTCAACGTTATGAGTTAGGCGGGCTTCAATGCCTACGGTGAGTGCAAGGGTGAGTGCATCTCGCCAATCCCGCCAATCTCCATCTTCTGCCGAGGGAGAGGTGTTTGCAGCTGCGCTGTTGGTTGGGTCGGAATTGCTGTCTGATAAGGCTTCGGGGCTTTCTCCGCTTTCTACACTGGCACCGGCCCATGCTTTGATCAGTGCGGATAGCTTTTCATTAAGGGAGCTGGCGTCACTGCCAAAGTTAATCAGTACTTTTTCCAGTGATTCTTGCTTGCGGCTCGGGGTGTAAACAGGGTTGCGTAATTCCCATTGACGGATAAGATCACGAATTAAATCTGCCCAGCTGCGGCTTAGGCCGGTTTGCCCGCCCTGGCTTTCAATGCTGCGAATAATTAAGGCAGGCATATTTGCCCAGTTGGATTGACTGGCGTGTTTTTGTATCTGTTCAATATTGCGGTGTAATTCAGGGGTTTGTCTTGGAAAGGCCCCCATGCTGGCGATCAGTCCTTTAATTGCAGGATGTAATCTGTCGCGTTCAGTGGTCCCGGCAATTTCATGATAAATCGACTCATAATGATCGGGTGTTGGCGGAACACGGCGCGTTGTGAGCTGCTTGAGCGTTTCACGAGCAATATCAGTGGGATTGCTGAGCTTTTGCATGGCAGGTCATTTCAGTTAAGTGGCGCAGTAATTATAGTCTATCAAGATCGGGTGTGTGGCTTGCGTTGCAGTGGCGGGCTTGCCGCTCGCCACTGTTGTTTGCTTTTAGTGCAGGTGAGGCGAAGGCGTGTCGTTGTTCTCTGGTGTTTCTATATGTAATAGATCGCCATCTAAGTTCGGGAACAGCGGGTTGCCGCAATCATCGCATTGATCCATGGGGAAAGTGTGCTCGTGAATCACGATATCGGTGATGCCTGATTCACGTAAAATGGTCTCAATTTCGGCGATGCATTCGGTGTGCTCGTCTTCTCCGTCAAGCAGTGGCCAGACCACGCCGTGCAGCATGGGCTCTTCATTGCGTCTTATAAACCCAACCCGGTATTCTTCTAGGCGTTTGCCGTGGCATGCGGCAATGATGCAGGTGAGCTGCCGTGCTTCAATATTGAGTAGTAATTGTAGAAATGACACTGTGGCGCGAAGCGAATAGCCTCTAGAGGCACGATCAGATTCCCGCCAGGCGGCAAAGTAGGAGACGGGTAGGAGTGATTCCATTGCGCAGCCGGCAAATAAGGACTGCAGTGAGCTTAGCCCTTGCTTTTGCCATTGAGCCAATACTTCTTTGCGCGTGCTGCCCTCGTCCTCTTGCCAGCGAAACAGGGCTTGCCCCTTGGGTGCAGCAATGGCCCCTAATAAATAACGAGTATCAGTTAAAAAGGCGGCGGGTTCTGCACTACTGGCTTGCTCGCATGCCAGTGTGCCATTTTCTGCAGTTAGCTTGGCTAGCATTTTGCTCAGCTTTGCGGTGTTGCAATAGCCCTGGGGGAGCTGATCGGGGCTAAATAAAAAATCGGCCAAAGATAAATGAACGCCTTTGGCAAAGACTTGCTCACTTAAGTGTTGGCGTAAATGCTGTGCACGCTCATCGCCGAGTGGGCCGGAAGGGATATTAAATCGTGACCAAGCTAATAGAGGCACAGCAAACAACACCGTTTGGCATTCTTGTTTGTTGATAATGACGCTCTGAGTTTCTGTGCATGCCTCAACGAGGTCGGCTAGCTCATTCCATGCTTGTGGATCTGTTTTGGACAAAGTATCCAGAGCACTGTTGAGCGTGTCTTCATCTTCGTCAGCAATGATCTCTTCGAGTAAATCGACGAGCTTATCTTGCCAGAAGCGATCTTCTGCAAGGGTGCATGACAGGGATAGGCTGCTGGCAATGTGGATTAGTTCATCAACTTCAGCTGCACCACGGCTACGGCGAACGGTGCGAGGGCGTTTAGTCATTTTCTCGTTTGATCGTGGTTTATTTAATTGGAATGAATATGCGTTTGATTTTTTTATAGAAAATTGAGTGCTAAGCCAAGCTGGCTGGTTTTTTTGTGCGTTTATGGCGATATTTTATGGGCGGAATAAAGGCTTGCTTCAAGATAGTGCGTATCAGGCCCGTAGCGATTGAGCTTGTTTATTATTTTGTTATCAAGCGGCTCAATGGGGGTGAATCCTTGTTTTAGCCAAAAATACTTTGCGCCCGCAACTGCAATCAGTCGCAGGTGGGTAAAGGGTTGTTGCTGTGACCAGGATAAAGCGCTATCCATTAATAAACGGGCTAATCCAGCTCCTTGTGCCTTGGGGTGAACAGCTAAGTCGTGAATAAAATGAATATTGCAGTGAGCGCTGGCAGGAGGGAGTGGTGCGTTTAAATCAGGAGGGGTATCGCCAGACCATGGGTGGGTCAGTAAATAGGCGGATACTTCTTCTTGGATGGTTGCAACCCAGCAGCTTGCAGGGGATTGCTGATGCTTTGCGAGCAAGTGGGTGGCATCTTCGAGTAGCTCGGCTGGGTAGCAGGCGCTCTGGATCTCCATGATTGCGGGGATGTCGCTAGGGCTGAGGTGACGAATGCGTGTTGTATGTTTTATTTTCACGGCTTAGCTCATAAGTAAAAACAGCCCATCGAGAGGATGGGCTGTTCATTTAATCTAAAAACACTGATTTGACGGCTTGCATTGCAAGTGGCAAATTAAGAGTTAGATTCAATGGCTAGATATGCTTACCAGCTAGCGCGGCGCTGGCGTGTTTCACCATTGCCGGCCGGGCGTTCTGCACGTGGCGCACCGCGGTCGCTGCTACCATTGCGGAAGCTGCCTGGGTTGCTGTTGGTGTTGCCAGCGCCGCCGCCGAAGCTGCCACGCGCTTCACGTGATTCGCTGCCTGCATGGCCGCCAAAGCTGCTGCGCTCGCCTGCGCCACGGCTATCTGCACCGCGTGATTCATTGCGACGCTTGTCGCCGTAACCACCGCCATTGCCTGCACCGTAGCCGCCGCCATTGCCAGCGCTTGAGCCCGCATAGCCGCCACCACCTTGTGGACGCTTACCTTTGTAGCCACCGGAAGGCTTACGATCGCCGTAGCCACCGCCTGCATTGCCGCCTTGACCTGGCTTGAAGCGTGCTTCAAGACCTGGCATAGAAACAGTGCCGAAATCGATGTTGTAACGACGACGAATGCGTGTCAGCAACATGAAGTCGTTTTTAGTTACCAGTGAAATGGCTTTACCAGTACGGCCAGCACGACCAGTACGACCTACGCGGTGAATATAATCTTCAGCAAAGCGTGGCAGGTCAAAATTTAGAACCAGGCCAATACCGGCAACGTCAATACCACGAGCAGCAACATCAGTTGCAACCAAGATATCGATTTCAGCACGGCGCAAACGATCCAATGTGCGGCGACGATCGCGTTGAGCCAAGTCACCGTGCATTGCTGCAGCGCGGAAGCCTTCCAGCTTCAGCCATTCAGCTAAGCCATCAGCGTCTGCTTTAGTTGCAGTAAATACAATTGATTGTGTTTCGCTGGCTTCTTTTAATAAAGCAGCAACCAGTTTTTGCTTGTGCTCGTAACCGTCAGCGTAATGAACAGCTTGTTCGATTTGTGGCTGAGCGTTAGCGGTTACTTCCATTTCAACTAAGCGTGGGTCACGCAGCATTGGGCCGGCAAAGCGCTGTACTGTTTCTGAAAGTGTTGCAGAGAACAGGGCGGTTTGACGATCTTTTGGCATTGCAGAAACAATTGCTTCAACTTCGTCAATGAAACCCATGTCTAACATACGATCCGCTTCGTCCAGAACCAGCATATCTAAACGACCAAAGTCGATACGGCCGCCGCGCATCAGGTCAGATAAGCGACCTGGTGTAGCAACAAGTACATCGTAAGGCTGGGCTAACATACGGTTTTGTACTGGATAAGGAACACCGCCCACTACGCAAGCAACCTTGCAACGTGGGATGAGTTTGCAGTAATCTGTAGCAACTTTAGCAACTTGTTCAGCAAGTTCACGTGTTGGTGTAAGAACAAGAACGCGGGGGCCGCGTGCATTGTGCTTAGCCGGTTTAAACAGCTTGTGCAGTGCTGGCAATAAGAATGCAGCAGTCTTACCTGTACCTGTTTGAGCTGATGCCATCACATCATGGCCAGCCATCAATAATGGAACTGCAGCAGCTTGTACTGGAGTCGGTGTGGTGATACCAAGCTTAATCAACTCTTGCACTAATTCAGTGGCAAGGCCCATTTCGGCAAAAGCGTTAGGCGTAGTTTCAGAATGAGTTTCGCGATGTGGCATGAATATTCCTTTGAATATATCCCGCGGCGAGCGGGAAGACGGGCGCATTCCGGAAGTAAATACGGAAACCGGCCGTCAGCGTTACATCGACGCTAACCGGTCAATCCGCATCTCATACAGCACAGGCGGGGGAAGGTCAGGGTACGATGGGGATTTGTGCTAAAGCACAAAGAAGGTTGCGGATCATACCGATAGACAAGCGATTGTGCAAGCTAAATCGTCTTAGCCCTCATGGTCGCCTGCTCGGCGGCGGCGCAATTAGCGCTGCTTATCTATTGTAGTGCAACAAAAGTCGTTACACTTTGATTCACATCTAAAAGCCAGACAGGTAAAATGTCACTAGTCTGAGTTTTTCTCGACACTATCCCATCATCACTTGAAAGGTCCAACCGTGCTAGAAGTCTATCGTCAGCATGTTGCAGAGCGCGCAGCACAGGGTATCCCAGCGCTTCCACTGAATGTGTCGCAAACAGTCGATCTGATCGAGCTGTTGAAAAACCCGCCCTTGGGAGAAGAGGCCTTTCTTGTCGATCTGATTACTTACCGTGTGCCTGCCGGTGTAGATAATGCAGCCAAGGTAAAAGCATCCTACTTAGCTGCCGTCGCGCATGGTAGCGAAGTATGCAGCTTAATCAGCCGCGCCAAAGCCACAGAATTATTAGGTACCATGTTGGGCGGTTTTAATATTACGCCACTGGTTGATTTGTTAGATGACGAGAGTGTTGCCGCAATTGCCGCTGCCGCACTTTCTAAAACATTGCTTATGTTTGATGCATTTCACGATGTAAAAACGAAAGCCGATGCAGGTAATGCCTTCGCCAAGCAAGTTTTACAATCCTGGGCTGATGCGGAATGGTTTACCAGCCGCCCGGCTGTGCCGGAAAAAGTAACGCTGACCGTATTTAAAGTTTCTGGCGAAACCAATACCGACGATTTATCCCCGGCCCCGGATGCATGGTCCCGCCCTGATATCCCATTGCATGCACTGGCCATGCTAAAAAACCCGCGTCCGGGAATTGTGGCCGACCAGCCAGGCAGTGTTGGCCCGATCAAACAGCTGGATGTGCTCAAAAACAAAGGCCACAAAATCGCTTATGTTGGCGATGTAGTGGGTACAGGTTCTTCACGTAAATCAGCGACCAACTCAGTACTATGGTTTACAGGGGACGATATTCCTTATGTGCCTAATAAGCGCTTTGGTGGTTTTTGCTTAGGTACAAAAATTGCGCCTATCTTCTTTAATACCATGGAAGATGCAGGCGCTTTACCGATTGAAGTGGATGTTTCTACGCTTGAAACCGGTGATGTGATCGATGTTTACCCACTAAAAGGCAAAATCGAGAAAAATGGCGTTGTTGTTTCTACATTCAGCCTAAAAACCGATGTACTGCTTGATGAAGTCCGTGCTGGCGGTCGTATTCCCTTAATTATTGGCCGTGGCTTAACCGACAAAGCGCGCGAAGCCTTGGGCCTAGTGCCGTCTACCGTATTCAAACGCCCAATTGCTCCTGCTGATTCTGGCAAAGGCTTTAGCCTGGCGCAAAAAATGGTCGGTAAGGCCTGTGGCGTAACCGGCGTTCGTCCGGGCACGTATTGCGAGCCACGCATGACTTCGGTGGGCTCCCAAGATACCACCGGCCCGATGACGCGTGACGAGTTAAAAGACTTAGCTTGCCTTGGCTTCTCCGCCGATCTAGTCATGCAATCGTTCTGTCACACTGCGGCTTATCCAAAGCCTGTTGACGTCAAAATGCATCACGAATTGCCAGAATTCATCTCAACTCGTGGCGGTGTATCGCTGCGTCCGGGTGATGGTGTCATTCACTCCTGGCTCAATCGCTTATTGCTGCCAGATACAGTCGGCACCGGTGGCGACAGCCATACTCGTTTCCCGATTGGGATTTCTTTCCCTGCGGGCTCTGGCTTAGTAGCTTTTGCTGCGGCAACGGGTGTGATGCCGCTGGATATGCCTGAATCTGTGCTGGTGCGCTTTAAAGGCGAAATGCAGCCGGGCATTACACTGCGTGATTTGGTGAACGCCATTCCTCTGTATGCCATCAAGCAAGGTTTGCTCACGGTAGAAAAGAAAGGCAAACAAAATATTTTCTCCGGCCGCATCCTTGAAATCGAAGGCCTGCCTAAGCTGAAAGTTGAGCAAGCCTTTGAATTGTCTGATGCATCTGCTGAGCGTTCCGCTGCGGGTTGTTCTGTGCAACTTGATAAAGAGCCGATCGCTGAATACCTCACTTCAAACATTACTCTGATGAAGTGGATGATTGCTGAAGGCTATGCCGATGCCCGCACCTTGGCGCGTCGTATTGCTGCAATGGAAGAATGGCTGGCTAACCCTGTGCTGATGCAGCCAGATGCGGATGCTGAATACGCCACGATTATTGAAATTGATCTGGCCGATATTAAAGAGCCGATTGTGGCGTGTCCGAATGATCCGGATGACGTGAAGTTCTTGTCTGAAGTGGCTGGCGACACCATTGATGAAGTGTTTATCGGCTCTTGCATGACCAATATTGGTCACTTCCGTGCCGCTTCCAAACTGCTGGAAGGCAAAAGCGATATCCCGGTTCGTTTGTGGATTGCGCCGCCAACCAAGATGGATGCGCAGCAGCTGACAGAAGAAGGCCATTACGGCGTATTAGGCCGCACTGGCGCGCGTATGGAAATGCCAGGCTGCTCATTATGTATGGGCAACCAAGCACAGGTACGTAAGGGCTCGACTGCGTTCTCCACCTCAACACGTAATTTCCCGAACCGTTTAGGGATTGATACTCGTGTTTATCTGGGCTCCGCTGAGCTGGCTTCAGTTTGCGCGATGTTGGGTAAGATTCCAACGCATGCAGAATACCTCGCAAATATTGGCATTCTTGAGCAAAAATCGGACGAAGTGTACCGTTATCTGAATTTTGATCAAATCAAGCGCTATAGCGATATTGCAGCAGAAGTGAAGTAAAAAGACGAAGCCACCACTTGCTCTGTGAAGTGGTGGCTTTTTAGATGATTGCACTAGATAACTTGCCTAAAGTGGCTTGTTTCGGCGAAAATCACGATCCTTTGCGAGTCGGGCGCCATGCCCGGCTTTTTTATTGATGGCTTGCCCACCCATCTGATGTTCGCTGTGGATACAGCGGCAGTGGCAAGACCTCTTAGACCTTCTCTTTTTGGGGGTGTGGGATATGTCCAACTTGGCAAATATTGCCGTTGTGCAAGACACAATCGATTCACAATTACCGGTAAGTGCTTATTTTGACGAGTCGCTTTACCAGGTAGAACAAGACCGCTTATTTGCCCGCGGCCCGCGTTATATCGGCCATGAATTGATGGTGCCCGAAATCGGCGATTATCATGTGCTAGAGGCAGATCATCACGCACGATATTTAAAGCGCAGTGAAGAAGGTGTGAGCCTGCTTTCCAATGTATGCCGTCATCGCCAAGCCTTAATGCTGGAAGGACGGGGCAATCAATCACATACAGTCTGCCCCATTCATCGCTGGACTTACGATGCAAAAGGGACGCTATTAGGTGCGCCACACTTTAAAAAAAATCCTTGCCTGCATTTACCCAATACACCCATACAAGCATGGAATGGCTTATTGTTTGAATCTGGGCGGGATATTGAAGGTGATTTAAAAAACCTGGGCGTTGCTAAAGATTTAGATTTCTCTAAATATGTATTTCATAGCGTAGTGGTCGATGAATATGAAGGCAATTGGAAAACATTTATTGAAGTTTATTTAGAAGATTATCACGTAGATCCCTTTCACCCCGGTCTTGGGCGCTTTGTAGAATGCGCTGATTTAGCTTGGGAGTTTGGTGATTGGTATTCGGTTCAAACGGTGGGTGTGCATAATGCATTAGGCCGGCCCGGCTCTCAGGTTTATTCAAATTGGCATGCCGAATTAATGCGTTATGACCAGGGCAAAGCGCTAAAGCATGGTGCAATCTGGCTCACCTATTACCCCAATATTATGGTGGAGTGGTATCCGCATACGCTGGTGATTTCAACCATTATTCCAACGGGGCCACGCAGCTATAAAAATGTGGTTGAATTTTATTACCCAGAGGATATTGCATGGTTTGAGCCTGAGTTATTAGCCGCAGAACAGGCTGCTTATGCAGAAACCGCTGTTGAGGATCAGGATATTATCCGTAGAATGGAAGCGGGCCGTAGTGCGCTATATGCAGCGGGGCGTAATGAAACCGGGCCATATCAAAGCCCAATGGAAGATGGTATGCGCCATTTTCATGCGTTTTTACGGCGGGAATTAGGCAGCACAATTCGTTAAGCGCAATTATTTTTAAAATGGCAGCCTAGTGCTGCCATTTTTTATGAACGTAGAAAGCATAAGGAAAGATAGTGTATTTGCTGTGTAATTATGCGGTAGAATAAATGCCACGTAATTAAATAAATACACTTTCTGTTTAAGGAATATGATGCGATTACTGAGTGCGCTACTTTGTTTGTTGATTGCAGGTCATGCCCAGGCCGAGATTAAACCCGGCGTAATGATTGATTTTGCAGCAGGAAGATCGCAGCACTCCAATAGCCGCACATCAGAATACGATGCGGCTTTTTCCGGGCAAATTGCCTATCAAATTAATCCATATTTCGCAATTGAAGGGCAGTTTGTTGCACTTGGTATTGTCAGCCCCTTATTTGATAGCCTGACAACGATGTTTGATAAAGAAGCTTATTACACGCCCAGTGCCAATTATGGTGTTTCTGCTATTGGCAGCCTACCGATTAATGAGCGCTTCGATTTACAGGCAAAATTAGGCATTGGTCGGACACGTTTTGAAAGCGGACGCTTAGGCGCCAAAGATTATTATAAAACCGATAGCAATGTGGGCCTTGCATTACGCATGGCATTAGGCAGTCATTGGGCTTTAAAGATTGAACATCAATATTTTAATCAGGCAAAAGTAAATACCACACTTTTGGGTGGTCAATACCATTTTTAAGCAAATATAGATGAGGGTTTGATGCCCTCATCTATAAATATGCAAAAAATATCAGATTGTTTTTAAGATGCGGCTATTAATTCGCCGCAGGCAGGGGGTGATGATTGGGCCAAAGCAGCCAAAGTTGCCCACTTTGTTTCATTTTTCCAGCCAGCTCACCCGCAGCATCGCCAGTACCCCAAAAAAAATCAGCGCGTACCGTGCCATGGATTGCTCCACCCGTATCTTGGGCTGCAACCAGCCGGTGAATGCCTCCACCGTTATCCGGTCTGTCCGTTGCAATAAAGGCCATACTTCCCAAAGGAATCATTTTCTTATCAACGGCAATGCTAAAGCCTGCGGTTAAAGGTATATTTTGCGCACCAACTGGGCCGTCATTCGAGGGAGGGAGGGTGCGAAAGAAAACATAGCTGGGGTTGCTATCAAGCAGTGTTTCTATTTGCGCAGGATTTGCATCTGCCCAGCTTCTGATCGTTTGCATCGATACATCGGCCGCTTTTAATTTTCCTTGCTCAACCAGCCAGCGCCCAACGGGTTTGTAAGGGTGCCCGTTCTGATCTGCATAACCTAAGCGCAACTGCTTGCCATCTGCTAAACGTACACGGCCAGAGCCCTGTATTTGCAAAAACTGCACATCCATAGGGCTTTCCAACCAAGCCAAAACGGGTGCATCAATATTGTTTTTTACGATATCGGCACGATTGAAATAAGGGACTAATTTATTGGCGATTACCCGGCCACGCACCCGTTTGCCTTTTAGCTCGGGGTAAAGCTCCGCCAGCTCCACCGTAATCATATCTTTAGGAGGTGCGTACACGGGGTAGGGAGCGAGCGTGGTTTTTTGTAAACTGCCTGGGTAGACTGGCTCGTAATAGCCAGTAATCAGGCCCGTTTGGCTACCATCAGCATTAGTCAGCTGATAAGGGCTAAAGCGCGATTCAATAAATTGTTGCGCGCTGTGAGCCGGTATGTTCTTGGCCTCACTGCATAATTTAAGCCAAGGCTCTTGTTTTAATTTTGGGCAAGATTTTTGCCAAGCTGCAAAACTAGCGCTTAAATCGTCCCCTGGCCAGTTAGGCAGTTTTTGCCAAGTGCTGGACTGATAAACAGCGTGAGCAGGTTGAGACGCTGTTTGCTTTGGTAAAGAAGGTGGTGAAGGAGGCGTGGCACAGGCAGTAAAAAGCCCCGCAGCAAGGGCGGCGAGGCTGAGGGAGCGACTAGAGCGAATATCAATCATGGGTCCTTTGGGTCGAGTCCTTGTTTGAAAGCAGCAATTCCTGCTTTTTGCATTTCTAAGGTTTTAACCGTGATTTGCAGCATGCCTACCTGCATGGAGAGCCATTGCTCTACCGTGCGGCATTCTGCAATTTTACGATCAATTTCTTCGATCGTCATGGGCGGAGTAAATGGGCTTCCCGCCGCAGGCTTAAAAAATTGGGTAAACAAGCCGAATGGATCATTAGGGTTGTAGTCACTCATATCGTTCCCTTCGCTGGCAAATAAAAAACCCGGCATCTGACAAGCAGAAATGCCGGGCTTACTTTACAACTAGTCTCTGGCTGCAGCTTCTACTGCGGCCAAAGCCGACATATTGACAATGCGGCGTACTGAAGCCGTTGGCGTCAGAATATGCACTGGCGCAGCCAAGCCCATTAACATCGGGCCAATCGTTACGCCATCACCGCTAGTCATCTTCAATAAATTGAAGGAGATATTGGCAGAATCCAGGTTAGGCATAATCAACAGGTTTGCCTCACCTTTCAGTGTGGATGTTGGAAATACTTGCTGACGTACTGCGGCAGACAAAGCGGCATCGCCGTGCATTTCACCATCGACCTCCAGATCTGGCGCGCGTTCACGCAAGATGGCCAACGTAGCGCGCATTTTACGTGATGATGGCGTATCCATACTGCCAAAATTAGAATGGCTCAGTAAGGCAACCTTAGGCTGAATACCAAATTTACGCACGGTATCGGCGGCCATCAGGGTAATCTCGGCCAATTCTTCAGGATTTGGATCGTGATTAACGTAAGTATCTGTAATAAACACATTGCCCGTTGGTAAGAGCAAGGCATTCATTGCCGCAGTGACTTTGGCACCTTCACGTAAGCCCAGAACATTGTTGACATACCAGTGGTGCCGCTGATACTGACCATAAGTACCGCAAATCATGGCATCCGCTTCGCCACGTTTCAGCATTAAAGCACCGATCAACGTTGTTTTACGGCGGACTTCGGCTTTAGCTAGCTCTTCTGCTACACCGCGACGCTTCATAATGTCGTGGTATTCCATCCAGTATTCGCGGAAACGCGGGTCGTCTTCCTGATTGCACAGCTGAAAATCTACACCTGCTTTAATTCGCAAGCCGAGCTTTTCGATGCGATTTTCAATAATGGCAGGGCGGCCAATAATAATCGGCTGGCAAATGCCCATATCAACCACTTCTTGCACCGCATGCAAGACGCGCTCGTCTTCACCTTCGCAGAAAATCACCCGTTTATTGGCTTTTTTCGCGGCAGTAAAGACTGGGCGCATAAATAAATTCGATTTATATACGAATTGCGTCAGCTCTTCGATATACACGCCCCAGTCTTCAATTGGGCGGGTTGCAACGCCCGATTCCATTGCCGCACGTGCTACAGCAGGGGCAATTTTGATAATCAGACGTGGATCAAAGGGTTTTGGAATCAGGTAATCAGGGCCAAAGCTTAAATTCTGGCCACCGTATGCATCGGCAACGACATCGGATTGCTCAGCATGCGCCAATTCAGCAATCGCATTCACCGCAGCATGCTTCATCGCTTCATTAATCGTGGTGGCGCCAACATCCAGCGCACCACGGAAAATAAACGGGAAGCAAAGTACATTATTAACTTGGTTTGGGTAATCCGAGCGGCCTGTGCAAACAATCGCATCGCTGCGTGCGGCACGCGCATCCGGCGGAGTGATTTCCGGATCAGGATTCGCCAGTGCCAAAATCAGCGGGGTAGCTGACATCAGCTGAATCATATCGCCGGTAACAAGGCCCGCACCTGACAGCCCCAAGAAGATATCTGCTCCCACCAGTGCGTCTTTAAGCGTGCGTGATTCTGTGGTTTGCGCGTAGCGCTGTTTGGTTTCATCCAGCGGGCCACGGCCTACAAAAATCACGCCTTTGGAATCGCAAACGGTCACGTTTTCACGTTTTACACCTAAGGATACCAGTAAGTCTAAACAAGCAATGGCCGCCGCACCTGCGCCTGAGGCCACTAGTTTTACTTCGTCAATTTTTTTGCCGATCAAACGTAAGCCATTTTTAACGGCAGCACCCACAATAATCGCAGTGCCATGCTGGTCGTCGTGAAAGACGGGGATTTTCATCCGCTCACGCAGCATTTTTTCAACGTAGAAGCATTCTGGCGCTTTAATGTCTTCTAAGTTAATCCCGCCGAAAGTGGGCTCAAGCGAGGCAATGATTTCAACGAGCTTTACAGGGTCTTTTTCTTCGATTTCGATATCGAATACATCAATTCCGGCGAATTTTTTAAATAAAACGCCTTTCCCTTCCATGACCGGCTTGCTCGCTAACGGGCCGATATCGCCCAAGCCAAGTACTGCAGTGCCATTGGTGATGACCGCGACTAAATTGCCTCGCGCAGTAAGGTTGCGCGCTTCGTTAGGATCTTCAACGATGGCATCGCATGCAGCCGCAACGCCTGGAGAGTAAGCCAGCGCTAAATCGCGTTGGCTTGATAAAGCCTTAGTAGGCATAACCTGAATTTTACCTGGCTTAGGAAAGCGGTGATATTCGAGGGCTTTCTTGCGAATTTCTTCGTCCATATTTGTATCCCTTGTCAAAAACTGATGTTCGGCTTAGATGCTGTGCTTTCTTTAAGCATGTTGTAATCAGGTGTTTCAGTAGTTGTTAAAATTGTGTTTAAAACTTAACGGAAACTGATTCACTTCCCAGCCAGCTTTTTAATTCTGCCAGCAATTCATCGTGCAATGTAATTCTCCAGCTTTCACCCAAAGAAAGAGTGCAGGCTGCGTCTGTATTTTGGTAATCCACTTCAACGGGGCACTCTCCGCCACGGTGCAGTGCCAGTAAGCTTTTAAGACGCTGGGCATCCATGCCTTGGCGCATTCCCAATGTCATGCTGCGCGCAAAACGGCTGCGGGCTTCTGCAACATCATAAATGGTATCTGCAATAATGCGTAAGCCTCCTGAAAACCGATCTTCGGAAACCTTGCCTTCAATCACTAAGAGCGTGTCTTCTTTAATTTTGTTCCGATTAGCTTCAAATACTTCGGAATAAACCGTGACATCACGGCGTGATTTGCCATCATCCAAGGTCACAAAAGCCATTCGGCCACGATCGCCGTTTTTAATTCTTAAACCACTTACAATGCCGGTCATCATTTGTGGTGTGCGGCTTGGCTCTAAGCGTTCTAAGGACGATTTAATAAATTGGCGAATGCCTTTTGCATGGGCATCAAAAGGGTGGCCGGAAATATAAAAACCAACTGCGTTTTTTTCTTCGGCCAGCTTTACCCGCTCATCCCAATAGGGCGCTTCAATAATGGCCACTTGGGGCACATCAACCGCCTCAAGCATATCAAATAGGCTGGATTGATTTTTATTGGCTGATTCGCTTTCAGCCAAAGCCATCGCCTGCTCTACATTGGCCAAAAGGCGAGCGCGATGATCGTCGATCTGATCAAATGCCCCCGCACGAATCAAGGCTTCTAACGTACGTTTATTGACTTCACGTTTTTCGGTACGGCGGCAAAAATCGTATAAATCCGTAAACGGACCGTGGGTTTCTCGTTCGCGCACAATCATTTGCACGGCAGATTCACCTACGCCCTTGATGGCACCTAGGGCGTAACGAATTTCTCTGCGTGAAACGGGCACGAATTTATGAAAGCTGTAATTCACGTCGGGTGGCAATAAAATCAGCTTATTGGTTTCGACACTATCGTCATAAAACACTTTGAGCTGATCGGTGTTGTCGAGCTCCGAGCTCATGGTGGCAGCCATAAACGCTGCGCAGTGATGCGCTTTTAGCCAGGCCGTATGGTAGGAAACTACCGCGTAAGCTGCTGTGTGCGATTTATTAAAACCGTACTCGGCAAACTTCGCCATCAAGTCAAATAGCTGCTCAGCAAGCTTGGGGTTGTAGCCTTTTAGTGCTGCACCTTCGGCGATTTTTTCGCGGTGCTTGGCCATTTCATCGGCGTTTTTCTTTCCCATGGCGCGGCGCAACATATCCGCACCACCGAGGGTATAGCCACCGATAATTTGCGAAATCTGCATTACCTGCTCTTGATAGACGATCACACCGTAAGTGGGATCGAGGCAAGCAGTCAGGTCAGGGTGAAAGTAATCGACTTCTTCTAACTTGTTTTTACGATTAATAAAGGTATCCACCATCCCCGAGCCTAATGGTCCAGGACGATAGAGCGCCAATACCGCAATAATATCTTCAAAACGGTCCGGTTTTAGCTTGGCCAGTAGCCGCTTCATTCCGTCCGATTCCACCTGAAATACGGCGGTGGTGTTGGCATCCCTAAAGATTTTATAGGCGGCTGGGTCTTCAAAACCGAGCAGCATTAAATCGGGAGCGCTGCCTTCCATGTCACGGATATAACTTAATGCCAGCTCAATAATGGTTAAGTTGCGCAGCCCCAAAAAGTCGAATTTAACCAAGCCAATTTTTTCAACGTCGTCTTTATCTAGCATCGAAACCGGTGCCGAATCCGCACCAGAAGCTAAGTAAATCGGGCAAAAGTCGGTGATTTTGCCAGGCGCAATTAAGACGCCCCCTGCATGCATGCCGATATTGCGCGTAATTCCTTCCAGCTTTTTAGCCAGTACCCACAGCTCTTTCACTTCGTCTTCATTTTCAACGCGCTGCTTTAAAATGGGCTCCATTTCCAGCGCGTCATCTAGGCTATATTGCTTGCCGGGTGCAGCAGGGATCAGCTTGGATAAGCCATCACAAAACATATAGGGCAGATCAAGCACACGGCCCACATCGCGTACCACAGCCTTGGCTGCCATCGTACCAAAAGTAGCAATCTGGCTGACCGCCTCAACGCCATACTTTTCGCGCACATATTCAATGACCCGCCAGCGGTTTTCCTGACAAAAGTCGATATCGAAGTCGGGCATGGAAACGCGTTCAGGGTTCAGAAAGCGCTCGAACAGCAGGGCGTAAGCTGTAGGGTCGATATCGGTAATGCCCATGCTGTAAGCAACTAAGGACCCTGCTCCCGAGCCACGGCCGGGGCCAACAGGACAGCCATTGTGCTTGGCCCAGATAATAAAGTCGGCAACGATCAGGAAGTAACCTGGGAAGCCCATTTGCACAATGGTGTCGGTTTCAAACTTGAGTCGATCTAAATAACGCGGGCGCTCGGCATCACGCTTGGCTTCATCCGGATAAAGCAGTTGCAATCGTGTTTCTAAACCGCGTTTAGCTTCAAAAACCAGAAAATCATCCAGCGTCATGCCGTCAGGCGTAGGGAAATCCGGCAAGTAGTTTTTGCCAAGCGTAACTGACAAATTACAGCGTTCGGCAATCGCCACACTATTGGCGAGGGCTTGCGGCACATCGGCAAACAGCTCGGCCATCTCGGCCGTGGATTTAAAATATTGCTCTTCGGTAAAGAGGCGAGGGCGGCGCTTATCCGACACCATATTGCCTTCGGCAATACAAACACGCGCTTCGTGTGCCTTGTAATCATCCCTATCCATAAACTGCACAGGATGAGTGGCCACAACGGGTAAATCCAGATCCGATGCTAAATCCAAGTGTCCTTGCACGCTAGGCTCGCACGTTGGAAAGCCCGTGCGTTGCAGCTCCAGATAGAAACGATCAGGAAAGGTGTCCGCCCACCAGCGCGTGGCCGTCAGAGCCGCATCGTATTGCCCGGCAATCAGGAGTTGGCCAATTTCACCTAATCCTGCGCCTGATAGACAAATTAGCTCGCTATTGTCGCCATTTGTGAGCCATTCTTTTTTTAGCTCAGCACGACCACGATATTGGTTATTACGAAAAGCATTCGATAGCAGATCGCAAAGGCGGCCATAGCCTGCTCGGCTTTTGCAAATCAGCAGGATACGAAAGGGGGTGTCCCGGTCGTCTGGATTCTCTACCCAAGCATCAATACCGACGATGGGTTTAATTCCAGCCTCGCGACAGGCTTTATAGTGTTTCACCATGCCGAAAAGGTTCATTAAATCCGAAACGCCAAGTGCAGGCATACCGCCTGACTTGGCCGCTTTCACCGCATCATTAAGGCGGACGATGCCATCGGTGACTGAAAACTCGGAGTGGAGGCGTAAATGGATAAAGGAGGGCGAATTCATGCGCGCATTTTATCACTCATAAGCCGCGAAGCGGCTCAAAGATGGAGTAGATAATTTCACGCAGTAAATAAAGCGGCTCAATGCTAGAATGGGAGTTAACAAATCCTTGCTTAGAGGTGATTTATGGATGTTTCCGCAGCAAGTGCCAGTGGCGCTGCAACCGTGCAAAGCACCGCAGCCCTCATGGTGATGAAAAAAACCATGGATATTCAAGCACAATCAGCGCTTAGCTTGCTTGATGCCGTGCCAGCAGCACCTAAATACAACAACCCGGCCGGGCTTGGAAGCGGTGTAGATACAAGGGCTTAGCTCTGTTTTTATGTTGGAATTTGAATATTTTGTTGCACTGCACAAAATTGTTTGACTCCCCTGAATGGTGCATTCATAATGAATTGCATTGTTGCACTGCACAACCGGAGAAAAACCATGTTCAAAGACCTATTCAAAGCCCCACAATTCAATACCACACAATTTGCTGACCTAAGCCAGGCCAATCTGGACAAAACACTACGCCTGACCAATATTGCATTGAGCAGCGTAGAGCGCTTAGTTAATCTGCAAATTGGTATCACTCGTGATTTGATGGCAGAGCACGCAGAAACAACGAAAGCGCTTTCAAGCGTAAAAGATGTACAAGGCTTGGTGGCATTCCAGCGCCAACTTGCTCAGCCATCCGTAGAAAAAAGCATGTCTGTGGCTCGTAATGTATTTGATGCGGCAAGTGCCACTCAGCAAGAACTCAATAGCCTGATCGAAGAACAAGTTTTAGAATTCAACAAAAACCTGCTGGCTACTTTAGATAAAGCCACTGAAAACGCACCAGCAGGCTCAGGCGTTGCTGTAAACGCACTGCGTAATGTCGTTGAAACTGCTAGCAATACCTATGATGCAGTAAGCAAAACAGGTCAAAAAATTGCATCTGAACTGGTAAGCGCAACTGTAAATGCAGCTGAAGCAGGCGCAAAAGTTGTGGCAACAAAAGCAGCCGCATAATTTATCTGCTTTAGCCGTAAAAAAAGACACCGCTGGTGTCTTTTTTTGCATTCAATTTACTTAAAGTTGCTCAATCAATCGATCTAGCAGCTGGCCCATTGTCAGGCCTTGTTCCGCGGCAACCCGTTTTAATTTTTCACGCGTTGCAATATCTACCATTGCATTAAATTGCACTGGTGTCGTTAAACTCATATTTTTTAAACCCGCTTGGAAGCGCGCTTTTCTACTGGCTCTCTGGCGCTCGGCAGCCGTCATCGCCCGCTCACCAAGAGGAGGGCGGCCACGTCGCTTGGCCGTTGGCATACCAGGAAGTTCAGCTGTTTTAGTATCTTCGATCTGACGCATATTACTTTGTGATCATTTAAGGCGGACGCCATTTTAGTGACTGATTGTATCTCTTGTCACGTTTTGAATGTGTGGCTTTTACCTTAGGCAATAGATTGACAAGTGTAAACGCCAATAGAACAAAGGCATGGCGAGCACCTTGACCCAAGTAATCATTCTTAAAAAAACCAAACTCGTGTTATAAAATAATCAAATACGCTTGTTTTTCTCACTAAAAAACAAGGAAAACCACTATGCAAACACGCACTCGCTCAATTTATACCGCAAATATGGCTGATAAATATTGCAGTTTAAAGTCCATAAACAAACTGAGCATTGGCGTGGTTTTTTACGTGCTTAAAGATAATCCCAATAGGTGCCTCGGCAAGGCTCTGTTCCTCCTAACGAGGAAGAAAAACGCTTGATTTTACGGGGATTTTAGAGATGGGTAGATCGGGGAAATAGTAAGCATCAACTTTACATAATATACATTGTGGGTGTCATATATTTGTAAGAAATTGCTTTATTCTGCCCTAACTCAAGCTTACAATCCGCACTTGAAAAGATAAAGCCACAAGCAATAATGGTGATCAATTCTTTCTTGCTGCTAGAAAATCTTTCCTTCATTTTTTCCCAATACTCTTGCTTTTGTTCACTTTTTGCGTGTTCTGCTTCGACAATTGCAAGTAGTTCGCGCGCATCAATTCTTAAAATATCTGAAAGCTGCATTAGTGCAAAAAGGTCTGGCCTTGACCCTCGGTTGTGCCAGTTGCTAATGGTGCTAGGTGTAATTCCAATTACTCTTGCAAGCTCTTTATCTTCAGTTGTGTTCAGTACTTTTTTGGCTTCATTAATGATGTCGATTAACGTATTCATTTTTATCCCTTGAACGAATCACACCTGTGAGTTTAAATTGGCCTTAATTATTCACAGGTGTGATTCTGATTATGGCACGCAAGAAAGCACTCTCAATAGATATCGCAGAAATTACTGCTAGTGCGTCGCTTAAAGCTGACGATTACGCGGCGATTGATGCCACCTTGTTGGCCTCTGCTGATCGTCGTGCTTGTGTTGATCGTTTTCTTGCTGCTGGCTATACGCCATCCTTGGCATTCCTTGCCGAATTGAATTCCGAATCTATTGCTATCTATCTTTCATTAAACCCTAGCGCCATGCGCGGGGCGGTGCAACGTCTGGCCCGTAAAAAGCTTTTGGTGAAGTCAGAGGCGGCGAATCAGACGGCGGGAGGCGGCTTGCCGACTCTGCCGGCTGAGGCGCAGCCGATTGAGACCCCCCCTAGTAACACGGGGGTCACTGCTACGAAGTGCGATATCTCCAAATCCTCCGACTTGGACTTGCAGCCTTTAAAACTCGTCGTTACCAACACGGGCGATATTGTTGAATTTCCTCAACGTCGCGGCTGGGGTGGCGATCATGCTTTTGTAGATTGGCTCAATATCACGGTGCATAAATCGACAGCGGATCAGTACGCGGATTACTGCGTAACACCTGAGGATTACATTTTAGCGGTTTCAATGCGTATTGAGTCACTTCTGGGCTTCGGTGTTACCAGTAAGTGCACAAATGGCCGCAATTTCTATCATCACGCCTATGAGTTGGGTGATAAATGGGGCTATCTCTGTATTGGCGGCCAGCGCGACACCATCTTGATTATGTTGAATGGCACGGGGTGTACGGCGGCAAAGGCCGGTTGGGAAGGGCGCGTGCATGATTGGCTGGTTAATGAGGCTGAAAGCCCACGCATTACCCGTGTTGATTGCGCTTACGACGATTACATGGGCGAAAACTACTCTGTTGATCGTGCTGAGCAGGATTTTGATGCTGATTTATTTCAGTGCTATCGCGGCACTGCGCCTGAATGCGAGCAGATAGGTAATTGGAAGCGCCCGAACGGGAAAGGGCGGACTTTTGCCACTGGTCTACGCCGTTCTGGCAAGTATTCACGCACGTATGAACGCGGCAAGAAATTTGGCTGCAAAGAGTCGCCATGGGTGCGGATTGAGGTTGAATTTAAATCGGTCGATCGCGTAATCCCTTTTGATATTTTGTTGGTGGCCGGTGAGTACCTTGCGGCTAGTTATCCGGCTTTTGCTTGGATCAATGAAAAACAATCGCGGATTGAATCGGCGCGTATTGAAACCGTTATCAATTACGACCGTGCTTTGGAGATTATCAAACGTCAATACGGGCATTACTTCGGCATTCTTGTTGATGTTGAAGGCTCTGCTGATGCGCTTATTCAAAAAATCAGCAGAGAGGGTGATCCGAAGCGTTTGAAAATAAATGATCACCGTTTTTCACCTGAGCCCATGCGCTTGGGCTCTATTACTAAAGATCCAATCATTGCTGCTGCAATGACCTTTATGTGACTTTTTAACTCTTTGAGGTGAGCTATGAAATTCAAAATGAATGTAACGGTAACGGGTGCAAAGTTTTTCAATGATTCTATTGAAGGCAAGCACTACGACACAACAACAATCTTTGTTTTGCTGGATTTGGATGAATCGCAAGGCAGGGCTAAAGGGCTTGCCGCTGCTGAATATCGTTTCCCGTCTTCGTCTTTATTTGAATCAATTAAGAATTTACCATTTCCTCACGAAGCGGAATTGATTTTGAATCAAGTAACAAGCGGTAAGGTTGTTAAGACGACTTTAGAGGGGCATCGGATGCTGCCGTCTGTAAATCGTCAAACTGGTGAAGTCGCAAAGGTCTAATTCAAAATGAAATTAAAACCTGTCTGGATAGTTCAAAGTTTAGAAGATGGCTTTTTCTTAATGCCGCTGAATGGCGATGTTGGGTATACGCAATGGCTATCTGAGGCGGGTTTGTTTGAAGATAAACAGGCCGCAATAGATACGGCGGTTGATTTGCTAGATGGTCAATTCAGCATATATGCCCATTATGTTATGGCTGATTAACATTTTCATTAAATTGGTGAATGGGTGATATATGTCAAACAATAAAATTCATAATATTTATATGCAGCATGATGACTTGATTCACATGTTGAACATTGTTAGAAACAGAATACATTCCAACAAAGAAGCGATTGCATTATTTTTGTCGTTTGAAGCTAATGATTCTGGATCTATTGAAATGTATAAAAATCGCTTGGTTACATTAGAGCGGATTCAATTTAATTTAATGGAATCGTTAAATTAAATGATTCAACAATGCGTTTCAATTCGCCCCGATGGGTTATTACAAGTGGCTTCCAATGTGGTGGGTGCTTGTGATTACGTTATTACGTCGGGTGGCGTATTAGATTGGACGATTGCAGATGCGCAACCTGTTTTAGCAAGTGTTTTAATCTTGTGGGCAATTGCCTACACAATTCGCGTTTTAATAAAAACGCTAAATTCTGGAGAAGTAAATCATGATTAAATTTTTAAAAAAAGTCGCTCTTGGTCTTTCCGTTGCTGTTGTGACTTCCCCTGTATTTGCTGCTGTTGATACTTCAGTCGTGACTGGTGAATTGGCTGAGGCGGGTAAAGCGGTCGGCGTTGTTGGCGGTGCGATTTTAAGTGTTTATATTGGTATTAAAGTTTATTCATTTATTAAGAAAGCTATGGCTTAATTTTTAATTAATTAAATAGGGCGGCAATTGTCGCCCTTTTTTTATCGCGGGGGATATATGAATGGAAGGGCTCTTTTATTTAGTCGTTGTCTTATTGGCCTTCTGGCTTATTTTTTCTGCGGATTAGCTTATTCTACTGTTTTTATTAATTCAGTTACTGGTAAAAAGACTTCTGATCCTGTTGGTGATACTTATGCATATGCTGCAACTGCTAATTACACAGTTCCTAAAAACATTATGTCTAATAATTGTGAATTGGTTGAAGTTGGTAAAACATGCACGGTAAAAGTTTGGGCTGCAACTGTTGCAAAGCCTCCTGCTGAATTTGGTACTGGCAATTCATTCTCTGTTAATTTTACGCGATTAAAAGAAGACCCTTGTTCTAATAAGGCGGGTCAAAGTGCTGGTGAATTATTAGTACCTTTGCCTTATTCGTCTGTTGATGGGAATGGGAAGCCTATTATTACTTCTGTTGATTCTTTGTCTTCTTTTTTTCGTAGTAGGGCATCTTCTTGTGATGGTACTTGTGAATTAATTATGTCCGGCTCATTTGGTAATGGCGATAAATTATTTGCTATTGCTGGAGATAAAGCCTCTGCTTATGCGTTATTGAAAATGCAATATTCTGGTGAGCAATGCACGTTATCTGATGACAAGAAACCGCCTAAACCGCCTGCAGGAGATAAACCGCCTGCACCTAATAAAGCTCCAAAATTCCCAGGGGATTGTCCGGCGAATTCAACTTTTGGTCAGGTTAGTGGTGTGAATGTATGTGCAAAAAATCCACCTAAGCCGACAGATCCGGATCCGCCTCCAAAGCCTACTGATAAAGACCAATGTGTAAGTAATTGTGATGAATGGGATCCTAATAAGGATACAAAGCCGACCGGCCCTAAGCCAACTGATCCTAAGCCTGGCCCCGGTGGTACTACACCTCCTAAAAAAGGGCCTCATAGTGGTGATGCTAGTAAGCCAGCTTCTGAAAATGCGTCTGGCCCAGGTGATTCTTCCCTGGCTGCTTCATGTACTGACTTTAAATGTAAAAACAAAGATCCAGCGACTTGTGAAATAGCTCGTTTGTCTTGGAATAATAAATGTAATGAAGAAAAAGCGGTCGAGGATTTGATTAAATCTGATTTATATAAAAATGGTAATTCTGCAATGACGTCTGAAGGTTTAGATTCAATGAAAAAGGATTTAAATTTTGGCGAAAATGGCACGGTAGATATGGCGGGCGTAATTAAAAGAGATACGTTTTTAAATAAGGGCGGTTTGTCTGATGTTAGTTTCACGGTAATGGGTAAAGGTTTTTCGTTGCCATTTTCAAGTATGAATAAATATCTATCAATGATGGGTAAGATTGCTGTGGCTTTTTCTTTACTTGCTGCGGCTAGAATTCTTTCGTCTGCTGTTTAATTGGGGGTTATATGCCATTACTTGCTATTCCTTGGATTGCTGCATTAATTGGTGGTCTTGTTTCTGCTGCTGCTACTTTTGCTGGTCGTGCTTTAATTGGTCTTGGTGTTGGGGTCGTAACCTATACCGGTTTTAAAATGGTATTAGAAAAATTACATAGCGATGTGATTTCTAGTTTTCAGGGTTTGCCAGTTACGGTAATTGAAGTTTTGGGGCTTTTAGAAGTTGATACTTGCGTTTCTATTTTGTTTTCTGCGTTTTTGGGAAAAATGGTTGTTAGTGGTTTAACGTCTGGTTCTGTTAAAAAATGGGTGACTAAATGATTAACCTTGTTACCGGCCAGCCAGGTGCAGGAAAAACATTACGCACTTTGCACGAAGTAAAAGCCCTTTCAGAAAAAGATAATCGTCAGGTTTTTTATTCTGGCATTAATGATTTGAAATTGCCTTGGATAGAGATTGATCCTGAAAAATGGTTCGAATGTCCGACGGGTGCAATTATTGTTATTGATGAATGTCAGCGGATTTTTAGAACGCGCTCTAATGGTTCGGCGGTGCCTAAGCATGTCAGCGAATTGGAAACGCATAGGCATAAGGGTTTAGACATTTATTTGGTTACCCAGCATCCGATGCTTGTGGATGGCAATGTACGGCGGTTGGTTGGGCGTCATTTACATGTTTTGAGGGCTTGGGGGTTTCAAAAAGCGGCTGTTCATGAATGGCAGGGGATTAAAGAAAATTGTGATAAATCGCGTGCTGATTCTGTCTTACATACTTGGTCTTATCCAAAAGAAGTATTTGATTATTATAAGTCTGCTGAATTACACACGGTTAAAAGGCGGTTGCCTGCTAAGTTGATTTGGTTGTTTGTTGTCATGCCGGTTATGGTTATTTTTGCGTTTTATTATGTTTATACGAATGTTGTTCATAAGAAGTCGGCTTTGCCTGATGCTGTTGCATCTTCAGCTTCAATGCCTGCAGGGTATGTGCCTTATAGCCCGCAAGCGGTAGATAAAAAGAAAACCACGGCGCAATGGATTGAAGAACAGACGCCTAGGGTTCCCACCTTGGCCTATACCGCGCCGGTATACGACAAGCTCACTGAGCCGGTCAGTGTGCCAGCACCGCAAGCGTGTATTAAATCGAAGAGCAAAGGGTGCTCTTGTTTTACCGATCAAGGGACGCCGCTTTATATGCCTGTAGAGCTTTGCGAAAACATTGTAAAGAGCGGGGTGTATATGGCGTTTTTGGGCAATAAGGCCAAATATGAAAAATCAGACATTTAAGAAATGCGTAAATACTTAGTAATCTTTGTTTGTATTTTGTCAGGTTGTGCATCATGTACTTTGCCTGATCGTAGGGACTTCTTGGATTTTTGGAGCAAAAGGTCTGTAGTGGATAGTGCTTGATGGATCTTTCTCCTTGTGTATGCTGCTGCGCAAGGAGGGTGTAAACAATGCGCTATGTTTTAATGTGCTGGCTTTTTATTTCTTTTGGTGTGTCGGCGGAGGTGTTTAAGTGCTTTGATGGTGTTCGCCCTAAGTACACCTATCAAAATATGCCTTGTGAGGATGTGGGCTTAAAGACAGCGAAAAAGATTACTGACAAAGATGCTGTAATTGGTAGTGCTGATTTTTCAGGGTATCGAAGAGAGGCAAGGGAAAGGGCTGATATTTCTAGGACTGTCGATCGTGATTTTAATGAGCGGCGTAATATTGAATATCAGCGTTCAGGTGCTGGCCAGCGTCAAAGTACAGCGGCTGAGTGTGCGTCATTAATTGAAGAAAAACGCTCCATTGTTAGCATGCAAAGGCAAAAGTCTACTGCATGGCTTCATCAACTTTATGCGGAAAATAGAAAGCGAATGCAAGCGATTGATTGCCAGGGGTTGTAATCACGAAAGCCAGCTCAATGCTGGCTTTTTTCATTAAGAATTAAGGCTGATTCAAATTAAGCTGTAAAACTATTGCTATGGTGCGCGATGCGTCGTGCTCAGGTTTCACGCACTTGTGCGTGCAAGCTGGGCTATTAGATTTCATGTAATAAAAGGTGACGACTTATTTTATGAAGACGGGTTTTAGTAAGACTGTGTCATTGGGGTGGGCGGGTCTTTTTCTCTGAATACGGTTGCAAGCATAAGGCCATACTTTGCTTCTAAGCCGCATTGATTTTTATAAAAGTTGCGTTGTTTTATTAAGGACTCAATCAAGGTGTATTGGCTGTTGCATAGCATGCGATCTTTTCTGTAGTGGTCGATAAACAAAACCTCTTCCATGCGGGCGCATGCTTTTTTATTGCCGTGGGGCGGGATGATGCTTTGTTCTGCAAGCGTCCAGTCTTTCCATTCGCCAAATGGAACGATGCCGTTAACGTAAAAGCGAGCTAGTAAGTAGATTGATCGTGGGATTGGTTCAAGGCCGGTTTGCCATTTGTTAATTTGGCGTGGGTTTGTGCCTAATATTTCGGCCAATTCTGACTCAGGCTTTGTGGATATTGCAAAGATAAGGTCAGCAGTACTTACTTTGAAGTTGGCATAAGGCATGTTGCGCATTCTGTTTTCTCATAAGGATAAGGCGCGTAACGATTGTTACGCGCCTTATCCTTGTTGCATGTATCCTTGATTGTGTTGTATTTTCGCTACGTGTAAATATTTACTCACGGTGCGTTTATGGGTGAAATTAGCCTTGTAAGCTTTCGTTTTATTCGCCTGTAGCTTGACATAATATACAATATACGAATATGTAAAAACCGTCAAAGTAAGGTTGCTTACTTTTTGTAATTTTTATATAAATACCGTAAGAATGTGGTGTTTTCCACGTAACTCTTACTAACCAAGCCCAAGCTTTTGTTCTGTTGGTCAATATAAAGGTGTATTTATCTTTGTATACACTTGTTACGGCAGCAGAATTCATTGCCTCGTCACACTTCTTACTCAGGATATGCTTTTTAGCGCTAGAGAGCACAGCATGTCTCACTTTCTTTGTAGTAAACATTTATTCATTTTGGCAATCGCAATAAGCGCCTTGCCGCTCCGTGCCCAAACTGAATTTCCTGCCACATTAGCTGGGCATATTGTGATGCCCGCTCAATCCTTTATTGCTACGCCTAAGAATGCACCGGTCGACTTAAAAGTGAGCGGCAAGTTTACGACGGGCAAGCGGGTAGAGGCGCTCGGCTCTGTTCTTGGCGTGTCATTTGGTCGGCCTACCGGCGTATCTTTACCTTTTAATGGGCAAGCATTGCAGGGGCACTCTGGCATTAAGAAAATGCCTGACGGAAGCTTCTGGGTTTTAACGGATAACGGTTTTGGTTCAAAAGTTAATTCGCCCGATGCCATGTTGTATTTGAACCGCTACACACTGGATTTTAAAAACGGTAAAACACAACACATAGAAACTATTTTTTTGCATGATCCAGATAAAAAAGTGCCGTTTCGTATTGTGCACGAGGGCAGCAAGCAGCGTTATCTAACGGGCGGCGATTTTGACACGGAAAGCTTTCAGTTTGCTGGTGGCGCGCTGTGGATTGGTGAAGAGCTAGGCCCTTTTTTAATCAAGGCCGATCTAAAGGGTAAAGTGCTAGCCGTCTTTGATACCCTGATCGATGGCAAAATTGTTCGTTCGCCCGATCATCCGGCAATCACCACGCCTGCAATGCCATCAGGCACAGTCGATTTTCAGATCCGCCGTTCTAAAGGCTTTGAAGGCATGGCCGCTTCAAAAGATGGCAGCAAGCTTTATGCTCTGCTGGAAGGCGCCGTCTGGAATGGCAAAGCCAATGAAAACCTGGAAGGCAAGGATTATTTGCGCGTTTTAGAGTTCGATGTCAAAAAAGAAGCGTGGACAGGCCGTCACTGGAAATACCTGTTAGAAAATAATGGCAATGCGATTGGCGATTTTAATATGATTAACGAGGCACAAGGCCTGATTATTGAGCGCGACAATGGTGAAGGCACGGCAGATAAGGCTTGCCCCACAGGAGAAAAGCGGGGTGATTGCTTTCATGATCTTGCGCAGTTTAAACGCGTTTATAAAGTCGAGTTTAACGATGCTAATGTCGGTGGCCCGCTAAATAAAATGGCTTATATCGATTTAATGAAGATCGCAGATCCAGCCAGATTGGCTAGGAAGCCTTTAAACAACGGCGTACTGACTTTTCCGTTTTTTACCATAGAAAATGTAGACGTTGTTGACTCGCGCCATATTGTGGTGGGCAATGATAATAATCTGCCGTTTTCTAGTAGCCGCGAACCCAATCAAGCAGATGATAATGAATTTATTTTGCTAGAGGCAAATGCGTTTTTGAGCGCCAATTAAGCGCCGTATTAAAAGACGGCTTCGGCCGTCTTTTATATAAAAACCCACAAACCCCCTCGCTTTGCTAGGCCGACTGTATTTACCAAGGCGTTTATTCGCAAATTCCAGATCAGCAGGCTTTGAAGCCGCTTTTAAATCTGGCTTTATTAATCTGACAAAATTACAAACCCACCCCATACGCTAGACAGTCTGCATTCAGCGGCGTATGGTTTAGCCTTCATTATTTTACGGAGGTCCCTCGTGGACAGTTCTAGTAGTCGATCTTATATCGATCGCTAGCGGCAAGGTTGCAGGGGTCTTTTCTTCTGCCGTTACCTTGCCGACCTGGCGGGTAACGGTGTCTGTAGAGCATCCATACTTGGATTGCTTGCGTACGCCATTCCCATTTTTTGCGCTTAGCACGACGCCCTTTGGGCGTCCGTGATGCTATGCACTGCTGATGCTTGTTTCGCAAACGTTGTTATGACGTGAAATAAACATCAACAGCGTGTCATTACTGCTTGCGTAATGGATTTGTCCTCAACGTCGCCGCTTTGCTGCGACGAAGGAATGCATATGCACCTGTTTAAAAGTCGTTTATTAAATTTCATTCAAAAAGGCCTGTCGGCCCGTCAGTTTCGCCGTGTAGCCAGCTTAGAGCAGCTTCGTGGCATGAATCGTGGACGGGAGATGAGTAAGTCTCTGGGGCAGCGTTTATTAACCCTGTCCAAACTGGAAACCAGCACTGCCTTGCATCGCCTTGGTTCTTGCGCAGAAGGCTTAAGCCATGCCGAAGCCGATAGCAAACGCCTGCAAACCGGCCCGAATGAAGTCGAGCACGAAAAACTGATGTCATGGAGCGAGCACCTGTGGCTCTGCTATCGCAATCCTTTTAATGTTTTGCTCACGCTCTTGGCCGTAATTTCCTTTGTCACCGAGGATGCCACCGCGGCAGTGATTATCTCGGCCATGGTGGCGATTTCTACTTTTCTGCGCTTTGTGCAGGAGAAACGCTCCAATAAGGCCGCTGACCAGCTCAAAGAAATGGTCAGCAACACCGCTACCGTATTGCGGCGGGATCCAAGCAAAGTCATGGCAGCCGAGGCTGAAAAATACTTTGGCGTGCAGCTTCAACCCAAGCCGGCAGAGCAAATAGAGCTACCGATCGAGCAACTGGTGCCGGGCGATATTGTGGTGCTTTCGGCTGGCGACATGATTCCTGCTGATTTGCGATTATTTGCCACCAAAGATTTATTTATTAGCCAGGCCGCACTCACCGGTGAATCCATGCCGGTGGAGAAATTCGCCGAACATAAAGATGTGTCGATCAGCAATCCATTAGAGCGCGACAATCTGTGCTTTATGGGCACCAATGTGGTGAGTGGTGCAGCAACGGCCGTGGTAATTGGCACTGGCAATCAAACCTATTTTGGCTCTTTGGCTGAACGGGTGTGCGCCAGTGATAGAACGCTCACTCAATTCCAGCTGGGTGTAAATAAAATCAGCTGGTTATTGATCCGCTTTATGTTTGTTATGGCGCCTCTAGTGCTCTTTATTAATGGCTTCACTAAAGGTGATTGGCCTGAGGCGGCGCTGTTTGCATTGTCGATTGCCGTGGGCCTGACGCCAGAAATGCTGCCGATGATTGTGACTGCGGCGCTGGCCAAAGGTGCGGTGATTCTTAGCCGCAAAAAAGTGGTGGTCAAGCGCCTCGATGCAATCCAGAACTTTGGTGCAATGGATATTCTGTGCACAGATAAAACCGGCACGCTGACGCAGGATAAAATCGTACTGGAGCGCCACACCGATGTATTTGGCTGCGCCAGCGATGAAGTGCTGGCGATGGCGTATTTAAACAGCTATTACCAGACGGGCCTCAAAAACCTGCTCGATGTGGCGGTGCTTGAGCACGCCAATTTAAATGCTGAGCTGGGTGTGACGCAAAACTATCGCAAAGTGGATGAAATTCCTTTCGATTTTAATCGCCGCCGGATGTCGGTTGTGGTTAGCGAGCAGGAAGACCATCACGAGCTGATTTGCAAAGGCGCTTTAGAAGAAGTGCTAGCGGTTTGCTCGCATGTTCGACACGGCACACAGATTGAGCTACTCAGCACCGAGCTATTGCAAGATATTCGCCGCATTACTGCCGCACTGAATCAAGATGGTTTACGCGTGGTGGCGGTGGCCAGCAAGGAAATGCCGATTGATCGTGAGGCCTATAGTGTGAGCGATGAGCGTGATCTGGTGCTAGTGGGGTATATCGCGTTTCTGGATCCGCCCAAAGAAAGCACAGCGCCTGCGCTTAAAGCACTCAAGGCCAATGGCATTACTGTAAAAGTACTTACGGGCGACAATGATTTGGTTACACTAAAAGTCTGCAAAGAAGTTGGCTTGCAGGTGGGTAGTGTATTGCTTGGGCCACAAATTGAAGCGATGAGCGACCAGCTACTCGCTGCAAAAGCCGAAACAACCACGGTGTTTGCCAAGCTCACGCCGCTACATAAAGAGCGCATTGTGCGTTTGCTTCGTGGCAACGGCCATGTGGTCGGCTTTATGGGCGACGGGATTAATGATGCACCGGCATTGCGTGCGGCAGATATTGGTATTTCAGTTGATTCGGCAGTAGATATTGCTAAAGAAGCGGCCGATATTATTCTGCTGGAAAAAAGCTTAATGGTATTGGAAGAAGGCGTAATTGAAGGCCGTAAAACCTTTGCCAATATGCTGAAATATATCAAGATGACGGCTAGCTCTAATTTTGGCAATGTATTTTCGGTATTGATTGCCTCGGCATTTATTCCATTTCTGCCAATGCTGCCCCTGCATTTATTGATTCAAAACTTGCTTTACGATATCTCTCAAACCACCATTCCTTTTGATAATGTGGATAAAGAATCGCTGAGCAAGCCACAAAAATGGAATCCTGATGAATTAGGTCGCTTTATGATTTTCTTTGGCCCGATTAGCTCGATCTTTGATATCACTACTTTTGCCGTAATGTGGTATGTTTTCAAGGCCAATACCGAATCGGCACAGTCTTTGTTTCAATCCGGCTGGTTTATTGAAGGCTTATTGTCACAAACACTGGTGGTGCATTTATTGCGTACGCGTAAATTGCCCTTTATTCAAAGCCGTGCAGCATGGCCTTTATTGGCCATGACAGCACTCATTATCAGCATCGGCATCTTTTTGCCAATGGGGCCATGGGCGCATTACTTTAAGTTGCAGGTATTGCCTCTGACATACTTCCCTTGGTTAATGGGGATTTTGCTGTGCTATATCACGCTCACGCAAATCATGAAGGGTATTTACGCAAGGCGTTATGGCTGGCAGTAATTTTTAAATTAAATAAGGGCAAGAAAATGCCTGCCCTTATTAATCCACCTTAAAGGAGGCACGCATGCACTTTTCGCAAGGATTTGATCTTAATCTATTATTTAATTCCTTTATCAATCTGAGTACGGCTTTTATTCTTGGCTCAATTATTGGCTACGAGCGGCAATACCGGCAGCGCACGGCAGGTTTGCGTACCAATACCCTAGTTTCACTGGCGGCGGCTGTGTTTGTGGGGCTTGCTTATCGCTTGAACGGCCCGGGTAGCGCGGCACATGTCGCGGCCTATGTGGTTTCTGGTGTCGGCTTTTTAGGTGCAGGCACCATTATGAAAGAAGGCCTGAATGTGCGTGGCCTTAACACGGCAGCCACCCTTTGGGGCTCTGCGGCGGTGGGGGCCTGCGCAGGAGCGGGCATGATTGTGGATGCGCTGATGGCGGCGGTGTTTGTATTGGCGGCTAATACTTTATTGCGCCCGGTGGTCAACGCGATTAATCGCACGCCGATTAATGATCAAACAGGTGAAGTGAGTTATCAGATTTGTATGATTGTGGATGGCGGCAGGCAAAAGCATGCTTTAAGTGCTTTGGAATCTTTATTGGAGCAAGCCCAATATCCCTTGGGTGATTTGGACGTAGAGCCTTTTGGTGATGAGGATGTGGAAATCACGGCGACCCTGCTGTCTACTTCGGTGGACTCAGGCAAGCTTGATGCCTTGATCGCTCAAATGACGAAGCGCCCTTATGTAAAACAAGTTTTCTGGAATCTATCAGCGGCAGAATAAGCAAACCCGCAGGCAAAAACAAACCCCATGCTCGATGGGGTTTGTTTTTATCAGAAGCTTATTTTGCTTCGATGACTTCTTCACGCAAATGGCTTTCTACATAGTTGCGGCCGTAGTAGCTATCTAGCAAGAGTTGTCTTAATTCTGAAATCAATGGGTAGCGCGGATTGGCACCAGTACATTGATCGTCAAACGCTTCTTCAGCCAGTTGGTCTACTTTAGAGAGGAACAGCGCTTCAGGCACGCCTGCTTCTTTGATCGAGGCAGGGATTTGAATCGTTGTTTTCAGCTCTTCAATCCAAGCAATCAAGTTCACCACTTTTTGCTCATCGTTCTTGCCGCCAAGGCCCAAATGCTCGGCAATATCAGCATAACGGCAACGCGCTTGCGGTCTATCGTATTGGCTAAATGCAGTTTGCTTGGTCGGGATATCTGCCGAATTAAAACGAATCACGTTAGAAATTAGCAAGGCGTTCGCAAGACCGTGCGCAAGGTGGAATTCAGCGCCCAGCTTGTGCGCCATGGAGTGACAAACCCCCAAGAATGCATTGGCAAATGCAATACCGGCGATGGTTGATGCGTTGTGCACCAATTCACGCGCTTTAGGATCTTTCGCGCCATTAAGGAAGGACGAAGGCAAGTTTTCTTTAAGCAATTTCAGTGCTTGCAAAGCTTGCGGGTCAGAATATTCATTCGCCAGTACCGATACATACGCTTCTAAAGCGTGCGTTACCGCATCAATCCCACCGAATGCAGTCAGGCTTTTTGGCATATTCATCACTAAATCGGCATCAATAATCGCCATATTCGGTGTGAGTTCATAGTCGGCAATCGGGTATTTCATGCCGGTTTTTTCATCGGTCACTACCGCAAATGGGGTAACTTCCGAGCCTGTGCCAGATGTGGTTGGAATCGCAACTAATTCAGCTTTAATCCCCATCTTAGGGAACTTGTAAATACGCTTAGTGATATCCATAAAGCGCAGTGCAAGGTCTTCAAAGTGGACTTCTGGATGTTCGTACATTACCCACATAATCTTAGCGGCATCCATTGGCGAACCACCACCCAGCGCAACAATCACGTCAGGTTTGAACAGATTTAAGGAATGCACGCCTTTACGAACTACTTCTAGCGTTGGATCGGCTTCAACTTCGTGGAACACTTCGACTTCCATACCCATTTGTTTCAGCACTTTGATGGTTTCATCGCAGTAGCCATTGGCAAATAGATAAGGGCCAGTCACGATGGTTGCGCGTTTCTTGTTAGCAAGGTCAGCCAAGGCAAATGGTAAGCAACCACGACGGAAATAGATGTTCTTAGGAAGTTTATGCCACAACATGTTTTCAGCCCGTTTAGCAACCGTTTTAGTGTTGATCAGGTGTTTTGGACCCACGTTTTCAGAGATTGAATTACCGCCCCATGAACCACAACCCAGCGTTAAGGACGGAGCCAATTTAAAGTTGTAAAGGTCGCCAATCCCGCCTTGTGAAGCAGGGGAGTTGATCAAGATGCGCGCGGTTTTCATCTTGTCGCCAAAGTAGGCGATTTTTTCGTGTTGCTGATCCTGGTCGATATATAGCGCAGAGGTGTGGCCAATCCCGCCGAGAGCAACCAAGGCTTCAGCCTTAGTTACAGCGTCGTAAAAGTCTTTAGCGCGATACATGGCCAATGTTGGCGATAGTTTTTCGTGAGCAAAAGCTTCTTCTTCACCAGTAGATGACACTTCAGCGATCAGAATCTTTGTGTAACTAGGCACTTTAATGCCAGCCATATCAGCGATCTTCACCGCAGCTTGGCCAACAACGCCCGCATTTAAGTTGCCGTCAATCAAGATCACCTTACGTACGGCTTCGGTTTCTTTCTTGCTTAAGATATGGGCGCCGCTTTGAGCAAAACGGGCTTTCATAGATTCATAGATGCTGTCAACTACGATGACGGACTGCTCTGAAGCGCAAACTACACCGTTATCAAATGTTTTTGACATCAAAATAGAGGCAACAGCGCGTTTAACATCAGCAGTTTCATCGACTACAACTGGCGTATTACCTGCGCCCACACCAATTGCAGGCTTGCCTGAAGAGTAGGCGGCACGAACCATGCCAGGGCCACCAGTGGCCAAAATCAAATTAATGTCTTTGTGTTTCATGAGCTGATTAGAAAGCTCAACGGTTGGCTGATCAATCCAGCCAATAATATCGCGCGGCGCACCAGCGGCAACGGCGGCATCCAATACGATACGGGCGGCTTCACAGGTGGAGTTCTTAGCACGTGGATGTGGGCTAAAAACAATACCATTACGTGTTTTAAGTGCAATCAGCGCTTTAAAAATCGCTGTGGAAGTAGGGTTGGTCGTTGGCACAATCCCGCAGATAATTCCGATTGGCTCAGCAATGGTGATAATGCCGTAGGCGTCATCTTGCGTCAAAATGCCGCAGGTTTTTTCATCTTTGTACGCGTTATAAATATATTCAGAAGCAAAGTGATTTTTGATCACTTTATCTTCAAGCACGCCCATGCCTGTTTCAGCAACAGCCAACTTAGCCAGCGGCAAACGTGCATCAGCCGCAGCCAGCGCCGCAGCGCGGAAAATCTTGTCTACTTGTTCTTGTGTATAAGTTGCAAAAAGTAGCTGTGCTTTTTTAACCCGCGCCATCAGCGCATCGAGTTCTTGAATGTTAGAAACAGTCATTTTTAATCTCCAGAGAAACTTTATAAACGGCTTTGAAATCACAACTTAAATAAGACTCGTAAGCCTTGTTACTGATTCACGCTGCAAAGCGAATACCCACAGAATATACCCAGCAGCCCAAGGACCCTTGATTAATATCAAATTGCGTTTGATTGACTCATATTACTTCGCATAATGTATATTATGTCAAGTTGATGCTTACTATTTCCCCGATCTCCCCATCTCTAAAATCCCCGTAAAATCAAGCTTTTTTCGTAATAAAACTACGTACTCGTAACGGTTTGTAAATTCTAAAAATAGTTGATTTTATGCTCAAAAAACGTCTGCAAAAAGATACAAACTTCAAACTTCATATTGAACAAGCACGCATCAAAAGCCGCGCCTTGCAGCTTTCCTTCTCTCCGCCCACCGTCACAGACGCTGATCTTGTCTATTATTCTACCTTCATAATGGGCTTTGAGTGCTTCAATCAGACAGACCGCGCCAGCCGCTTCCTACAAGCCAGATACTACCGTAACGAGCTAAATCAATACGTCGCTAAGGGCCAATGGCCCAAACCAAGACAGCGCCTTGATTTGCTGCCTTGGTTTGCTTTGGCCTTCCCAGATTTTCCTTTGCCGGTCTCTGTGCCTAAAATCAGAGTGCCCCAGCTGCTCGCACTAGACACCAGTTATGAAGAGCGCGTTTTATTCGCTAATTCGCTGGAACTCATCCGCAAAACCCTTAGAAAAGCCGAACTCAAACGCCTACGCCTGCTGAAAAAGAAAAAAGCGGCCAAAGCCGCTTCAAATCCTGATCCAGAGCCAGACGCCTAAAGATTCCACGTAGGCGGCCCGTTCGTTTCCTTAATCCAACCCGTTCGACCTGGAGGCGCATTTTGCGCCGTTTTTGGTGCCAGATTTGGCCCCTTCATCCCCTTGACCTTTTCATAAATCATCATCGCCGCTACGCCCGCAATGGCCGCAAGTACTACGCCCTTGACGTCGTTCTTGCTCATCATTGCGCGGCTGCTTTTCGTTCAGGAAGAAAGACGCCCAGCAAAGCGGCCACCACAGGCCCAGCGACCCCCACAGATGACATTAAGGCTGGATCAACATGCGCCAGCGCACCCAAAGCGGCCACGCCTGCCCATGTTGACGGCTCCTTCAGTCTTTCAAATAGATATTTAAGCTTTTTCAATGTATTCCCCTTTTTTGTGACTTTAGAAAATGTCATACCAATGTTTAATGGGCGCTTTGCCCTTGTTTTGCCGGTAATCCTTAACCGCATTACCCGCCGCGTAGGCCTTGCCAGCAGCCCACAACCCCACAACCGGCATACCGTCCAAATCTTGAATCAAGTCATAAGGCATGTAGGACATGCAGAGCTTTTCCTCCTCTGCGCCCACCGGAATCACGCCGGTTAATGCCTTTACATTCATCAAAAATTGCACTTTGTAGCTGTCGATAATTTCTTTTTTCTTTGCCGTATCGAGCTGCTTAATCTTCTCGGGCAGCTTCGCCACTACATCAACCGCCCCGCCCACCGCGTCACTAATCTTGCGGCCTGCTAAATAAAGCAACAACGCCGCGCCGCCAGCTATCCAGAGCATTTGCTTATCCGTTAATATCGCCATGTATGCCCTTAACCCGCCTTTTTAGGTGCTGTAATGAAAATTATCTTATTTTTGTCCCTAGTCACTTTTAATGCATTGGCTTTTTCATCCTCTTTTGAGTCCTACGGAGCAAGAGAGGATTACGGCCCTGATGTTGCCGAGTGCCGTAAAATCAGCTTTACAATTGATCGCGATGAATGCCTGTTCAAAATCATCAATGAAAAACAAAAAAACCAGCCCATCACAAAAAGTAAAGCCGACTTCTCTTACTGCCAAAAGCTGGGCATGTCCTATCAAAAAAGAGAAAAAATCGTGTCTAGCTCAAGCATCGGCACGGGCATTGCCTTGTGCATACTTGATAAAACGGGCACTAGTCGAGACTAATATCAGCCATTACCTCAAGGGCATAAACTCTTTGTTCTTTTTGTGGCATTTTTTCCGGCACAAAACGGCCGCCATTTGCGGCCAAATGCTTATTAAGCGTCCCCGGCCCACAATTGTATGCAGCCACGGCCTTCGTCCAATCCCCATATTTTCTATACAGATAGGCCAGATATACGGCTGCAGCGTCCCCCGCCTGTTTCCAATTGTATGGATCAACCTTTGTGCCTAATTGCCGAGATAATTCAACTACGGTAATCGGGTTGATTTGGAACATGCCAGCGGCCTTGCTGCCGGTGTTGTATGCAGTTTCTTTGAATCGGCTCTCTTGGTACGCAATTCGAGAAAGTAAGTAATTCGGCAAGCCCCTGTTTCTTCCGATTTGCTCTAACTCCGTCACGTATTGATTACCGCGTCCTGAAGTAACTGATTTTTTAAAGTCCGAATTAATCAAATCAAATGCATCCTCTAAATATTCACCAGCATCACTGAGGCTGGCTTTCATAAACCCAAAAACATCCGGCAAGAAAAAGCCGCCCTCTTTCTGCGTCTCCCCTGCCTTCTGCGCTTTAGCCATCAACAGCCACAAGCCGCCCAGCCCAAGCGCGATGACTACAATGGCTTTTTTATTCATTCGGGCACTACCCGCAATTCCCACGCCGAGCCAGTCCAGCAAGGCCACTTATCGCCTATCGGGGCTTGTGGTTCTATAAATGTGGCGTTAGCCGGTAGCAGATAAACCCCGTCTTCAAGGGGGGATCGCTGTGCTAAGGTTGCGCCCAAATGTTCGCCCGTCAGTGGGTCGAATGAGTGTGCGGCTTTAAAGGCGGTCTGCTTTGCCATTGGTTTTTCTCGCTTTTTAGTAATAGATGCAGGGCAGTAAGGCGACGTTGCGGGGGCGAGTTTCTGTGCCGCCGACTATTCCCATCGAAGCCGACGAGTTAGAGGGGGACGTTGCAACATCACGACCCAATGGGAACTGCAACGTTCCCGCTGCGCCCTGTGCTGCGACCATATTTCCTGAAACTTGATTTCCATCAGTAAGCACAATTGGGTGCTTGTGAGATTGAATATCACCACCCTGCCCAGACCCCACTACCCGACCGGAATCAATGCCGCGCCCCTGATCGGCAAAACGCGGGAATTCACCGCGTAAATCGGGTAGTGCAAACGTGGTGTTGCCATCGCCTGCGCCGTACAAAATACCGATTGCCGCAAAAAGATTTGCGTAGGCTGTGCGGCTGATTAACGCGCCATTGCAAAGCAAAGCGCCTGCCGGTGGAGTTGCACCGGCATGTGTAAAGACTTCTCCCGCCATTTTTCGCCGTCCGTATGTATTGACCACGCCCACAGTCGATTTGTAGATACGACGTGTCAGGCGGCCCATTAGTAGAGAATTTCCTGAATTTTTAGCGGGGCATTTGCTGCGTCAGCAATGGCAACCCATGCCGCGCCCGCCGCTGTTTCTTCCACCCATAATTCACCCGGAGCCAATTTAATGGCGGCGTCTGTCAGGCTTAGGCCTGCGCCACCGATCCAGATGTTTGCCGTGCTGGCATTAAATAAGCGAAGCGAAGCGCGATTGATGTTCTGGCCAATCACGACGCTTTCAGCCACGCCCACCAGCAACATGGGTTTATTGAGCACAGATAGCGCGGGTGTCAGTCGGGAATCGACTTTCCCAGAGATACGGTCGTAACCGCCGCTGGAGTCGTTAGACATGGCGATTTCAACGCGACCCGCCGCATCGGTAATGATGTCAACGCGGTCGAATTGCTCATCATCGACTTTTAGCCAATAGCCGCCGAGCACGTCTTTTGCTTCACTGACTGCGCGGTTTTGCCGGAAAAATTGAATCGTTACCGGCCCGCCGCTGGTATCCAGCAGGCGAAAGTAGCGGCCTAAATAATTGATATTCCAAGTGCCAGCCGCTTGAAATACTTGTGACATTGTTTGCATGATTAGCCCTTTTTAAATGCCATTAATGCAAATACGCCGATTACGGCAATAGCAATCGGTTTCATATCGCCAAGCGATTTACCGTCTTGTGCATCTTTGGCATTTTTCCAAGCATCAGATACTTGGCTTCCTGCTTTGGCCGCGATTTCAGCCACCGAATTGCTTGTATATTTCGCCAATTCTTGCGCGTTTTTTACCAAGTCATCGGTGATATGCTGATTTTTACCGATTGCCTCAAATGCGCTATTGGTAATGCGCACACCGTAATCTAATGAATCACGGTTAATTTCAGCAGATTTAACGGCCAATATATTTAAGCCATTTGCACCGGCATTAATACTGTCTTTCGCAACACTTAACGCGCCGGATATAGCGCCTAAATCCGTCGAAGTAACATGATTCGTTGTATTGTTGGTAGATCGGTTGCTGGTATCTACGCTGGTATTTTGTGTGAAGCTGGACGTACTTCTATTGGATAAATCTAAATTAGTCGTGCTGTGATTTGAATAATCAAGCTGCTTTTGATCCCACGTTTGGTTATACGTATTTGTTGTATTTTTGACTTCATTATTTGTATCGCTATTGCCGCCCATTACTTTTCCTTTCTCAAAACGATTTCAGCATCGACAAAGCCCATGCCGCGCCAAATTCTGGCTAATGCCGGATTAGTCACATGAGTGCGGATTGAATCAAACGGCTCGCATAAAACAATTAATTCCCGCATAGCTTCGCGCAATTCGGCAAGGGTTAGCTTGCCACCGCATGCAACAATTACGGCTTCTTCTAACCCGTCGTCGAATTTTTCAACGCGCAATAAAACACACCCCGCAATTTCCCCATTTTCGCGGGCATACTCAAACAGCACCGCGTTGCCGGATTCAACCGCATTGCAATAGCTGTTTGAGTTTCCACGCGCACTACGCTGGAGCTGGCATAAATGCCAATTGTTTGGCTGTTTTACACGTCGTAATTTCATTTCTTTTTTAGTTTCTTAAGCAGCAGCACTAAAAGCAATAATCCACCGGCCAAAAGCAAATATTGCTGGGTGTTCCCCGCTGGCCCACTATTTACGCCCTGACTCATACTTGGCACCGAGTCTTGACTGGATCGTTGTGACTGATCTTTTTTAAGTGATGTGTATTGCGTACCTCCGCCCAAATTAACAATAAAATCCCCTGTTGCCAGACTGTTGTTGCCGCCGTAGCGGTAACTTTGATCTGCCATTGAGGAAAGCGCCGACTGGCGCATACTGTTGATGGATAAGGGCGCGCCCATTACTTCACCAGCAGAAAGACAATCACCACACCGACCGCCGCCATCATCAGCAGCCCCGTGTTACCACTTACCGCTGGTAACAAGGTTTGCTGATTTGTGGGTTGACCTGGCACATATGGTTGTCCCGTTCCCGGATCAACCATATAGGGCCGATTTGCTGTGCCGAACTCGCGCCCGATATAGCCTTTAGCCGCACTACCGACAATATCCTGAATAAAGCCCGTCCAATCACTGCCCGCACCAGCGGGCACTTCTGAATCTGACATATTGCGCCGCCTTATAGGTTGCCGAGCAGGTCGATATACTCAACATAAACGGTAATGGTTTCCGGCCCGCTAAACGTCGGGTTTACTTCAAACGACACGCAATCCGAAGTGCTCAGCATATCGGTTTGATTGTTGTCCACGATTGGATCGAAAATATAATAGCCAGCTTGCGGCGTCTTTTTATTTTCCTTTTGCCAAAATTCGTTTACTTCTTTGACCGATTCATGAATAACCGTGCCATTTTTTTTGATTTCAAGACCGTTTGCGGTATTGGATTTAATATAAATCCGCTTGATGATCGAACCGCCTTGATTTCCGTATGGCAAAGCAAGCGGCCATTTGCCCGCAGCCGCAATATTGAAATTGTATTTCAACATTTTATTGCAGACGGTTAATTGGCGCGGGCCACTGATAATTGACCAGCAAGTCAATTGTGGAGCAACGGCTGTTCCCGCAATATCCACTTCCACAACGGCCTGAGATACGCCATTTACCGTACCAAGCGCACCAATAGATTGGCCTACCTGATCGCGCGCAAATAGTTCTGTGAAATCAATTGTAATGAATTTTGAATCTGTCGCTAAACCGGAATAGGCATTGATTGATTCAAGATCAGCCGCATTGCATTGGTGAATGACCTTGCCATTTACACGCATACGAATATCCGTGATATGGGTTTTATTAAACGTTGTGCCGCCCATTTGCAGCATTAAGCGTTCATACGTCATGCCATTAGGCAAAGTCAGTGTTGCCGTGCTACCGGCAATCACATTAAAAAATGGTAATTCTTTTCGCTGCATTGTCATTATGCAAAGCCCTTTTTGTGTTTGGGTTATTTGCCGATTACAGCGTCTTTTAACGCGCCAACGCGATACACCACGGCCATTACACCGATGACCAGCAAAACGCTTTTAACTGTTGAATTCATTTTTATCAGCCCCTTGGGGTTAATTGATTAAAGAGACTTAATAATCTGATATTTTTTTAGAAAAGAAAATAGACGGACTTTTACCCTTTAAGGCGTCCTATATGCATCAAATACCCATCAAATACGCCCCCTATTTATTTTTAAATAGACGAAAAAAACGCCACATTTGTGGCGTTTTTTGCACGGTCAGATGTTATTTAATGGGTAAAACTCCCGCGCCCCATTGCATCAGTGATTAGCGAAAGGCGAGCTTGCCGCGTGTTATTTCGCGTAAGCGGGTGTTTTTTTCGATAAAGTGAAAGTCAGGCATATCCAGAATTTCTTGCGCTGGAACACCTAAAATGCCGGCCATCTTTTTGGCGTGGATCGGCTCATTTAACCGGCCGCACCGAATCAGCGTGGCGTTACCGAAAAACTTTTTATCAATATCGGCGGGCGTCTGGCTCAGGCCATAAATGGTTAAGCCTTGGGTGCGGCCTTGGGTGGTGCATTTTTTCCAACCGGCGACGGCAAAGGTCGGGCTTGTGACTTCGGCCAGTTCTTCCGCAACCAGCGTGAGCCGCCCGAGGTGGAACGCGGCCATGCAGAATAAGTCGAAAAGCTTCGCCATTTGCTTGCTGTTGCCATAAGGAACCAACGCCAATCTAAAAGATTCATTAGCTCGCGCCAACTTAACCATTTCTTCCAGCGAGTGCACGGCCTTGGCGTGCCCTTCTTCTGCAAATTCCCCTTTCGTATCCCACACCAATACGCGTGTGGGTTTGTGCTCGCGTAGCTGTTCCATGACATAGCTGGTTTTCCCTGAGCCGGACGCCCCTAAGACGGCCTGAATGTTGGCCTCATTCATGCGCCCAATGGTGGGCATGTTTGATGCCTGTTTGACGGGTGTTTTACGCGCTGGCTTGTTCATTCGCCGCCGCTGCTTTTTCTGCTGCTTCTTTGGCCGCTTTAGCCACGGCGCGGTCATGCTTTACGCCCTTAATGGTTTCTTGTGCAATGGGGTACACCACGACCGCAAAACCGATTTCTGCAGCCCATTTGTCCAAAATGCCGCCGCTGGTAATGTTGTACTTAGCCAAAAGCGGGCCAGCGGCTACCGCGATACGCTCAATTCGGTCATCGGTATAGATTGAATTAAGGCTTGGATAGAAACCGCCCAAGGCTTCACGCGCTACGTTTAAAAGTAATTTCGCCTCGTTTGCGTAGGTGTCATCCAGATGCACAACATCAGGCACACCACCAGCCCCCGACATTCCGCCGATTTCAGAATCTAGCGCACCGGCCTGTTGCTCAATATGGGCCAGCGCGTCATAGCCGCCGCTATATGCCGTTTCAATAGTTTGTTGTTCTGACATGGGTTTTCCTAATTAAAGAGTGAAAAAGCGGATTTTTTTTCTTGTACCGGTGCAACAACCGGTGCCAGTGTTGGAGCTGGTGCGGAATCGCTTGAAACTGGCGTCATTTTGGCTCGTATATGACTGTCAGCAGTCTGTCCAAATGCTTGTAGCTTATTGTCGCAGTAGTTACATGTTGCGATAGCAAAGCCATTGGCCTGCTGTTTGACAGGAATCACCTCGCCGCAGCAGGTGCAAGCCATGCGGCCGATTTTTTGCATAGGTTTAGCCATGGGTGAGAATCCCCATACGGCGTTCAAGCACTTCGAGACGCTCTTTCATGGCAAGTATTTCTGCCCCTCTTAATTCGTCCCTTTCCAATAGCTCCAAAATTGCTTGGTTATGGATCAAAATTTGATTGTGAGTAGCTAATGCAAAATCAATTGCACAATCTTTTGCTGCCATCATTCCTGCAGATTTGAGTTTCTTAAGTGTTCTTGCTAATTCATCCATGATTCAATCTCCGGTTAATTTCGAAACGATTTTTTTCCTTTAGCAGCCCGTTTTTAATGCCGGGCTTGCCGCTTTTGTCGCGGTTTTTCGCGTCTTGGGACTCTGACCACTTGGGGCCGTGTTCCCATTGATGGGGTTTTATCTGCTGAAGCTCTTTTTTGAATAAAAAGGCCTGCTGTTTCATCCAGCTTTCAATCGCTTGTACCTGGCATTTGGTAATTTCACGAACAGGCTCGTTTTCTAATTTAGGTATAGTTATTGCCACGGGTCCAAGGCTGCGCGCTCCGCTTGCCAAACCAAGGGCAAAATCAGAAGCCAAAGCTTCACGCTTTGCGCCCCAATTTACAGACCATGAATCGCGCACCTGCTTAAATTCTCCGGTTGCCGGATCTACTACTTCTTTGACTTCTCGCGTCAAAACCTGCGCACCAGTGCGAGTATTTTTAAGACCGATCAAGTCCTTGACCTCTTCACCGTAGCAATTGGCGCGCACCAGATTGACCGGCTCTAACTTGTCTTGGCGCACCGCACGGATAAACGCGGCATAGTCACCAACATCCGCAGCTAGAAAGGCCGCTTGATTGACTTTGCCGACGGCGATCAATTGCGCCGCCTCTTCACGTATGCCGGTTAATTTTGCGAACACATCAGCGCGGCCCGCTTTTCTTGCATCACATGCAGCCAGCGCCAAGGGGGCGGCATGGCCCGCAAGAATGGCCCGCGCTGGCCCGTCAGTGTCAGCGTGGTCGATCAGCGCTTCTACGGCCTTCTTTTGGCGATGAAACCGGCGCAATTCACGGTATTGGCCGATCTTCTCAGCGCCGAACAGTTGAAACTGACGAATACCCCACATTGACGCCCAAACTACGGCCCTAACCGCGCCCTCTTCTGCGCCGGTTTGGGCTTCCCAATCGCCGCCCTCTATGGCTGCGCCGTCTGATTTTTTACCATCAATATTTTTTGAGATATAAGCCGCTGCATAGGCCACCGCATCGCCGCGCTTTGGGTCGATTGGCTTGATATCTACACGGCGTTTTTTTGCGCCCTCTTCGTTCCGATCTTCGCGCATGGCTTCACGCCGAATAATGGCAAGCGTCTTTTTTACGTGCTCAGGCGCTATGAAAATAATCATGTGCCAGTGCGGCGTCCCGTCGTGGTGTGGCTCTGTTGCACGAAACCCGAATAAGGCCGGTAAGTATTTTTTGCTTAAGTAATTGCGCATCTTCTGGAAAATGCCGCCTAGGTATTGCGCGGTTTCCTTGGGGCTAGCCCCGTTCCATTTGTCGTTCTCAACAGCAAAGCCACGGCTAACTGTCATGCGGTGGTATTTGCTGGGCGCGGTAATCGCAATGGCAAAGCCAAGCATGTTTTGCTCAGCGGCCACCGCCTGAACTCCCTTTACTCGCGTAAAGAATTCACCGCGTTTAATGGTGGGATTGGATACGCTGGATGCGATCACCTGCGCTAAGTCGATTTCTTGCCCGCCACCGCTGCTAATGGTTGCGGCTTCAATGGCTTTTTGTGCGCGTTTACGGCGGCGCATCATGCGGCGTAGGCTTAATTCTGAGATATAAGGCGATATGCGAAGGCCGACGTTACCGGCCCGCAGCATTTCAAGCTCGCAATGGCGAATGCTCATTACCTGAAGCTGCCGACGCCACCACTTAGCCACCGGCAAGCGGCTTACCAGCTTAGCGGCTTCTTCTTTATCTTCAATATCAAAGCCCGCAAGGATGGCCGCTTCATTTAGCGCCACCTCTGGCCCCTGATTCTGTATTAGTCGGGCAAAGTCCTTTGCCAGTGTTTCGGCCTTGTGCGCAATCTCGTCATCTGAGTGCGGCAAGGCGGCGGCAAAGTGAGCACGAATTACAGAAAGGGGGAAGTCAGTCATGCGGCGCGGGACTTCACAAAACCAGCGGCGCGGGCGTGCCAGCTTTTCGCGTAAGCGTCTTCTAGGTTCTTAATCATCATGCCCATTTCCATGCGCATACGATCAAAGCCTGCAAAATCTACTGATAAGTGCTGACTGCCTGCGAATTCCTGACGTGCAATAATCGCCTTGTCTAGCCTTTCTAGATCTTCTTTAATCCGTAGAAGCGCATGCTCTTGTGAATCGCTTAACGCATCAACAGCAGAAAGCCCCGGCTTTTGCGCTGGTTTGAATGGTTTTTGTGTTTTCTTGATTGGGGTTTGTGTCGGGAAATGTGCGACCTTTGACAGCAATTCTGCCCTTGCAACTTGCCCTTCTGGAATATCGCGCAAATCCATCTAAATAAGCCTCGCCTGATGGTTACAATTAGTTGTCATATCATCAGTGAGTAGTCGGAACGCTTTCGCTATGCTTGCTATGTTTGATGCGTCACTTACGCGTCACTGATGCCCCTATATTAGCCAGCCTATGCCCGATGTGAAGACATCGCCCGTATGTTGGAAAAATCATTTTTTTATGCCAAAACTACAGAACATCCATCTTGGAAGCCCCGAAATGATAGATACCGCATTCTTACTTTCAGCAATAAAATCAAAGCATTGCGCCCCATCCGACTATCGCGTTGCAAAGATGCTCGATCTAAGCACGACTACAGTTTCCGGATACCGCTGTAAAGGCGAAACGCCCAGCGATATCACGCTATCAAAAATATCTGAGCTGCTTAAAGTGCCCCCGCACATTCTTTACGCTGCAATTCAGCACGAACGAGCGCGCGACCCATCGGCAAAGCGAGTGTGGGCAGAAACTTACCGGCTAATTGGTGGGGATGAGCTAGAAAAAAGACTTACAAAAGAATGCTTTAGCGAAGAGATAGAAAAAGCAGGGGCGTAAAAAAAGCCTACTCCTCTTAGTCTTGAGGGGTAAGCTTTCATGGGGTGTTTCAATTATTCCGTAAGCATATTGTATATTATGTCAAGTTACCTTAAGTTTACGCGCCGCAGAAAACGACCAACACGTAACATCCAGCAAACCAAAAACGCCAGCTTCCGAAACTGGCGTTTTTTTATGTGATTTCGATATGCGAATGTATCCCCGCGCCGGCTTTTACCCCAAACCGGCCACAGAAGCGCTTTTAAGCGCCCTCCTTGCACTTCCTGCCTCCGACATGTGCGACGCGCTCGGAATATCGCTAGAAACACACCTAGGCTATTTAACCGGCCAAATCCCCACACCTAAAATCGTTTTTCTGTTCGCTCAAGTCATCGCCGGTCAAGAGCTGGGCAAAGGCTGGGGTAAATTCTCAGGAATGCGTATCGAAGGCGACTGGCTCGTATTACCCGGATACGACAAAAAGGAAGGGATTCGGTACGAAGAACTTAAAAACCTCTGGCACACACGTCAAACCCTCGCACTAGCAAGCGGCTACACCCGAACCATTGAAAAACTCATGCTTGAGCGTGACTTCTACAAGCGCCAATGCCGCAAAGAAGCCCGCTTCGGCATGATGCTTAACCAGATCATTCCTTAACAGCGCCCTGCTGCTTGCTTCAGGCGCTAAAGGCGGGTTCTCGTGGGGTAATTCGTTGCTTCTTATTTCGAGCAGCTTAATAGCCTCAGGCGGGGCCGCCTTCAGCACGACGCATTGCACGCCGTGGCGACAGTTTTACAGCTAGATTTGATGTGGCGTTAATCCTTAATTCGTGACAGTCACGACAAGACCACTAAGAACCGATGCAATCGATTTTTTGCATTTTCTTTACAACCCAATTGTATTCATCCTGCAAGCTTTGGGTGGATCTGTGCCGCTGTTGGGACAAGATGCCGCGCTTTCGTAAAATTAACTGCGGGCATTCGTCAACATCCCATTGGTGAGATGAAACCACAGTGGATCGGGCTGCTTCTGCACTGCGCCGTTCTTGCTGGTTACGTTCAAGTTCGCGCTCAATGGCCTCTCGTGCCCTTGCCTCTTTAACGTAGCCAGACAAATCCGCACTACCAATGAGTGCATCTTTGTCGGTTATTTTCTTGGCCGTTTTTAAACCTGAATCCTCGCAAGGCATGTTTTGGTAGGTGTATTTTGGCCGTTTGCCGTCAAAACACTTAAACATTTCCGCTGAAGAATATGTGGAAGCAAAAGCAAACATCATGAGCAGGTATTTCATTGATGCAAGGACTCAAGCGCCAAGCTTGGCGACTTCGAAACAATTTGCAGCAATGCTGCTGCTGGGCCGGTCGGGTTACGCCGGTGCTGTTCCCAATTTTGAAGCGTCTTTACGCTTACACGCATCAGCCCCGCAAACTCGCCCTGAGACAATCCTGTCTGTGCTCTGATCGCTCGCACATCGGGCGGCAAAACCTCAAAACGACGTGCTGTTTGGTTCTCCCCGGATGCAATGCTTTTTGCTTCTTTAAGACTCTGCACCAAGTCCTCGAAAAGTGACGGTTCCATGTTAAAGCTCCTTTACTAAATCGTGCAAAATCGCGGTCTCAGCGTCAGTTAGCGTGTCTTTTTTAGACTTGGGGTAAATGAGTAACATGTAAATCTGATGGTCCTCCCTAACCCAGTAATAAATCGCCCTGACTCCACCACTTTTACCGCGGCCTGTGACGGCATAACGGATTTTACGAATACCTCCCCCGCCCTTAATAACATCGCCACGCGCGGGGTTTTCTACCAATTCATTTTGTAAGCCTCTGTATTCATCGTCTGTTAAAAGTGCTTTCAGCAAGCGGGTAAATGTTGGGGTTTCGATAAATTCCATGAGTAAAATACTATACGCCATTGGCGGACAAAACAAGGGGAAAATGTAGGGGTTTAGCGCGATAGTCAGGCTTGCTTACTGTGGGGCCAGCGATCTGAGTTCCAAAAATCAATAAAGTGCTTTTGCCTATCTGGCGGACTAGTGCAAGCCGAAAGCAATAAGGCCAGAAATATAAAATAAGCTTTAAATTTCATTGTTTGTATTCCGGCCACTTTCACCCCCCTGATTGCCACTTGGCAAGTAAGAAAGAAAAACGCCATTCTTAACAATGCTCTCGCACATACTTTGCGGGACATCTAAAGGCGTCGCCTGATTCGTGTAGCACTTACACCCCTTTGACGCGGTTTGCATACACACTTGAGGCGCAGGAACAGAAACAGGCTCAGTTAATTTATCGTAAACCGGTGCGGTATACGCCAGAGTGGGAATTCGCGGCTTTTGTTGTTCAATCCATTGCTCGCGCGTTAATTCGCCCTTAGAGCCCCCTGTAAAGCTTGACGTATTTAACGAAAAATGCGACGCCGGTGAAGACGCCGAAATATTAGGATCTGCTTTACTCTTTCCGACAATCATATTGTATGAATAATAAAAGCAGGAAATAACAAGAGCCAATAAAACAGGAATTAATAAAATCTTAGCGGGAATATTCCTTTTAACGGTATGTAATTCCGCACTTTTATAATAATCGTAAACCTCTTTCGGATAAGACCAAACGTGTTTAATAGAATCTTTGCGCGATTTATCGCAATTCTCACGAACGCCCTGAAACTCATGAATAGTCGCTCTTTTAAGACCACATGGGCGCATAACATGGAAATGCTTACCAACCAAACGCCTGACGTTGCCATCGACCAACATCGGATGCTGAGTAATTAAAAAAATATCATGCCCCTTGTGTCGATGGGTTTCCAGCTCGGAAACATGCTTAGGGACTGCTGAACCACTCGAACGAGTTCTAAACACGCGCTGACACTCATCAATCACAATGATCGCGCCTTTAGGGCACTCCGGCCACTTCTCGGGCTCGATTTCAACCCACGGTAATTTTAAATCGTTGATGCCCGAATAAAAAACCTCTCGATTGTCTTTTTCAGACAGTAATTTCACATCTTGCAAAGTACGCAAGGTTTTACCGGCACCTGGCATGCCTGTAATGAGCGTAATCATTTAGTCACCCACTTCCTGAGAACGCCACCGGTCAAACCTTTAATCACCAAGTTAACAGTAATAGCGGAAAGCAAAATAGAAATACAAACATCAATTTTTAATAAACCCATGATTTGTAAAATCTGTACCGGCACATCTTTGATGTTCTGAATAATATCCAGTTTAATGTTTTCTAATAACTTATGAATGCCGCCATAAGAAACAACACCCACACCAAAAGCAATTAAAGCCCGACCAAAAAATGACGCGGCCGCAGAAACCAAGCCCCCAATTAATGCAGCAATCCATGGTGCAGCAAACATAAAAAACCCCTATGCTAATGACGAAGAAACAATTTTAACCGCGGCTAATAAAGTAAATGCGACTGCTATATTGCCCATCGCCTCTAAAAACTTATTTAACTTTGAAATCGGGATTGGAACGGTTTGGCCCATTAAAACCACATTAAAATCAGACAACCCCCCTGAGCCTAAAAACCGAGTCTGTTTAATTGAGTCCTCTAAATCCATAGGGTTTTTAGAAAAACCAAGCTCAGCTCTTATCGAACTTGTACCCGAAGCATCCATGGCCGCAACACCGGACTTATAGAGAGCCGAGTCAAGCATTTCTTTACGGTCTTTTTCCTCTAAACACTTCTCATGCCATGCCAACCTTGCTATCTCGCACGTAGCAGGATCAGCATTCACGCATTTAAACGCTTCGCACGAAGCGGCTAAGCTCATAGGCCCACTGGCAGAGGCAGATGACGCAGAAGTACTGCTGGCGGGCAGACGTGTACCTGTACCGGTTCCTGTGCCGGTCCCTGAGGGGCCGGAAGGGTTTGGTTTTGGATCTTTGGGATCAGTTGGCTTATCGTCCGGCTTAGGGTCCCATTTATCGCAATTGCCAATGCAAGCATCTGGCGCAGGGAGATCACCGGGTTTAATTGGCGGAGGTACACTAGTGCTTAAACAGCGTTTAACCTCACCTGTGCCGTCACCCCAAGAAATCGTTCCAAAAGACGTACCTTCAGGACAATCTTGAGGGCCGTTCGGCTCCTTTGGCTTGGGCGCATCAGGCGGAAATGGTGATCCATTAGGCTTGGGTCCATTTTCTTTTACCGTACATTGTTCACCTGTAAACTTCATCTGCATTCGCATAAATGCATTACCAGCTGTATCTCCAACAACATTACCACCAATTGAATTTTTAATAGGCGGGCCATTTGCTACAGTTTCACAACCATCAATACACGTAGGAAAACCAGATTTTGAAAATGAATTAAAAGAACCGGAATCAAACAAAACAGCCGCCCCTCCACCAGACGGCATTTTAACGCCAGGGATAGGGATATTATATATGCCTGCACTTTGATTTTTTTTATCATCGCATAAAGAGGCTTTAATGCGAGTAAATCCGCGATTAATTCGAATACCGGTTGTAGACGTTTTAGCCCATATAGAAACAACACATCCAGCACCAATTGGAATGCCGGGGCATGTATTGCTTGATACGTCATGACCAACGCTGTAACCAACCGAAGTAGCATAAGAAATAGTAAACCCTAAAGGATCACTAGTAGTTTTACCAGTCTCATTATCTATATACAAAACTGCAGAATTAGCTAATCCGCAGAGAAAATAAGCCACAATGCCAATAAACAAACGACTATATAAAGTAATCCTTCCATTCATATCAACCCCTAATCATTTCGTATGAGCGCCCGTGCGCCGCAAGCGTCGCCCAGTCGCTCATCCAAAATTTAGGCGAAAAAAGAGCGGCAAAAAGCCGCCCATTGCTACAGGAAAAATTAAATAAGCGCGTTTTTTGCCCACTTATACACTTTAATACCAACATAAATAGAAAGTGCAGCTGTACCAATCAGGGCGATTGCTTTCTGAGCCTCACCCATTTCAGCAAGAACAGCAGAAACATCAACAGCTGCAAATGCAGGAGCAGCAATTAAAGTACCAGCAACAACTACAGCAACACGATAACCGCGCTTTAAAAATTTAGTCATTTGAATCTCCATCTTGGTTGATAGTCTTAATTAAGACACGAAAAAAATAGGCAGTTGCCCACAATAACGCAATGGCCGCTAAGACCGGCTTTGCATCCTCAATAGTCCAATCCATTACTGAACCAGACGTAATAACATATTGGCAGTTAGTCGCCACATTTGAAGCGATTTGCAATAGGCCATCAGGGCGAATTGAAACGCATTGTTGAATCATTTAATTAGCCATTCACTAATTTAAGCGTTTGCACATCATTAGCCGCGTATTGCGTCATACGGGCTTGATGATCCCAATACCAGCTCGGAGCCTCTGCCATAGGCTGTATGTCGATGACTTTAATCACCGTCGTAAATTTCTGCGTATTTTCTAATGGCTCAGAAATATCAATACCATAGTCACGTAATACCTTTGCATATCTATAAAACGTTCTAGTCGTTAAATGAGAACGCACATCCTCGCCACGCAAGTAAGCCAATGCGGCCATCTTGGGGCCTGAACCAATGTCTAGCGTATCAAAATCAATTCGGGTGATGTCTTCACGAACACGCCCCAAAATTGGGTTTACGTGCTCATCAAATAACGCATTTAATTTGGGCATGGTGATATCTCCAATAAATCGAAGTGATGAATCGCGCAATAACAAACGCCCTGCTTCCAGCTCGAAACGAATTACACCGTTTTTCAAACAAAATTGGTAAACGGGATCGTTTAAAACCTCTTCACGGGTGCGTCCATGCGCCTTTGCGTGGTCCAACATTTCGTTGGCTTTGATATAGCATTTCAAATAAACGCGACCGCCCTTCTTACCCCAAGCAATCGTTGATTCACCTGAACGGGAACGCTTTACGTGTGATTTTGATTGTGTGGCCAGCCAATCAATGGCGGCTTGTGCATTACCGGCCGAACCGGTGATGTAGTTTTTTGTTAAGTGCAGCATCGAAACCGTTGCGCCAGTCCACTCTTCCATTAAACCGTGCTTAAAATCGTACTCAGACGGGCGCATGTTTTCGTGATAGTCACCCGAATGGAACTTAGGCAGCCCGTATTCACTCAAAAATTCGTTAGCCTTGGCTAAGGTTTCGTCAAAGCTAAGGTTAAAAAGGTTGTCAGGGCGATCAAACCGGCCAACATTGCCAGAAAATTCGACGCGACTACCATCACAACGCAACATCAGACCGGATGAAAAAGAGCCTTCGTGGTGAACTCTCGAATGCGAAACCCACTCTTCATCATCATCGATCTGCATTGTGTCCAGGTCGCGGCCATACTTCACGACAAAACCGGAATCAACATATGGCAGCGAAAGATCACTTTTAGGGGGTAAGTTCTCATTGCCAAGCAATACCGAAAACGGGCCAACAAATTCCACATTCTTGGAAAAATCAGACTGCGACAGTGTGATCCAATCTACAAAAACACCTGACATTTTCCCACCTCAAAAACAGCCTAAAAATTGCAATGCAGTCTCAAATTGAGACAAAAGACGGGGGGGTCTTACGCGGTTAAAACGAGCGGTCAAAATTGGGGTTTTGTGCCAACTTGGCACAAAAGACGGGTATTACTAGAGACCCGTCTCCAAAACCGAACCCCCAGACCTACCCCGCCGAGGCGGTTTTTTGAGAAATTCCGACCACAACCGGAACCAAGCGACCGGCGAACTGAGTCATGTCCGTGACGAGCTCCAAAGTGGCCGGAAATTTGATACCTGCGAACTGGGCAACGCACTCGGCAGTCGCGCCGATTTGGACGATTTCAAAACCGTGACCAGTTTTCGAAAATGCATCGTTCGAAACGGTCTCAACCGGAACGAGCGTGTTGATGTTGCACATGTCGTAGGGCTTGCCCGTTTTCTTAGCGATGCCCTTCATACGTGAAATACCGGCGACGATTGCTTGCATGGTTTATTTCCTGTTGGTTTTGGTCGAAAGTGGTAAAGATGAATTCGGGGTTTTGTGGAATACCCAGTAAAATGGAATTCAGCTAATCGTTTGTTCTCAGCTGAGAACAGACAGAACGAATTGTTGTTCTCAGCGAAGAACATTGTCAACAGGAAAAATGATGAAGCTTGTAATCGACTACGCGGATGACGCGAAAGAAAAGCTAGGAATGACGACAGATTCAGACCTAAGCAAACACCTAGGCGGCAGTCGTGGCTTGGTTACACAGTGGAGAACAGAGGGGAAAGTGCCGGACGACTACTACTGCATTCGCATTGGACAAATACTTGGAATTGATCCGCTAATTGTGATCAGCGCCGCAAACTTTCAGCGCGAAAAATCGACTGAGCGAAAGGCGTTTTGGGAAAATTTCAATTCGGGCCGTACTGGAAAAATACTAGGAACGGCCCTGATAGCGGGGATGTTAGCGACGCCCTCCCCTGAAGGGGTGAAGGCTGAAACGAGTTTGTCTTACTCGGGACTGACTACAATAGTGTATATTATGTAAAGCTAATACTTAAAAACGCATGAACCTTACAAGTGCTTTTTGCTTTGCATTACATGGTTTAGGGCAAGAAGACTCAAGGTTTTGAACAAAAAAACGCCTGAATTGACGTGTTTCTTTAGTCAATTCAGGCGTTTAATTTTTTCTGTATTTTTAGCGTAAAGTTTCCAGCTCATCAGAAATCTCTAGCCATAGTGCTTCGAGTGGATCTAATTTGCTTTTTAGCTCGGTTTCTTTTGCACGGGCTGTTTTTAATTCTGCAGCTCTGGCAGGTAAATACAAGCTTTCTTCGGCCAGTAAAGTCGCCACTTTTTGCATTTCCGCAGTAAAGCCTGCCATGTCTTTTTCGACTTTAGCGAGCTTCTTTTCTACCGGTTTACGCAGTACAGCATTACGTTGGCGTGCGTCGGCCTCTAGTTTTTTCTGTGCTTTGCGATCAACCGCGCTGCTTGAATTACGCAGGGCGCTGTTTTCTTCGCTACGCTTTTGCTGGCTGTATTTGGTGTATTCATCCAAATCACCATCAAATGGGCGAACTGTGCCGTCTTCGATCAGCCAGAAATCATCTACCGTGGCGCGCAGCAAGTGCCTATCGTGCGAGACCACAATAATGGCCCCTTCAAAATCTTGCAGCGCCATCGTCAGCGCTTGGCGCATTTCGATGTCTAAGTGATTGGTTGGCTCGTCCAGCAACAATAGGTTTGGCTTTTGCCAAATCAACAGTGCTAAGGCCAAGCGTGCTTTTTCGCCGCCGGAGAATGGCTCAATCTTGCTGGTGGCCATCGTGCCGTTAAAATCAAAGCCGCCCAAGAAGTTACGGTGCTCTTGCTCGCGCGTTTGCGGATCAATTTTTTGCATGTGCCAGAGAGGGGATTCATCTAGGCGCAAATGCTCGAGTTGATGCTGGGCAAAGTAACCAATCTTCAGGCCCTTGCCTTCTTCGCGCTCACCCAGTAACAGTGGGTTTTCGCCGGCCAAAGCCTTGATAAAGGTCGACTTACCTGCGCCATTCACACCGAGCAAACCAAGACGCGCTTCGTTTTCTAAGCTCAACGTCAGGTTCTTTAAGATGGGGCGATTAATGTCGTAACCGGCTTGACCGTTTTCCAGCTTAACCAAAGGATTAGGACTGTTGTCTGGCTCGCGGAAGCTAAAGGTAAATGGTGAATCAACGTGCGCTGCAGAAATGCGCTCCATTTTCTCCAGTGCTTTCACACGGCTTTGTGCCTGACGCGCCTTGCTTGCTTTGGCTTTAAAACGGGTAATAAATGATTCTAAGTGGTTAATGGTGCGCTGTTGTTTATCAAAAGCCAGTTGTTGCAGCGACAAGCGCTCGGCGCGCTGGTTTTCAAAGTCTTCATAAGTACCGGTGTAAAGCGTCAACGTGCCGCCTTCCACATGCAAGATTTGCTTGATGGTGTTGTCAAGGAAATCGCGATCGTGCGAAATCACCAGCAACATGCCTTGGTAAGTTTTGAGCCATTGCTCAAGCCAAACCACGGTTTCTAGATCCAAGTGATTGGTTGGCTCATCCAGCAACAGCAAATCTGAACGACACATCAAAGCCTGTGCCAAATTCAGACGCATACGCCAGCCGCCAGAAAAACTGGAAACAGGGTGAGCAAGCTCTTCAGTAGAAAAGCCTAGGCCCGCTAGCAATTTAGACCCGCGTGATGCTGCGGTGTAGCCATCAATTGCATCAAATTCGCCGAGCAGCTCACCGTGGCGAATGCCATCATCGTGAGAAACGTTTTCTAATTCGTGCTCCAGGCGGCGTAATTCGCGATCGCCGTCGAGCACATAATCGAGTGCCGAGCACTCTAGCGCAGGGGTTTCCTGCGCCACATGACTAATGGTAATGCGTGGCGGCATTTCAATATCGCCACCATCCGGGTGTAATTCGCCGCGCATCAGCGCAAAGAAGCTGGATTTACCTGCGCCATTGGCCCCTACTACGCCGGTTTTGCTGCCGGGTTGCAGGGTAAGGTCCGCAGAATTAAGCAGCACCTTGGTGCCGCGTCTTAGTGTGAGGGATTTAAGTCGTATCATGGGGCAGGATTCTAACAGACTGACTCAGTTTCTTCTGCTGAGTTTGCTAGGTACAAGCCCCCTATTCACCCACAAAGGTAGATAGGGGGATTTTTTACGCGCTTAATCAGGAGAGGGGTCAAGGGCATTGCAATGTACGGACGGCTATCTTCCTGACTTCTGCATTGAATTGAGCAAGGGGCGACACCTCAGTTTGCAATAGGCGCTGCATATAGGGCTGGCACCTATCGGCTTCGACTTGCTTGATGGCGGTTAGTAATTGCGGGCTTAATGCATCTAAAACCGGCCGCACATCCCTGGCAAGATCTGGTGCAGGTGAGAATGGCGCTTGATTTTGCTGCTGCCATTCTTGATGAAGCTGCTGCTGTATAAGCTTGCCCGCATCAAATTGAGCTTGAAAAAAATCGGCGGCAAAACGCGGGTTAAGCCCAATCGCAAGGGCCTGTTTTTGCACTTCTTCTAATATGAATTGCTCACGTACCGGATCATTAATAGCGCCGCCAGAATTCCATTTGCTGCGGGCCACCAAGGGCGCAACCTCTAGGCGCTGCGCGATTAAGCGGAATAAATGGTGTACTTGCTGCTCTTTTGCCTGCGTTGCTACTGCCGGAGAATGCGTGCAGGCCACTACGAGGGTGCTTGCCCATAGGCAGATGAATAATTTTATAAGCGTCTGGCGCATAAGCCTTCCTAGTCTGATCAGGGGAGCCCGCTGGATTGCCCATTTTGCAATGCAGCGGGCGGTGATGTAAGTCGGCTTATTGGCCTGTTACACCGATATAAATATGCACTTCATTAGGCCCGATATACGATTCAAAATCAGTTTGGTAGCTGCGTTTGATTTGTGGGTTTTGCTCAAAATAAGCCCATACATTACCCCATGCCTGAATCACCGCAGCTGGCATCGCACCACGCGCTTCAAACACTAGGTAATCCCCTGCTTGAATATTGATCGTGCTGAAATCTGTGCTACTTTCACTAACTGACACACCAGCGGTTAGATCATAAAGGCCATTTGCATCACTCTCATAGCCAGCATAGACACCATAAACAGGCGAATTGGCCAGCCGATTAGGGATTTTATCAATCAAACCTTCAGTAAAAAACTGCCCCCACACTCGGGCGATTCTGGCTGTTGTCGGGTTGAATTCATCGCTATTTTTTGTTCTGACTGCAAGGCCAGCTACCGTAAAAGCACTGACTAGCTCGTGTTTAGGATTCATTTTTTTCTTTATGTGAGTTAAAAGGAAAATACAGCCTGATTTGCTGCCCTGCTTCCATTATTAACAGGGGGTATTTCGCTATCGATGCCTATTGCCTCGGTGATGATTTGCCTATCATGCTCGCTGATGGCAAATAAGCCAAAACGAAATGGCGCGCCCCAGTTGCGTATGCCTTTGGAAAAATCCAATTGCTCCAATAAAGGCTGAATCAGCGCTTGCTGGGAAGGCCACCAATCTACATTTTTACGGTAAGGAATAAAGCCGCCACCCATATCAAAAGGGTAAGGCTCCCCTGCCCTTACTACTCCGATGGCGGTAAATGCTTGTAGCTTATCTTTACCCCCCATCACGGTTGTGGGCGAGTAATACACCACCACATCCCCGCCCTGAATTCGTTTGAGTGGCCCGGCTTTGCCATGACAAACCTGCATAAAGCCACCTGCTTGCCCTCGCGCCACGTGCTCGGCACAGACTACAGCGATCCAACTTTTCATACTTACCTCGCTACCGGGCATCAAGTTCCACTGGAATTGTCTATTCGGCGTTTAGTGCATACACCCGCAAGCGGTGTTGGTCAGGATCGAGCGCCACAAAGGTATAGCCAAAATCCATCTCGGTGAGTTCTTGCTCAATAGAGACCCCCAATAAGCGCCAGCTAGCATATAGCGTTTGCACAGCGGTATGATCGGCTACGGTAAGCGCTAATTCCCCTCCTCCCCCTGTTGCTGCGGCACGGGGCTCAACCGTGTGTTTGGACCAAAAACCCAGCTTCAAGCCAGATTCAAGCTTAAATAATGCAAAAGTAGCAGACAGCTCCACAGGTGGGTGGCCGATTAGCTTTTCATAAAAGGCGGCGCTTGCTGCGGGGCGATCAACGTAAAGCAGGATCAGATTGGGATCAAACATGATGGCTCTCCTTGAGTTTTTTCTATGACTTGAGATCCAGTATCTTGCTCTATGCGAGTGTCAGTTTCTGTCAGCAGTCAATCTACGCGGGGCCGGCTTTAAATCGCACCCTAGCGGCTTCGGGCAGGAATTCCCTCGGCTTCGCGCCATGCTTTGAGCAAAGCCTGGCGTCGTTTTGGGTAGCGCACATCAATACAAGCCACCGATTGAATTCTATCCACCCGAAAGTGGCGAAACGCCTGCCGTGATTCGCACCATGCCACGACCACGCGTATCTGATCAAAAAAAGCCAGCGCGCAAGGCCAGATTACACGGCTGGATGCTTGCTCTCTGGCATCCAGATAGCGTAAATCCAGCTTTATTTCCTGGCGAATGGCGGCTCTGATCAAGCGCAGTGTTTCATCTGCAACACTAGGATGTGGGCTTGGCCCGATCAGTAATGCGGCGCTATCGAGCTCTAAACGCAGCTCTGCGGGCAAAACGGCGGCGATTTTACTCAGGGCATGATTCGCCGCAGCGCCTAAGCTAGAGTCGGCACGATCAGCCACCCACTTGGCACCTAGTGCAAGCGCTTCGATTTCTTCAACCGTAAACATCAGGGGCGGCAGTGTAAAACCCGGCCTTAAGACAAAGCCTAGCCCCGCTTCCCCTTCGATTTGCGCCCCCTGCGCTTGTAAGCTGGCAATATCCCGATACAGGGTGCGCAGGCTAACACCCAGCTCAGAGGCCAGTACGGCACCGCTTACTGGGTAGTGATAAAGCCGTAATTTTTGTATCAGATCTAATAAGCGTTCGGCTCTGGACACGTTTGAAACCTTTCTGGTATGTCAGTGACTAAATAAAAGTCCAGCCATGAAGCTTACAATAAAATAGATGCTGCCCTGCTCTTTTTGTAGTAAACAGCGCCGATTGCCTGCTCTTATCTCGCCATCTGTGCATCAAAGTAGCGATATAATTTTTTTGGCCTATTCTTGATTGGATTTAAGCACAAGGATAAGAGTAGTTTAAAACAATCGTTTATTTCTTAGAAATAAAAACGGTCATCAAGCCGCTATAGCATGGTTATTTGTAAGGCGCATTTTTGCTAGACAAAAAGCCAAGTAATAGGTGATTTTACTTATGAAACATGACTTGCTTTATATTTAATCCATCAAATACAAAATGCGTGGGCAGATTAACTATTCTGGAAGTTTACAATTTACCCTGTTGTTAAAAATAACATGTAGTCAGGCTTATTCATTAACAACAACAACTTGGCTGCAATATTCTTACTCTTCCAATCTTGCTATTAGTGAAAATCATGATGTGCCAAAGCTGGCAATGCCTGAAAGGTGGGTATAGAGTCAGGGCACACTGAACCGGAGCTTCTGTTATGACCGTTTTGTCCACACTCAAAGCACTAGGTGAACTTGCTGCGGCGAGTGACCAGCCGATCACCCAAGATTTTCTCTCTGCTTACTTCGCCCACATCTCCGAAGACGATTTAATAGAAAAAACACCGGAAGATTGGTTTGGCGCGGTGCTTGCGCATTGGCGTATGGCACGCACTCGCGTGGCGAACACGCGCAAAATACGCATTTATAATCCAAGCGTGCCTGATCACGGCTGGCAGAGCAGCCATACCGTGATTGAAATCGTCCAGTCAGATCGCCCCTTCCTAGTTGACACCATCGGCATGTCTGTTGCGCGATTAGGTTATGGCGTTCATCAGGTTGTTCACCCTGTATTGCAAGTTGCCCGTCAAGAAAATGGCGACTGGCAAGGTATGGATGAGCAAAGCCCTGCCGAATCTTGGATGCATATTGAAATTGATCGCATCACAGCGAGCGACGCACTGGCTCAACTCGAAAATGATCTGAACAACGCCCTTGATATGCTGGATGCTTGCGTCACCGACTGGCCTGCTATGGCAGATCGCGTCACGGCTGCACTTGAAGGCCTGCGCCATCGTCCGCCTCCGCTTGATATTGTTTTAGTCCGTGAAACCAGCGCATTTTTAGAATGGATGTTGGCTGGCCACTTTATTTTCCTGGGCGTGCGTGATTACCGCTTTGCAGAAGATGGCAACTTACATTTTGTGGGTGGCTCTGGTCACGGCTTACTACGCGATTCTGGCGATTCTGGCCTGTCACACACTTGGGCCGCCTTACCGCTTGATTTAAGAGAGCGTGCTTATTCTGCCGATCCATTGATTTTGATGACCAAGGCCGATACCCGTTCTTTAATTCACCGGCCTGCCTACCTCGATATGGTCAGCCTGCGTGAAGTGGATGCTAGCGGCAAAGTAATTGGTGAATTACGCATTCTTGGTCTTTACACTGCCAGCGCTTACACTACACCCCCACGCAATATTCCATTACTGCGCAAAAAAATTAATGCAGTCTTGCTCGCCAGCGACGCCGATGTAGGTGGCTACCGTGGCAAGGCCATGCTGAATGTAATCGACACTTATCCGCGCGATGAGCTACTAGAAATCGGCATCGATGATTTAGCCCGTATCGCCCAGGGCGTGGTCAGCCTGCACGAGCGTAGCCGCGTGCGCACTTTCTTCCGCGAAGATCTCTATCGCCGTTATGTATCCGTGATGCTGTTTGTGCCTCGTGATAACTACACCACCGAAGTGCGCGTTAAAGTCGAAAAAATCCTGATGGAGCGCTTGGGTGGCTACGAGGCTGAATTCAATGTCTTGCTGGCAGATAGCCCGCTGGCTCGCATTCACTTCCTGATTCACCTGCCGGTTGGCGAGCGTCTGGTTTACAACGTTAAAGAAATTGAAGACGAAATCGCCCGCGCCGCACAGCGCTGGCAAGATGATTTACGTAATCAGCTGACCCATGTACGCGGCGAAGAAGTGGGGGCTGCGCTGTATCAGCGCTATCAACGTGCTTTCTCCCCCGCTTACTGCGCAGATTTCACTGGACGCGTGGCGGTTTACGATATCGAAGCACTGGAAGCCAGCTTAAAGAATGACAAGATTGCCATTACCCTTTCACCGGGCAGTGTGGTTGATCCAACCCTGTGGCGCTTGAAGCTTTACCGTGGCAAGCCCATTGAATTGTCTGATTGCCTGCCTCTTTTAGAAAACCTTGGCGTGCGCGTGCTGGACGAGCGCCCCTACGCGCTGACTTTCGATCAAACCGAACATGCTTGGATTATTGATATTGGCCTGCGCTTACCTGTAGGCACTTCGCTAGAAAACAGCATCGATCGCGAACGTCTGATTGCCGCGTTTACCGCCATTTTTGAAGGCGCATGCGAAAATGATAGCTTTAACCGTTTGATCTTAGGTGCGGGCTTGGCTTGGCGTGAAGTGCTGATTCTGCGTGCTTACTCTTGCTATATGCGTCAGGTAAACCTCAAGTACGGCGTGGAAATTATCGCCGATTGCTTGCTGCGCCACGGCAAACTCAGCGGCCAGCTTGCGGCGCTGTTTGTGATGTCGCACGACCCGGTTACCAATTCACCGGGTGTAGCAGAAATCCTGGCAGAAGAAATTCGTCAAGCTTGCGCTAATCAATCCAGCGTAGACGACGAAAAAATCCTCTCCAGCCTGCTGGCCGCGATTCTGGCCACCGTGCGCACCAACTTCTTCCAGCTTGATAGCGATGGCAAGATCAAATCGTATATGTCGTTCAAGGTAGAGTCAGCGCGCATTCCAAATATGCCGCAGCCAGTGCCGCTGTTTGAAATCTTTGTCTACTCACCAGAAATGGAAGGCGTACATTTGCGCGGCGGTAAGGTTGCTCGTGGAGGTTTGCGCTGGTCTGATCGCCGTGAAGATTTCCGCACCGAAGTGTTGGGTCTTGTAAAAGCACAGATGGTGAAGAACACCGTGATTGTGCCGGTTGGCTCTAAAGGTGGCTTTGTAGTGAAAAACCCACCAAGCGATCGTGAAACGCTAATAGCGCGCGGCATTGAATGCTATAAAAACTTTATTCGTGGTCTGCTTGATCTGACCGACAATCTGGTGGCAGGCCAAGTGGTTCACCCATCGCAAGTACGCCGTCTAGACGAAGATGATCCTTATCTGGTGGTGGCAGCGGATAAAGGCACGGCTACTTTCTCTGATATCGCCAACGGTATTTCGCGCGATTATGGCTTCTGGTTGGACGATGCCTTTGCTTCAGGCGGTTCGGTAGGTTACGACCACAAGAAGATGGGCATTACCGCCAAGGGCGCATGGGTTTCGGTAGAGCGTCAGTTCCGCGAGCTGGGCATTAACACCCGTACCGATGAATTTACCGTCATCGGCGTGGGCGACATGTCTGGGGATGTGTTTGGTAATGGCTTGCTACGCAGCGAGCACACCAAACTCTTGGGCGCGTTTGATCACCGCCATATTTTCCTTGATCCAAACCCGGATCCTGCCGTGTCGTTTAAAGAGCGCGCGCGCTTATTTGATCTGCCCCGCTCTTCATGGGCCGATTACAATGCCGAGCTAATTTCTGCAGGCGGCGGTGTCTGGCCACGCAATGCCAAGACCATTCCATTGTCTGCCGAAGTAAAAGCGATTCTTGATGTAGAAGCCGATGAGCTAGAGCCAAGCGAGCTGATCCGCGCCATGCTAAAAGCACCGGTTGATCTGTTCTACAACGGCGGGATTGGTACATACGGCAAGGCATCAACCCAAACACCAGCCGAAGCCAACGATCGTGGCACCGATGCCGTGCGTATCGACGGTAAGGAATTCCGCTGCAAGGTAATTGCAGAAGGCGGCAATCTGGGCTTCACCCAGTTGGGCCGGATCGAATACGCTGCTCACGGTGGCCGCGTGCATACCGATGCAATTGATAACTCTGCCGGTGTGGATTGCTCCGACCACGAAGTGAATATCAAGATTTTGCTGGGCCGCATTATGGCCGGTGGCGATTTAACCATGAAGCAAAGAAATGACTTGCTGGCATCGATGACCGATGAAGTGGGCCATTTGGTGCTGCGTGATAACTATCTGCAAACCGAAGCCATCAGCCTTGAATACCAGCAAACTGCCTCGCTCCTGCCGGTACATCAGCGCTTTATGCAATCGCTGGAAAAAAATGGCCGTCTGTCCCGCCGCATTGAATTCTTGCCAACCGACACGCAAATCGCCGCGCGTCAGCAAGAAGGCAAAGGCTTGGAGCGTCCGGAACTGGCTGTATTGCTGGCTTACGCAAAAATGGCCCTGTTCCAGGACTTACTGGCTAGCGATTTGCCAGACAGCCTGGATTGGGATGGCCTACTCGCCGCTTACTTCCCTAAACCGCTGGTAGATCGCTTTGGTGATCGCCTTGGCGAGCACCCATTGCGCCGCGAAATTGTGGCCAATGAGCTAACCAACCGCACCATCAACCGCATGGGCATTAGCTTTGTTTTCCGTCTTTCCGAAGAAACCGAGCTACCTCCAGCCACGATTGTGCGCGCTTGGTACGATGCCACCGAGCTACTCGATAGCGAAGCCCGCTTTGTTGCCATCGAATCGCTCGACAACAGCATTCCGGCCATCATGCAGTACACCATGCTGCTGCGTGAACGTCGTCAGCTAGAGCATGCCACACGTTGGTTACTGCAAAACCAGGACACCTTGCCAGATTACGCAGAGCTGATTCGCGAGCTAAAAGGCAAGATCCCTGCCTTGCTGCCGCAATTGCCTGAATGGTATGCAGGCTCGGCCAGACAAACAGAAATCACCGAAAGCTGGTTGGCAGCAGGTGTACCTGCTGCTCTGGCGAAGCAAAGCGCTTGCCTTGATGGAGCTACGCAGCTACTTAACATCGCGCTGCTTACCCGCAAACAAGCCGCTGATGTGGATGCCGTAGCAACGATCCACTTTGCCTTGGGGGATGCGTTAGAGCTGGATTGGCTGCATGGCTTGATCGAGCAATTGCCACGCGCCAATCATTGGCAAACCCTAGCCCGCCTAGCTTGCCGCGACGATCTGCAACGCGCCCACATCGCGTTAACGAGTGCCGCACTCGAGCTAAGCCCGGGTGCTACGCCAAGTGTGCGGGTTGAATCATGGCTACAAAGCCAGGAAACAGCCATCGCCCACTGCCGCAGAATGTTTGAAGAAATGAAAACACTCGCGCCAGACTTAGCCATGATGTCGGCCGCCTTACGCGAAATTCGTCATCGTTTAGCGGTGTAAAGGTAAGAGGAGCTGAGCTTAGGCTCAGCCCATAGTAAATAAAAATGCGGCCCTGAGAGGGGTCGCATTTTTTGTATACGAAATCACCTACAAACCATTTGTGTTCTCTGTAGTTCAAGGTTTAGGGCTGTCAGCTTCAAATACCGAAATTAACTAGAAAGCCCTCCCAAAAGCCTTTCTCCGTGAAACTCCGTGTTTCAATATTTGGGTTTGTACCCACACAAACTAGCCCAGTTTAAAACTCACCAGCGATTGGTTTAAAGCCGCGGGGTGTTTTCTAAACTAACCGCTTCGGCAGAGGGTCGATCCGCTTCTTCGCAGTTTTGGCGCACATTGATTTCCAGCTCTTGCAGGTCGGTTTTCATGGTGTTGTTTGTAAATAACGCCTTGTAACACCACCAGTTAAGCGTTTATGTCATAAATAATATTAAAGATTTGTGAGATTTCTTCGATATATCTTTATCCAGACTGACTACTTGCTTCAAGCTTAAGGTTTGCCTCATGAAAATTGCCAACGAATCAATGCAAGCCACTATTCAAAACTTTACGCGGCAGCGTGTGAGCAATAACGGCGCGACGGAAGAAGACCCCACAAAAAGCGCTTCGTTTGAATTTAAAATACCAAAGTTCGATCTGGTTTCCAGCCGTAAAAGCGCGGCAAAGGGCCGCTTAGATATGCTGAAGCGGCAATTGGAAGGCATGTTGAAGTTTGCAGGCATAGGCAAAAGCAATGTTGCGGCCGCAGCACGGCTAGCCAAGCAAATTGCCGCGGCGGTGGCCGAATATGCAGGCGTTAGCGGCGGCGCAGTTCAACCGCCAACCATTGCGGGCACTACCACCACCACGGCGACTGCCCCTACTGAGGCCCCGGCAGTGGAGAACGCTGGCCAAGAGGCGCAGCAAGCAGTACAAAAAGCCGAGCAACAAGTGAAAGAGCAAGAAGAAAGGCAAGAGGAAAAACAAACATCAAACCCTCTCGCGCAAAAAAGTGGCATGAGCGCTGAAGATCGTGATTTTTTGGATGAAGCCAGGAAGATCATGCAAAAAGCAAAGCTACTGCTGGCCCTGGAAATACAAAACAGCAAGAAAGAGATAAAAACAGATAAAGCGCTTTATAAAGACGCCTTAAAAAGCATGGACGATGCGCTCAAAAATGCCACCATCGCTTTAGAGCAGGAAGGCAAGCAAGCTGCCGATACCCCCAGCGTGTACGCCGCAGATGGCCACACCAGCCCTATTCAAGTGAGCCTGCCGCAAATTTCAGTACAAGCATAATATCTACCTTAATTTGCAAAGCCTGCGCTGTAACACACCCGCACCCTATGCGGCTTGTGGCGGCTTTCTGACTGAATAAATTGTGCTTTTAGCAATTTTCCATCTGAGACTCCCCTTGAATGCCACTCTCACGGTATAATTTCGCGCTTTAGTGTCTGCAGCCTGCCAGACTTAAGACTGATCGTACTGCGGAAAAGCCGAGTTTGGCCACATTTCACGCATTTTTTCGTTGAATAGCCAGCTATTCGCCTCAAAAATCCGCGAAATGTGTCTTAAACCGAACTTCCCCTCGCAACGATTGCTTAAGTCCGACAGACTGCAAGCCGCCTTTATGGGACAAAGCCACAGGCATGGAAGCAGAACAGCTTAATCAGATCGAGAACCGGATTAATGATTTGGTCTCTCGCAGCGAAGAACTACGCAAATACTTAGATTATCCCGGCAAAAGCGATCGACTTGAAGAAGTTGTGCGCCTGATGGAAGACCCGGATATCTGGAACGATCAAAAGAAAGCGCAAGAATTAGGCCGCGAACGAAAAGCGCTTGAAGGCGTGGTTGTGGTGCTGGATGAAGTCTCCGCAGGCCTTGGCGATGCCAAAGATTTGTTCGACATGGGCAAGGAAGAAGGCGACTTCGATACTTTGCAAGCCGTGTCTGATGATGTGGATGCCATTTCTGCCCGCGTTGAAGAGCTGGAATTTCGCCGGATGTTTAATCACCCGATGGACCCAATGCCATGCTTTATCGACATTCAATCGGGCGCTGGCGGTACTGAGGCGCAAGACTGGGCGGGCATGTTGCTACGCATGTATGTTCGCTATGGCGAGCGCAAAGGCTTTACCGTTGAAGTGATGGAGCAATCGGACGGTGATATCGTGGGTATCAGCCAGGCGACGATCAAACTCACAGGCGATTACGCTTACGGCTTCTTACGCACAGAAACAGGCGTTCATCGCTTGGTTCGTTGCTCGCCTTACGATTCAAACAACCGCCGCCACACCTCGTTTGCCTCGGTGTTTGTTTACCCGGAAGTCGACGATAGTTTCGAGATTGAAATCAATCCGGCTGATGTGCGGACCGATACCTACCGTGCTTCTGGCGCGGGTGGTCAGCATATTAATAAAACCGACTCTGCGGTTCGATTGACGCACATCCCAACCAATACCGTTGTGCAATGCCAAAATGACCGCTCTCAACACAAAAATCGTGACGAAGCATGGAAAATGCTGCGCGCCAAATTGTATGAGTTGGAATTGCGTAAACGCATGGAAGCGCAGCAATCGCTTGAAGCGACCAAATCCGACATCGGCTGGGGCCATCAGATTCGCTCCTACGTATTCGACCAAAGCCGCATCAAAGACCTGCGTACTAGCTTTGAGGTTGGCAACATCAAGGGAGTGATGGACGGCGACCTAGAAGGATTCATCGCCGCCAGCTTGAAACACGGGGTTTAAGTTTTTTCAAACCCAAATCTTGAACCACAAAGGGCACAGAGAACACGGAGTTTTACGGAGAAAACCGTGAGGGCTTATTTAAATAAAGCAAGCTCTTTGTTTTTTGTTGCCTAGCGTCACTGCCGCATATAAACCCTCAAGAAAGAAACACATTTCATAGAGGCTTACGATGCAATTAAGCAAGTTAACTGACGACATTTTGGGCGCTGCCATTGAAGTGCATCGCCATCTTGGACCGGGCTTGCTTGAATCAGCGTATGAAGCATGTTTGATACACGAGCTATTCTTACGTGGACTGACTGCAGAACGACAAGTGGATTGCAAAATTCACTATAAGAACACCATTGTCGAGCACGCTTTTCGACTGGATTTACTAGTTGGCGGGCAAGTCATTGTTGAATTAAAAAGTTGTGATCATTTGTTAGCGATACATGAAGCACAGCTATTAACTTATTTAAGACTAAGTGGCCACAAAGTTGGCCTGTTGATTAACTTCAATACCACATTACTAAAGCACGGTATTAAACGTATCGTACTTTAAGGGTTTCCTCCGTGAACCTCCGTGTTCTCTGTGCCCTCTGTGGTTCAAGATTTGGATTTATATAAAAATGTCCGAAGAACAAATTATCCAGCAAGATGAAAACCAGATTATCGCGGAACGCCGCGCTAAGTTGACTGCCCTGCGCGCTGCTGGCGTGGCTTACCCGAATGATTTCAAACGGGAAAACATGGCGGGCGATTTGCAAGCCAAGTACGGCGAGTTTGAAAAAGCCGATATGGAGGCCGCTCAAGTCAGCGTAGCCGTTGCTGGCCGCATGATGCTCAAACGCGTGATGGGCAAGGCAAGCTTTGCTACTGTGCAAGACTCCACAGGCCGCATTCAGTTTTTTATCAGCAAAGATAAAGTGGGCGAAGATATTTACGACAGCTTCAAGACATGGGATATGGGCGATATTATTGCTGCCCGTGGCATGCTGATGAAAACCAATACCGGTGAGCTTTCGATCCAAGTTACCGAATTGCGTTTGCTGACTAAATCTTTACGCCCTCTTCCGGATAAGCATCATGGTCTTGCAGACCAAGAGCAGATTTATCGTCAGCGCCATCTGGATTTGATTACTAACGATCTAAGCCGCGCTACCTTTATCAAGCGCTCTAAAATCGTTCAGTGCATCCGCGATTACATGGTGGGCGAAAACTACCTAGAAGTTGAAACCCCGATGATGCACGGCATCCCCGGCGGTGCAACAGCCAAGCCGTTTGTAACGCATCACAATGCACTGGATATGCCACTTTACCTGCGCATCGCCCCAGAGCTTTACCTCAAACGCCTGATTGTTGGCGGTTTGGAGCGCGTGTTTGAAATTAACCGTTCTTTCCGCAACGAAGGCATGAGCACCCGCCACAACCCAGAATTCACCATGATCGAATTCTACGAAGCGTATTCTGACTACCAGCGCATGATGGAAATGTCCGAAGGCATCATCCGCGCTTGTGCCCTGCTTGCTACTGGCAGCACCGTCATTACATACCAAGGCAAAGAAGTCGATCTATCCAAGCCCTTTGCTCGCTACACCATCGCAGGCTCGATCAAAGCTTACAATCCGGAGTACACGGACGAGCAACTGAACGATCAAGCTTTCTTAGCGGCAGAAGTGGTTCGCTTGGGTGGCAAACCAATACCAAACGCAGGCGTTGGTGCATTGCAACTGGCCCTATTTGAAGAGAACACCGAAGCCAAGCTGTGGGAGCCAACCTTTATTATTGACTACCCAGCCGAAGTCTCCCCCCTGGCTCGTGCCAACGATAGCAAACCAGGCATTACCGAGCGCTTCGAGCTATTTATGGTTGGCCGTGAACACGCTAACGGTTACTCTGAGTTGAACGACCCGGAAGATCAAGCCGAACGCTTTATGGCCCAAGTTGAGCAAAAAGACGCCGGTGACGATGAAGCCATGCATTTCGACGCCGACTACATCCGCACCTTAGAATCCGGCATGCCCCCAACCGGCGGCTGCGGTATTGGTATCGATCGCTTAGTGATGCTACTGACCGACTCACCAAGCATTCGCGACGTTATCCTATTCCCGCAGATGCGTCCTGAGTAAGTTTTAGTAAGCGACTAAAACGACAAAACCCCACATCGGTTAATAGCTTATGCGGGGTTTTTGCTGTCTGTACGCTAAGCGCCAATCCGCATGAAAGGCAAAAGCACATTTATTTAACGTATTGAATTTGTTGATATTTTTCACACCAATAAGTACCAAATGTGCTTGTCGGCACACGTTTCAATCCGATTTTTAATCCTCGCCTCGTCGAACCTACCCCCCCCACGAGGCTCCGAACAAGGATTAAAATTTAAAACCCCTTAAAAAGGAATACCCTCAACATACCGAAAAACCCCCTCATACCTATATATTTCCCGTAATATTTTACTTGTATATCTCGAAACGCTATCGCTATTATTTAATATGGAAATTTCATCACTAGAAAATAAAACATTTATTTCAACACACTCATCTGATTTATTCCAATTTAGGTGTATTTCATTAATTTCCAAGTCCAAACTAACATTTCTCCTCCATAATGAGCTCCGAATAAACCATCTTATTCCATGAATAAAATCAGGAGTAAATAACTTTATTTTTTTATCGTCCTTAAAAATATCAACATAAAATAGTTCAATGTTTCTTTCGAATAAACTACAATTAGCTTTATGTAGGTGGCTATATTCATTTAGCATTTTTTCAAAACACCCCTCAGAAACAAAAAGAACTCTTGAAAAATCTTCTTTCTTATTGATTATATACCTGTAGATGTAGTGTGTACTATCTACCTTTACCTGCTTTATATCATCGCCATCAACATCAAGCCTGTACAAATCCGTTTCGGCAACTGAAATTAAATTAAACTGATAAACACATATATTTTTAGTTCTTTTATGTAATGCTCCAATCTCATACGATTGAGCTTTTATCAATGAATTAACGGAACCAAATATAGCCTTGTCATTTTTGGCGGCACCAGAAATACGATTCATTTGTTGAAAGGCAAAAACCTCATATTCTGGAAATTTTAAAATTTCATCTACACCAAATTCCTTTATATCTTGATGGTATTTCTTCTCAGCACCAACACTATCTATTAAATAGTTAATTGCTTTATTGTTACTCCAAATATGCAACGGCTCCCAATTTACATTGGGATTGTTTGCTGCAGTTTTTTTTGCAACAAAAGCCCAGACATTATCAGCATCTTTCTTGCAACTAATAATTAATACAGTATAGATATTAGTCCCCTTTACATCGGAAACCTTGTATGCCAAAAGATCAATTTCTCGAACGACCCCCTCCAGGTCATCTTCATAATATTTATTATTAATAATACTCCACCCCGTTTTTCTAAGGCGATCACCCACCCTACTCTCAAGGATAAAGCCAGTGCTTTTGATACCCTCTGCATATATATTATTTGCCATGAAAACCTCTCACCTAAAAAGTTAAATATTGATTTAATTATTTATGCATCTACTTAACCCAAAACATTGTTAGCACTGCAAATGAAGTTGTTTATCTATTGAGGGTGTGTCGCCAGCAACAGAGCTGCCACTAGTCGCTCCCCAATTAGTAATAGGCTCTTCCTACCTAAACAATCAAATCATCAAACCCATCAAAAACCCAGCCATCTTCATAAATCACTTCAAATAAATGCCCGTCTAAGTCACGAAAATAGCCTGCTATACCCCAAGCGTTTTTCGTGGCGGGCTTTACGATCGTTGCGCCTAGGCTGGCGGCTTTATCTAAAACGCGCGGCACATCTTCTGGGCTGCGGGCGATATAGGCTAATGCCATCCCTGAAAAGCCACTCCCCTCTGCCGTGGCAAAGTTGGCATCTATGGCAAAAGCTTCGCGGGATTGAATTGCCATCACAATACCGCCCAAATCAAACTTTACAAACTCCGCATGACTCGATTCAGCCTTGGGCCACCCTAGCGCTTCATAAAAGGCGGTGGATTTAGCGATATCGCTTACCCCGAGCAAGATTAAATTCAGGCGTTGTCGCATTAGCACTTTCCTTATAAGTATATAGAACGGTAGTTCTTTTTATTAATTGTGCCTTGTCGACTATCGCCAGGCAAGAAGTGATGCTCCATTCTTCTTGTTTTCTTTCTGATGACGCAAGATATCAAATTGGATAAAGTAGCGCACGCGCTAGCCCATCAAAAAAGATAGAAAACAAATGCCCATCACACTCCTCGCCCCAAACTTTGCCCTTCTACCCAGCTATATCGCCGCACTAGAGCGAAATTGGACTCGTGACGACGACCATGACCCTGCGGGTGCATCAGCCCAGTTGGCTCGCATTGACCAAAACGCTGACGCATTTCTCGCTTCGCTGTCAGATATGTACGGCAGCGGCCCACTTGTAGAGCTCAACGATGGCAGCAAAGTGCCCCGCCTACCTCGGGCTAGATACTGGATTTCTGATGGCGAGTTTGCAGGCGATTTAAGTTTGCGCTGGCAAAAAGGGACTTCGGAATTGCCTGCTTATTGCTTGGGGCATCTTGGCTATGCGGTGGTTCCGTGGAAGCGCGGGGGCAATTATGCATCACAAGCAATGATTCAATTGATGCCTTTAGCTAAAATCCTTGGTTTAAGCTGGATTGATATCGCCATAGGCATTGATAATGCAGCATGCGCGCCGCATTGCAGAAAAGGCAGGAGCGATGCTTTTGCGGCAATTTAATGCCGGCCCAGAAGCGGATAATCAAGAGGCGCTGCTGTTTAGGCTAGACCTTAGTACTTAAGCATTGCTTTAAAGTACTGCTTAAGTGTTTTTTACAAATAGAATTAAGTACTGGAATTAAGTGATGTTGCCAATTTCAACCCAAATGCTTTTGCTAAGAGACTTTACGCCTGCTGATTTAAATGCCTATAAATATCTGCGCAGCGATAAAAAATTTCAGCGCTTTTATAGCGAAGAAGATTCGTCACCTGAAAAATCTGAATTTCTGTTAAATCTATTTATTCAACAGGCAAAAGAGCAGCCAAGAAGCAAATACCAACTGGCTATTGTTTCTCACTCCGGCGAGCTAATGGGTTCTTGCGGTATTCGTATTGAAGCGCATGGCAATGCATCCATAGGCTGCGAGTTAGGAAGACACTGGCACGGCACAGGCGCGGCAAAACAAGCGGCGCAGGCAATCATTAATTTTGGCTTTAGAGAATTAAATGTGCAGCGAATCTATGCAGAGTCAATTACGAACAATAAAGCCGCAATCCGCCTTTGTGAGTCACTTGGAATGTATATAGAAGCTGAGCGTGTGAATGAGCAGTTTTTTAAAGGTAAATCGTGGAGTACTGTAGTGCTTGCTATGAGCAGAAAAATTTGGGGTGATAAACTGAATCACTGATAAGGATTATTGCAGAATTCTGGATAGTATTTTTTGTGTTAAATGCAATTTACGGTTGCAATTTTTATGTGAATACTGAGGTAAATTATGCGTTTCTTTTCTGCAATAAAGCCAAGTTTTCTAATGGTAATTAGTATTGTTTTTTTTAACACTTGGCTAATAGGCGCTACATTTAGTAGCATCCCTGAAAACAAAGCAACAACAACCGTTGTGTATGTAGTGTCAATGTGTTTTTTTCTTGCTGCGTTGAGTTTTTTTTCAAAAAAGTACCAATTTATTCGCACTTTTGTTTTTCATGATAAAGCGACTTTGTTCGACATCAATAAATATGGCCTAGGGATTGCCTTGTTTTGCATAGGGCTCTCATTCATTTTTTTACTTTGCATCTAAAATAATGCCACCCAAAACCCAATACAAACCCATGCCTGATTATGCCTCTTGCTCAATTTCATTATCAGTATCGTAGGGCGGGTGAAACCCGCCCTGCAAATTAAAAAACCAAGTCTCTCGCTCAAGAAATCTATCTACACAGAGTCCATTGAGTAAGAGGCGTAATCAGAAACCCATAAATTTGATGCGCTTAATGAACAACATCTTCTCATTATTTTTTATCACTTTGCTGTGCTATAGCCATACTGCATTTTCTGGCGACAACCCACTGACTATTGCATTTTTTGATTTTTCTAGTGGCGTAGGCAAGGCAAGCTTTAAATCGCTTCGCACAAGCGGCATTGAACACCCTTGCTGGCATGAAAGTTTTGTAGAAATTAGTGGCATTGAAACTGCGTATATCGAGAAACTACCAAAATCCTTAGACCCAAACGATTTTCGTCAGGCACTTCTCGGTAATACCGTAGTAGCAGAGCGTTTGCGTAAGTCTATTTCAGCTGCTGGGCTAAATGGGACTTATGCTTTTACTGTTGATGTATCGGGAAAGTTTGGAGTAATTCATGGTATGGGCACGCAGAACATAGGAATTGCATCATCTGCCTCTACACCAATTATTGAAGGCAAACTTATCCAAAACAGTACATTTTCTAAGCGCCTATGTGAGGCGAGTAAATCAATGGAATAGCCGTATTGCCGCAGAAAACAATCAGGACCAACCCAAAAATTTTCACCTGTCGAATGCTGCGACATTTTATATTTATTATTTTTTTCTATGCTATAAGCGCAGCTACAATGAGCTGGAAAATATTAACTATTTTTTTGATTTTATTAAAGGCCTAGGTATGAAAATCAATATGCGTAAGCTAAGTATGGCTATTGCACTCATCGCTGGCATCTCGGCCAATAGCTTTGCCGCCCTGCCACCAAAGTATCTTGAAATTAAAGATTTTAAACAATGCTTACAAGAAAAAGAAATCAATAGCTATCGCATCGTGTGCATGCCTAAAAAGAAGCTTGCTGCGTGCCCTAGGGCGAGCTGGAAGCAGCTCAATGCCTTAACAGAAAACGACAAAATACCCGCGTGCGTACAAAAATAATTTCAATTAAAGCGCCCTTAGTGTGGGAGCGAAGGCCCCCGCACTTATCGCTATCGGATTGATATGAACAGTACAATCAAAGATTAATACAAGCCCGCGCTTATTTTATGGCCTCTTATGCGACATCTATTTTTAATCTTGCTTCTCTCCCCTCTGATTACATGCACTGCACATGCGGCCAGCTGGCAAATATGTGATCTGGAAGTCCATGTTAATTCGCATAAGAAAGCCGATCGGCAAATGGATGTGAGCGTATTAAAGCGGCTTGATAAATCAGCTGCTGAATGTCCAACAATCGGGGAGCAAATTATTTTCAGGCCTGAAACGGCAGACTTTCAGAGTGAGTTGCCTAAAAAGTATTGGCCAAAAAGTGGTGCGTTTATTAAGATGCGCTATCAGTATCTGGATGGCATTTGCAAAGACAGAGGTCCTTGCAGGATTAAGCATTACCCGCTCTTACGATAAACGCCTCAAGATTATATCGTGCGGAGGCCCAGAAATGGGTTGAGGGCACTTTGCCATGCACGGGGATGCAAACCCCCATCCCACCCCACTTAACGCTTATTCCAAGGCCCTTTCATGGCTTATCGCCCACTAAAAAAATATCAAGGCAGTTGTCACTGTGGTGCCGTTCAGTTTGAAGTTGAAACGGATTTTCCAGAGCTTACGCGCTGTGATTGCTCGATTTGCTATCGAAAAAATGCGCTGATGGTTAAAGTGCATGAAACCGCATTTAAGTTATTAAAGGGCAATGAATATTTAAGTGAATATCAATTTCACACTCATACGGCTCATCATTTTTTCTGCAAGGTATGTGGTATTTACCCCTTTCACCGTAAGCGTGTTACGCCTGATTACTTTGGAATTAATGTATTTTGTCTGGCAGATTTTAATGCCGAAGGAATTCCAATCAGGCAGACTATTGGTATGGCAATGCCATAGCTATATCTACTAGGACTTTTAAAATGTATTTATCTAATTGGTTTGTTTTCTGCGGTGTAGCGCTACTGGTTACTTTTACACCCGGCCCCGGCGTACTACTGGCGATTTCCAATTCGCTGACTATCGGGCCATGGCGCAGCATGATTAGCTCGCTTGGCAATATGGTGGGGCTGTTTATTGTTTCTGGTGTAACCATGGCAGGTATGGGCGTTGTGCTGGCTACATCCGCCATCGCCTTTACTGCATTAAAACTAAGTGGTGCGGCGTATTTAATTTATTTAGGGATTAAACAGTGGCGTAGCAAGGCCAGTCTTTTTTCTGACACCCAAAGCCAGGCAAGCTCGCTGTCAGGCTGGCGTTTATTCTGTCAGGGCTTAACTGTTGCGTTGACTAATCCTAAGGCTATTCTGTTTTTTGCGGCGCTGTTTCCGCAATTTATTAAACAGGATGCGCCTGTCCTCACGCAATTCACCGTATTAACCACCACTTTTGCAGCTTGCGCCCTAATATCACATGCTTTTTATGTGCTACTGGCCCGTAGCTTAAAAAGCCAGTTTGCCAACCCTCGCCGTATGCAGCTGTTTAATTATGTATCAGGCGGTTTATTTGTTGTGCTAGGGCTTAGCTTGCTGCGCTTACGTAATAAAACGGCTTAAGACATTGCACCTGCGGGTGTATCCAAAGTATTGTGGCCTTTATCTCATTTAAGGAATCACGCCATATGGCTACTTTTGACCAAGTTGAATTACAAACATCACGTTTATTACTTCGTCCGCTACAAGAATCGGATGCGGCTGCCCTGCTGGCTATTTTTTCTGATGAAAAAGTTATGCAATATTGGAGCACACCACTCTGGGATTCTATTGATATTGCTCACGCGCTGATTGCCCGTGATTTAAAAGCAATGGCGGAAGGAACATATATTCGCCTGGGTATTGAGCGCGCAGAAGATCATGCCTTAATTGGTAATTGCACGCTGTTTGATCTGAACCAGCAAAGCCGCCGTGCAGAAATTGGCTATGGCATGGCGTATTCTGCCTGGGGAAAAGGCTATATGCATGAGGCGCTTAGTGCTCTGCTTGATTTTGGCTTTTCAGAATTAAAATTAAACCGCGTAGAGGCCGATATCGACCCTAGGAATCTCGCTTCCGCTAAAAGTCTGGAGCGCCTTGGCTTTAGCCGCGAAGGCTATTTGCGTGAACGCTGGATTGTAGATGGCGTGGTATCTGATACGGCGCTGTATGGGCTTTTATTTAGTGATTGGAAAACACGCGGCTTATAAAATCGTACTATTTGGCAAAATAAGGGTGGCGATTTAATCGCTACCCACCTGCTCGTCAGTTTTTATTCTGCCTACCCCTTTCGTATCAACACACTCGCCACTAAAAGCATTAAGCTATCGGCCAGCAAGCTGGCTTTTCTCATGCAGACCAGCCGCCTCTGTTTAATTGGAGCTTTAATGACTGCCAAGCACTTTATTGCGGCCGCTATGGCCTGTATTTCTATTCCCGCCTTTGCCGATGAAGTTCAAGTGGCTGTGGCAGCCAATTTTTCGGGGCCGATGCAAAAGATTGCTGCGCTATTTGAGCAGAGTAGTGGTCATAAATTACTACTGTCCAGCGGCGCAACAGGTAAGTTTTATGCGCAAATTAAAAATGGTGCGCCTTTTGAAATCTTACTGGCAGCCGATGATGAAACCCCTGCCAAGCTAGAAAAAGAAGGCTTAGCCACGAATCGTGTTACTTACGCCATCGGCAAATTAGTGCTGTGGAGTGAAAAAGCCAATTATGTTGACGATAAGGGTGAGATTCTAAAGAAAGGTAGTTTTGCTCACCTCGCCATTGCCAATCCCAAGCTTGCCCCCTATGGCTTAGCCGCAAGCGAAACATTAAAAGCCTTGGGCGTTTTTGATCTCCTTGCGCCTAAATTTGTGACTGGCGAAAACATCGCCCAAACCCATCAGTTTATTGCCACCGGCAATGCAGAGCTGGGCTTTATTGCGATGTCGCAAGCGTTTGTTGCGGGCAAGCTTAAAAGCGGATCTGCATGGGTTGTGCCGCCGTCTTTATACTCTGCGATTCGGCAAGATGCTGTCTTGCTGAACAGGGGCAAAGGTAAGCCTGCGGCTGAAGCGCTGTTTAAATTTTTACAATCACCCTCTGCCAAAGCAATCATTAATGCTTCTGGGTATGCGATTTGAGATGTGGCCTTGAAATTGGCCTGCGCCCCACCCTATATCGACCGGAAAAAAATGCATGCTTTTAACAGAGAGTGATTTGCAAGCCATCTGGCTGACGCTAAGGCTGGCAAGCATCGTAACCATCATCCTGCTCATCATCGGCACGCCGATTGCGTGGTGGCTGGCGCGCAGCAAGAAATGGTGGAAAGGGCCAGTGGCGGCCGTCGTGGCGCTACCGCTGGTTTTGCCACCTTCAGTACTGGGCTTTTATCTGCTGCTAGCGATGGGGCCGCAGGGGCCGGTTGGGCAGCTTACTCAAACGCTTGGTCTTGGGCTGCTACCGTTTACATTCTGGGGGCTGGTGATTGCTTCGGTGTTTTATTCACTGCCCTTTATGGTGCAGCCCTTGCAGACCGCTTTTGAGGCCGTGGGGGAACGCCCAATGGAAGTCGCCGCCACCTTGCGCGCGTCTCCGCTCGATGCTTTCTTTACCGTAGCCGTTCCCCTCTCCCTACCCGGCTTTATGACCGCAGGCATTCTGACTTTTGCCCATGCCGTGGGTGAGTTTGGCGTCGTGCTGATGATAGGCGGCAACATCCCTGGCGTCAGCCGTGTGGTTTCGGTACAGATTTATGATCATGTAGAAGCAATGGATTATCTGCAAGCACACCGGCTTTCCGCTGTCATGCTGGCGTTTTCCTTTTTTGTGTTGCTGGCGATGTATCTCTGGCGACCGAGTAGGGGCGTGAAATGACAGGTATTCAGGCACGCTTTCAATTGGATTGGCCAAACTTTAAGCTGGATGTCGATTTAGATTTACCCAGCCATGGCATCACCGCCCTTTTCGGATCTTCTGGTTCGGGCAAAACCACCTTGCTACGTTGTATTGCGGGGCTGGAACGTGCCGCAGGCCAGCTCGTCATCAATGGTGAAGTTTGGCAAGACGAGCACCATTTTTTAGCCACGCACAAACGTGCGCTGGGCTATGTGTTTCAAGAAGCTAGCTTGTTTGCGCATCTAAGCGTATTGGGTAATCTGCGCTATGGGCTAAAGCGCGTTCCCGCCAAGCAGCAAGTCAACTTAGAGCAAGCCATCGAGCTACTCGGTATTGCTCACCTGCTGGAGCGCAAACCCGAGCGACTATCGGGTGGCGAGCGCAGCCGAGTTGGCATCGCACGTGCCCTTGCGCTTAGCCCAGATATCTTACTGATGGACGAGCCACTGGCCGCACTTGATGTAAAACGTAAGCAAGAAATCCTGCCCTATCTGGAACGCCTGCACGAAGAATTGCGCATCCCTGTGCTGTATATCAGCCACTCCCCCGATGAAGTCGCCCGGCTCGCTGATCATTTGGTGGTGATGGAAAACGGTCGTGTACTGGCAACAGGCCCGCTGGCCGATACGCTGACCCGGCTCGATCTGCCGATTCGCTTAGGTGAAGATGCCGGTGCCATTCTGGATGTCAGCGTGGCAGAGCTGGACGCAGAATGGCATTTAGCCAGAGTCACTTTTTCAGGCGGCAGCCTGTGGGCCAGAGATCAGGGCCTGCCGGTGGGGCGTAAGCTGCGGGTGCGGGTACTCGCCAGAGATGTCAGCCTGGCCATTGAGCCGCCAGGCAAAAGCAGCATCCAGAATGTTTTACTTGGCTGTGTTGATGCCCTTGCCGGCGATGAACACCCCGGCCTTGTGCTGGTCAGGGTAAAAGTGGGCGAGGCCATCATTCTGGCAAGGCTGACCAAAAAATCGGCAGCCATGCTCAATATCCGTCCCGGCCTGCAGGTGTGGGCACAGATTAAATCAGTGGCTTTGATGGAATAGGCTTGGGGCGCTTTAATTAAAAAGACAGCCAAACTAGGCCACACAAATCTGCGTTTTATGATGCAAATGCTATTTTGAATTGACTCCCCAAAAATGTATGACCCTAAGGCGTTAAGGAGAAGTTTCATGATTTATAAAGGCAGCTGTCACTGTGGCCAGCTTGCGTTCAGTGCGGAAGGTGAAATTGGCAGCGCTCTCGCTTGCAATTGCTCGATCTGCTCGCGCAAAAGCTCTTTATTGTGGTTTGTGCCGGGTGATCAATTTACCCTTCATACACCAAGGGAAGCCCTCGGTACTTACACTTTCAATAAGCACCTGATTAAACACCATTTTTGCCCGAACTGCGGCATTCACCCCTTTGGCGAAGGCACAGACCCGCAGGGCAATTCTGTGGTGGCGGTTAATTTGCGCTGTCTGGAAGACATCGATCTTGCCGCCATTCCTGTACATCACTACGACGGCAAATCCTTATAAGACCCGCGGCCCGGCCATTATGGGCCCCGCCATATGCGGGGCCGCTTTTTAATTTGCGCTATTCATCACGCGTCAGCACTTCTAATAATTCCAATTCAAAAATCAAATTAGAATTTGGCTTAATATGCTCGCCGATTTGCCGCTCGCCATAGGCCAGATGCGCAGGCACCCAAAGCTTACGCTTGCCGCCCACCTTCATACCCATCAAACCCTGATCCCACCCCTTAATCACGCGCCCTGTACCAATGACACACTTAAACGGCACACCGCGATCATAGGAAGAATCAAATTGCGTACCATCTTCCAAAAAACCACGATATTGAGTGGTAATCAAAGCGCCTCTTACGGCTTCTTTGCCCTCACCCAGCTGTATATCTTCAATTTTTAGTTCATTACTCATTTTGTTCTCTTTTAAATAAGCCATATCGGAATTATAAACGCGATAGATGCAATCTCGGCATTGCATTATTCGTCGGGACCGCGAATTCAATCCTAGTTATCTACCCACGAAAAATTAATCTTGATGAAAGCAAGTTGGCATGGCAACATCAACTCCGCAATAAGGGACTGTTTGAAGTCGTAAGCAAACGCATAAGTTCACCTTTTTTATAAGGCAGTCATCATGAGCGATGAGAAAATAGAGCAGCTACTCCGTGATATTTGCCTAAACAACCCTGAGCTGCATACGGTGGTGCAATCCATTCGGGCGCTGATTTATTCTCTTATCCCCCATGCCAGTGAGCGCGTCATGTATGGCGGCTTAATTTTTGCGGATGTCACTCCGTTTTGCGGCGTGTTTGCGTATACCAGCCATATTAGCCTTGAATTTAGCCGGGGCTGTGATCTGCAAGACCCCCATCAAGTACTGGAAGGCAAAGGAAAAATTCGTCGCCATATCAAAATTCAGCAAGCGGGCGATATAGAAGCAAAACATTTAAAGACATATCTATTAGAAGCACATCAAAATAGTATTGAAAAATAGATTTAATCAATCATAAATACCCACCGGATGCTTTGCCTTGCGTTTTATTCTGCTGCTATTCATTCAAATATATAAAAAATATATTTCACCTTATAAAGGCTTTTGTTGCGCCTACCATGTCCATACAGGTAGAGCCAGCTGCTCCACACTGGGTTTTCGTGCCGTTCGCAGGTATGGTGTATTTGCAGGGCTTGCGGTGCTTAGGCAGCGCATGGCCCGTTGCGGTCAAGTTTATCGGCAACATACTCCTTTACAACGTCGCCCGCCCATCGCGCAAAGAGGAGATTGCGATCTCCCCGGCAATAGTAGCTTTAGCGATGCGGGTGATTGGCTAAGCTGCTGCTGCAATAACTGCGACTGGCCGAGACGTAAACAGCAATCAGCGAACGCTCCAAAGAAACAGTCTCGCTGGCGGCGTCAATAAAAACCGTTCTTTATCAGGAGCCACGATGCACATTTCGAACATCCCTTTTGGTGTTACCGACTGGTCCAAAATTGAACGCATCGAGCACCGTGGCGAAAGCGGAGTTGCTTTTTGGCGCACCCAGCTTTTTGGCGACCTGCGAGTGCGCATGGTGGAATATAGCGCTGGCTATTTAGCTGATCATTGGTGCAGCAAAGGGCATGTTTTGCTCTGTCTGGAAGGAGAGCTGCATACCGAGCTTGAAGATGGGCGCAGTTTTATCTTAAGCGCAGGCATGAGCTACCAGGTTGCAGATCAGGCCGAGCCTCATCGCTCGTCTACCGCGCTTGGAGCCAAATTATTTATCGTGGATTAAATCACTTATCCCCGCCTATGCCCTGTACTTTTAAGCACAAGATAAAACATCTCCCATGGCCAGAAATAGAGAAATAAAAGCCCAGATTAGTAGCATTGAAGCGCTCATCCCTATTGTGGCCGCTCTGGCACAAACGCCCCCGGAGCATGTCGCTCAGGACGATACTTTTTTCCTCTGCCCCAATGGGCGATTACACAAAAAGCCATTGATAGCCTACAAGGATGCCCATGCCCACTCATGCTAAGCCCTATAAAGGCCAATGTTTATGCGGGATGATTCAATATGAAGCCGATGAAATTGGCCCAAGGATGGCGCATTGCCACTGCACCATGTGTCGTAAATTTCATGGTGCAGCATTTTCCACTTTTGCTGAGGCTAAAAAGAGCGCTTTTCGCTGGTTAACCGGGGAAGCTTCACTCAAAACTTATCTCGCCTCCAACGGTACTCAGCGGCAATTTTGCGAGCACTGCGGTTCAAGCCTTGTTTTTATTTCATCAAATGACCAAGGCGAATGGATTGAATTTGCACTAGGCACTTTAGATAGCGATATCGACATCAAACCCGATGCCCATGTATTTACCCAATTCAAAGCACCATGGCATGAGATTAAAGATTCGCTGCCACAATTTGCAGCAGGCCGATCTATCCCTAAATAAGCACTGCCTTTAGTCATTGGGAATTTTGCGCATCATGAAATACCATATTTTATCTTTAGATGGTGGGGGTGCTTGGGCGCTCATTCAAGTTAAAACACTGATTAAACTTTATGGTGCTAATACCCGTGGACACGTTGTTTTAAAGCACTTTGATTTAGTCGCCGCCAATTCGGGCGGCAGTATTGTAGCGGCAGCGCTGATTGAAGATTTCACATTAGCAGAGATACTTGCCCTCTTTACGAGCGAGCCACAGCGGCGAGCCATATTTAGTGAATTACCTTGGTATAAGAAATTAAATCCTTTGAGTTTATTTTTGCCCTTGCCACGATTTTCTACCGCACAAAAATATCAAGCATTACTCGCTGCATTTACGCAGTACGGCTCTAAATGGCTGCGAGATATTCAAATAATGGGCAAAAACAATCAGCCCATTTTATTTATGTTTGTAAGCTACGACTATGACAGGGATCGTGCCAAGTTCTTTCGTTCATGGCCAAGCCTTGCGGGTGCAGTCACCTCCCCCTATGTCGATACATCGTTGGTCGATGCCGTGCATGCATCCAGTAATGCACCGATTCAATTTTTTGACCAACCCGCTCAAATAGCTGGCGGGCAATATTGGGATGGTGGCTTAACGGGTTATAACAACCCCGTATTAGCCGCTGCAGCAGAAGCAATTGCCGCAAATTGGAAAAAAGAGCAAATTGCCATTTTAAGTATCGGCACGGGCAATACCATGCTGCCGCTGCTAAATACCCGAAAAAACAATGAATCAAGCACACTATTTAAAGAACAACAAATATCATCCATTCAAAACGATATTAAAAAAGTAGCCGCCACGATTTTGGCCGATCCGCCTGATTCACACACCTTTCTGGCTCATTTATTAATGGGTGGGCGCTTACCATTAGCAATGGATGAATGCCCTATTATTGACTCTGGCCTCATTCGATTAAATCCTTTGATTCAAGCACGCGGCAATAGCCACGAGGGCTGGGTACTTCCAGATGGCTTTGACGAGGTGCAATTTAAGCGCCTTATCAATCTGGATATGGCCGTTATTGCACAGGCTGACATTGATTTAATTGTGCATTTTTGCGAATTATGGATGCAAAATAAGGTCCATAATCAAGCCATACGTGCTGGCAAAGATTTTATTTGCGAAATCGGCTTTGCCCGTTTTTCAGACGCCATTGAGAAATGGCAAAGCTACACCCTTACACCACTTACAGGCCAACATCATGACCACAGCAGGCAACTACTCTGACGATGACTTTTGGCAAAAACTCAAGTCATTCGCTATAAAAGCGGGCAAAAAAGTCATTGAAAAAGCCCTTTGGCTTTATTACGCAGCACAGCGCCCTGAAACACCGGCATGGGCAAAAGCCATTATCTTTGGCGCATTGGCCTATTTTATTCTGCCACTGGATGCTATTCCAGACGTTATTCCTGTGGCAGGTTTTAGTGATGATCTAGGTGCACTTGCCGCTGCAATTGGCATGGTTTCCATGTATATCACGGCAGATATTAAAGAGCGGACTGCGCAAAAATTACAGCAGTGGTTTGCTTAACTCCTGAGAGAAGCTGATGAGTATTCAAGCCATTCGATTTGAACAGGGCAAGCCCATATTACTAGGGGGCTTAAGACAACAACATGGTTTTGCTGAATCAAGCCGAAGCCAGCCTGAGCAATGGCGGCAGTTTCACTCCCTTTTGCCCATCCTTGGTCAGCAAGGCTCAAACGTTTACGGCGTGATGTGTGGCCATGATCCGGCGCATGGCTTTGAATATATGTGCGCCATTGAAGTGGCATCTTTGCAAAATTTACCGGCCGATATGGGGTGGATGCGAATTGCCAGCCAGCAATATGCTGTCTTCAAGCACAGCGGCCCTGCTGCTCATTTAGGAGAAACGTGGGAAGCGATTTGTAATGAATGGCTTCCTAACTCCGACTATCAATCCGCGCATAAGCCTGACTTTGAAACTTATGATGCGTCTTTTAACTGGAATGCGGGCATAGGTGAAATTGAAATATGGATTTCAATTGCTGATAAATAACAATCCATACTTATTGCAACGGCATATTTCTTTTGCTTGACGTAAGATCGCTGAATCTTTTATTTCAGCGGTAAGCTTATATGTCAATAAAGCGCCTGTGCAGCCTTATTTTAGTAGGCCAACTTTGTGCGTGCACCCTGCTAGGGGCGGTTGCTGGAAAACAACTTGATGATCATCGTAATACGCCTCTCTATCAAGAGCCGCTGATGCAGGTTGGCGCTGCGGTAAACGAAGAAATCATCAAGGGGCTACTCAGTAATCGCACTAAAAAGCCCGATGTTTGGGAAGAAGCCCCCATCCCATGCCCAAATGAGGTTTGCGTTTGTTCTGCTAAAAGTGGCGATTGCTGGTGCGAGCCACTTAAGAAATAGCATTGATCAGGTATGAAGCATCCCTATTTCACACACTCAAATACATAAAGATGAGCGACTCAGTGGCGATTTAGCATTGGGCTCTCTACACTGGATTGGGCGCTCAAGTCGCCTTTCAAACAGTGCATGGAATCTGCCACGCTAAAATCCTTTCTTCATTCTGAGAGCGCACCGATGAGCCGCAAAATCTTCGTCAATCTTCCTGTTAAAAACCTAGAAGCATCTCTCACGTTTTTCAAAGCACTTGGCTTTAGTTTTAACCCTCAGTTTTCTGACAGTACGGGCAGCGGTATGATTGTGTCTGATGACATCTTTGTGATGCTATTAGACGAAGTCAGATTTCAAACCTTTACGCCCAAAGCTATTTGCAATGCGCACACCCACACTGAAATGCTGCTCTGCCTATCGTGCGATAGTCATAAAGAAGTGGACGAGTTGGTCGCCAAAGCGGTAGCAGCAGGCGGCTCCACCTATAACGATCCACAAGATCACGGGTTTATGTACGCGCATGGTTTTCAGGATTTAGACGGGCATATTTGGGAGCTGGTGTATATGAAAGACGCGCTTTAAGAATTGAGTTTTAATTAATATCCATGCTTAGCCTTTATTTAAACTCAGCAAACACTAATGATTGGCGATCGTGCGGTCGATTTGCAAGCCGCACATATCAATGGCTTAAATGCTTGCGGTTTACTCTGGGGCTATGGCACTTTAAGCGAGCTTGAGGCAGAATCGCCCTCTTGCATACTTACAAAAACAAAAGAGCCTGGCCTATTTCTTCGCAAGACAGCTCAGCCATCTTTTTAACACCATGCACCCTTTGTTGCCTTATTAAAAGAAAACCAATCATCATGACAACGCCGACTCCTCGCTGCGCCCTTTCTGTAAACGTTAATAAAGTAGCGCTGCTTCGTAACACCCGCCATTTGGGGATTCCTAGTGTCGTGAAAGCCGCGCAAATTTGCCTTGCCGCTGGCGCGCAAGGGATTACGGTTCACCCCCGCCCTGATGCGCGCCATATTCGTAGCGATGATGTCAGCGATTTAGCCACCTTACTCAAAAGCTGGCCGCAAGCGGAATACAATATTGAAGGCAATCCCACTCAAAATCTGATGGATTTTATCCGTGAATTTCGCCCTCATCAGGCTACCTTTGTGCCCGATAGCGAAGAGCAATTCACCTCGAACGTAGGTTGGAATTTGCCCGCCGACATGGATCGTTTACGCCCGCTGATTGCCGAATGCAAAGCGCTGGGCGTGCGCGTTAGCCTCTTCATGGACCCTACCCCAGCAGCGATGCCCTTTGTGGCCGAGCTTGGCGCTGATCGTATCGAGCTTTATACCGAAACCTATGCCAATGCTTATGGTACAGATACAGAAAAGCAGGTTCTAGCGGGTTTTACGGCTACAGCTCAAGCAGCACTAGCCGCGGGGCTAGGTATTAACGCCGGCCACGATTTAAATCGCGATAACTTAACGTGCTTTTTGTGTGCCGTACCCGGCGTGCAAGAAGTATCCATCGGCCACGCCTTTATTGCTGACGCGTTAGAGCTGGGGTATACGCAGACGGTAAGCGAATACCTGCAGTGCATTCAAGATGCTTACGATTAACAGCGGATATTACGCAGCAAAAACCCAGATCTTGAATCACGGAGGTCACAGGACACACGGAGTTTCATGGAGAAAACCTTATTTTGTTGTGTTTTTCTCCGTAGTTTAAGATGTGGGTTCAATTCGAAATTCCATTACAACACAGGTACATCATGAAATCACTATTTGTTATCTCTCTTTGCGTCGCCCTAAGCGCCTGCGGACCCAGCCCGGCTCCGCATAAAATTGCTGAGCCACAACGCGAAGCTTTAGAAAAAGCCAAGGAAGTCGAAGGTATCGTGTTTAAACAAGCGGCAGAGCAAGCCTCCGCGGCAGAAAACAATTAAGCAGGGTGGCAATCCTTCTCTATCTAAATAATGACAAACACGACAGAATGCTCGGTTGATCATTGCACTGCTTACACTCCATGCCCGCCACTCCCGCCCTTATTACGCAACTCACCTGGCGTACCCTACTCTTACCACTGGCCTTAGTGCTGTTCGAGTTCTCCACCTATATCGCTAACGATATGATTTTGCCAGGGATGCTGGCGGTGACGCATGAATTTAATGCAGGCCCTCAGTGGATCCCTACCTCGATGACGGCCTATCTAGTGGGCGGCGCATCTTTGCAATGGCTGTTAGGGCCGCTATCTGATCGAATTGGCCGCAGACCAGTGATGCTAACGGGAGTGATGTTTTTTATTTGCATGTGTCTGCTCACGCTACTTACCCGCTCTATTGAGCAATTTATTGTGCTGCGGGTCTTCCAAGGTATCGGCATGTGTTTTATTGGCGCGGTGGGCTATGCGCTGGTGCAGGAATCCTTCGACGAGAAAACCGCAATTAAAGTGACTGCGCTGATGGCGAATGTGGCGATGATTGCCCCCTTGCTCGGGCCGCTTGCTGGCGCAATCATGATCGAGTTCGCGCCGTGGCGGATGATTTTTGTTGTGATTGCAGCAGTTTCTTTTGTGGCGTTTATTGGCCTCTGGCATGCCATGCCTAAAGTCACACCCGCTAAAGCGAATACACCATTCACTTTCAGCGCAGTTTGGCAAGATTACAGAAAGGTATTTAGCAACACCCACTTCTTAACGGGTGCATTGGCTATGGGCTTATGCAGTGTGCCTTTGCTAACCTGGATTGGCATTTCGCCCGTGATCTTAATTAAAGATGCGGGCCTTTCTCCGATTGAATTTGGCTACTGGCAAATGCCGGTTTTTGGTGCTCTGATTATTGGCAATTTCACACTGGCTAAATTAAGTAACTATCTGCCGGTGCGCCGTATGATTGGTCTAGGGTTAATTCCGCAGCTCTTTGGTTTGGCTTATTGTTTTATTAGTATGATTATCGCGCCTAGTCACTATATTTCATTGGTGATCGGCATCAGCTTCTATGCCTTTGGTTGCGGCTTGGTTAATGCCGGGCTATTCAGATTGGTGCTTTTTTCCAGCAATGTCAGCAAGGGCACGGTAGCCGCCGCATTTGGCATGATCACCATGGGCGTCTACTCCTTAGGCATTGAAGGGATTAAGGCGGGGCATTTATTGGCAGGCAATCGCTTCTTCGCTACCGCCCTCCTTATTGTTGGCGCAATTTTTGTGATTTCTTTAAAACGATTTATGGATAAGCACCAGCGCATCGAGGCGCTCAAGGCCTGATGTCTACCCCTCATGATTTTTTAGCCCGCCATCATCTACCAAGTCGCTGGCAAGGCAAAGATCGCTTTGTGATGCTGCAATTTGATTTTGCTAATGGAGCAGGGTTTTTGCAGGCATGGCAGGCATGGCGACAAGACCCGCAGCGCAGCCAGCGCCTCTACTACTTTACCATGATCAATGAGGCTGGCCTAGCAACTTGTCCGCAGCCAGAATTGGCAGGCTTACATGCCGAATTAGCCAGTCAATGGCCCGCTTTAACACGTGGTTTTCAACGGATTCATTTAGAAAACAGCGCGCTGATTCTCACGCTGATGTGGGGTGAACCACTGGCCCAGTTACGCAGCTTGAATGCAAAACTGGATGCGGCAGATATCAGCACAGATAGTCTAAGCGCTGTGCACTATAAAGCCCTATGGCGCTTATCGAGCGCTAATACACGCATAGTCACCCGCCACAAATCCGGCGAAGCGCATTTAAAAAGCGCGGGCTACGCCATGGAGGATTTAGGCGACTATCAAGCGGGCCAGTGCTCGCGCCCGCCTTTTGACAAAGCGCCCAAACACCCCCGTCACGCTATAATTATTGGCGCAGGCCTAGCTGGAACCAGCATCGCCGAGCGCTTGGCTGCCCGTGACTGGAAGATTGATTTACTCGAAGCGCAAGACGAGATTGCCAGTCAATCATCGGGCAATCACGCAGGGCTATTCCACCCTAGTGCTAGCCGTGATGATAATGCCCCCGCGCGCTTAAGCCGTGCAGGCTGCGCAGAAACCCGGCAACACTTGGCGCGATTGCAAAATGCGGGTTTAGAAGTTTTCTTTGGCATAGATGGCATTTTGCAAGTAGCAAAAGATGATGAGCAAGCTCTACTTATGCAGGAAATCGCTCAAGACTTGCCCGTCGAGGTATTGAGCTGGGTAGCGCAAGACACGGCCATGCAACTCTTAGGCGAGCGCCCGAGCCATGGCGGCTGGTGGTTTCCGCAGGGAGGCTGGGCCAATCCTGCTAGCGTATGCCACGCTAACCTTAGGTCTGAGCAGATACAGCTACGCTGCAATAGCCATGTTGCAAAGCTCGTACAAACGGGTGAAGGCTGGCAAGCACTGGATGCACGCGGCAATATATTAGCGGTGGCTCCTGTTCTGATCGTTGCCAACGCCACCGAAGCCTTAGCACTCTTGCCCGAGCTGGAGCTGCCCTTGAGCAAAACACTGCGTAGCACTACCCTCATCCCTGCATCTGACACCCCCCTGCACAGCTTAACCGGCTCTGGCTATATCACGCCTGCATTTAAAGGCTATCGCTGCATTGGAGCCACCGAAGTAAGGGGTAATGATCTCACCAGCGCCGAGCAGCGCAATCTGGCCGAGCTGCAAGCCCTGTTGCCTGAGCTTGCTCCAGTTCAAAGTGCGGGCAGCCGCGCCTGTTTTCGCCCTAACAGTCTGGATCGGCTTCCTTTAGTTGGCGCTTTGCCCGATCCGCAAAACATCAATGGCGCCATTCATCAGCTCCATCAAATACCAAGGCTGAAAGGAGCTTATGCCTTACTAGGCTTGGGTTCGCGCGGGTTAAGCTGGGCAATGATTGCGGCAGAGGCGCTGGCGTGCCAGCTAAATGGTGACCCAGCGCCTCTTGAATCTGACTTGCTACACGCGATTGATCCTGCCCGATTTTTGCTTCGTAAACATCGGCAGGCGCTAAATGAGCAGCAAGCCAAGATCAAGCCTCAATAAAAGCAAGGAATGCTAATTAGCTAAGCTATTTTCCCGAATTTTTCCATTTGTGATTGAATGTTACCGAACGTATCCGTTTGGCGGATTTACGCACATTTAACCCTTACAACCCTCATCTGCGCTCTATTCTGCAAATACAGAACAGGAGATTGATCATGCGCAGAATGATTCCTTTGTTGATTCTGGGGCTAGGCCTCATTCAGCCCCCTGCCTATGCCGACATCAATGACATCCTTGGTTTGCAACAGGCCATTCATGCTTTTTGCGGCTTAAAGATGAATGTCATTCTGGTGGACGAATCGCATAGCAACCCGCCCTGTATCATGAGCTATTCCGAAGGCTGTGAAGAAACTCAACCCGACAGCCCGCAAAGCTGTCAGGTGGTGCTAAAAGGTCAGGAAGATAAAAGCACCGAGGGCAAGGTGGTGAGTGTGTCATGGTAGAGCGATGGATATTTGCTGCCGGATCAGCTCGCCTAGGCGCGCAATGGCGTGCTCATGCTGCTGGCTCCATGATTCATTGCAGCAAATACGCAGGCAATGACCGTAGCTATGGCTTGGTGAAAACAAAGGGCCGGGAGTAAAGCTAATCCCCTCTTTCAGCGCTTGTTGCAATAACAGCAAAGTATCTACCGCCGCATTTAACTCTACCCAGAACACATAACCGCCTTGTGGCACATAAAGGCGCGTATCTGCTGGAAATGATCGCTCGATAGCCGCTACCGCATGCCCCACCTGTTCATGACAAGCTCGGCGCAAGCGGCGCAAATGATGATCGTAGCCACCACTTTCTAAAAACTTAGCAATGGTTCTTTGCAGCGGCATCGCATTTGAAAACGTATTAATAAATTTAAGCTGCTCTATTTTCTGGTGGTGTTTTCCTGCTACGACCCAGCCAATTCTAAAGCCCGGCGCAACCGTTTTAGTAAAAGACGAAATCAGCATCACATTGCCCTCTTTATCAAAGGCTTTTGCTGGCCGCGGGCGCTCGCCCTTGTAATAAAACTCACCGTATAAATCGTCTTCAATGAGGGGAATATGCCGCTCTGCTAATAATTCAACAAGGCGTTTTTTATTTTCATCGGGCATTAAACTACCCAATGGATTAGAGAAATTAGGCAGCAATACACAGGCTTTTACTTCGCCATTTCGCGTGGCAAATTCTAAAGCTTCAATAGAAATACCGGTTTGCGGATGAGTCGGAATTTCCAGCGCTTTAAGTTGAAAACTCTCTAATATTTGCAATAAACCAAAATAAGAAGGCGATTCAATCGCCACCACATCACCAGGCTGCGTTACCGCCCTTAGGCATAAATTAAGCGCCTCAATGGCCCCTTGTGTAATCAGAATTTCATCGGCTTCAAATTGCCCGCCCCAATTTAAAGAGCGGCGAGCAATTTGGCGACGCAACTCAACATCGCCGGCTGGCCGACCATAATCGGCAATTAAATCCGGATCTTGCCGAGTCACTTGTGCCAATAAACGCTGCAATTGCTGATTGGGAAATAAAGCCGGAGCTAAAATAGCAAAGCCAAAATCAACTTTAATATCGTGCAGGCGCGCCAAGGTGGCGGGCAACCACATTGGATCAATCACTACATCGCTTGGGGATTGCGGTGGCTGTGTTAATTCAGGTGCAAATAAGGCCGTTGGTTTATTGCGTACATAAAAGCCGGATTGGGGGCGCACTTCAATTAAAGCGCGATCTTCCAGCTCTCGATAGGCTTCCATGACAGTAGAAAGGCTAACCTGCCTTTGCGACGATAATTTACGAATTGACGGCAGTTTTTCCCCTGATTGCAAAACACCAGAAGCAATCGCCTGGGCAATTTCGCCCGCCAATTGAAAATACAATGTATCTGCTTTACGCCTTACGCTGGCGTTGGGCACTGAAAGATCTGCCATATGCACCCCCTTTTTAAGACTCACTATACCTGAGTATGTCAGTTACAGTTAAAAATAGTAGCTCAAAAAAAGAAAGTGTTATGGCTACTCTAGTGATCGGCTGGGGGCGACTGAGGGGTGGCCGTTAAGGCGGGGTGATTTTTATCTAAGACCTGAAAAAACACTTCATCTTGCCGAATCATGCCTAGCTCGTTACGGCCGCGCTCTTCAATTGCATCTGATCCGGTTTTTAAATCGCGCACATCAGCATCTAATGCATCGTTGCGCTCTTTTAGTTTTTCATTATGTTGTTTTTTTTCGACTAACTGATGATCAAGCTGCCAAACGCGCAACCAACTCCCCTTGCCAACCCAAAGAGGCCATTGCAAAGCGGCAATCATAATAGAAAAGATAATAGCAAGCAGGCGCATAGTTCATTCTGTATAGAAGAAAACCGGAGCCTGATAGCTCCGGTTCGGTATATTACTCTAACTCTAGTAATTATTTATTGATTTGGTAAAAAGCCCCAATACCTGGGTATACCGCTGCTTCACCTAATTCTTCTTCAATACGAATCAATTGATTGTATTTAGCAATACGATCTGAACGGCTTAATGAGCCCGTTTTGATTTGCATGCAGTTGGTTGCAACAGCCAGATCAGCAATCGTTGCATCTTCGGTTTCGCCTGAACGATGGCTCATCACGGATGTATAGCCATTGCGCTTAGCCAGATCAACTGCAGCCAGTGTTTCGGACAGCGAGCCAATTTGGTTAACTTTGATCAGGATAGAGTTACAAACGCCTAAGCGAATCCCTTCAGCCAGAATCTTAGTGTTGGTTACAAATAAATCATCGCCCACGATTTGTACGCGTTTACCCAAGCGATCGGTCAATACTTTCCAGCCCGCCCAATCGCGCTCGCCCATACCATCTTCAATCGAGATAATCGGGAATTTATTAACGAGGCTTTCTAGGTAATCCACTTGCTGCTCTGAAGTCAGCGCGCGGTTGTCGCTTTTCTTGTAAACGTACTTGCCGGTTTCTTTATCAAAGAATTCAGAAGCAGCACAATCCAGCGCGATGCAGAAATCAGTACCGGCTTTGTAGCCTGCTTTTTCGATGGCAGACATAATCATTTCTAATGCTTCTTCTGCATTAGCTACGTCTGGTGCAAAACCACCTTCATCGCCAACTTGGGTAGGCATCCCCTTGTCATGCAGAATTTTTTTCAGGTTATGGAATACTTCAGCGCCATAACGCAATGCTTCGCGGAAAGTAGGCGCGCCAACAGGAACAATCATCAATTCCTGGAAATCCAGGCTGTTTGATGCGTGCTCGCCGCCGTTGACTACATTCATCATTGGCACTGGCAGGCTCATTGGACCCGAACCACCGATATAACGATAGAGAGGCAGGCCTGCTTCTTCAGCAGCAGCCTTAGCTACGGCCATCGATACAGCCAGAATGGCATTTGCACCCAGATTGCGTTTGTCTTCAGTACCATCTAAATCAATCATGGTTTTGTCGATAAACGCTTGGTCAGCCGCATCAAGACCGATGATGGCTTCACAGATTTCGGTGTTGATATTCTCAACGGCCTTCAGTACACCCTTACCCAGATAACGAGATTTATCGCCATCACGCAGCTCAAGCGCTTCGCGCTCGCCAGTGGATGCGCCAGACGGCACTGCTGCACGGCCCATTACGCCGGATTCCAGCAATACATCGGCTTCTACAGTTGGATTGCCACGAGAATCAAGGATTTCGCGGGCGATCACTTCAACAATTGCGCTCATATTTCAAACACCTATGTGGAGGGTTGGTCTGAAGACTAGCTTGCCGGAATAATCCGGCACTAAATTACACGCCTGATATTACAGCGAGTGTTCAATATGCAAGTGTGCACTATGGTGCAGGCACTGTCTTTGAGTACGATCAGCAAATCTTTTATTCGCCACGAATGACTGACGCATCAGCCATTCGCAAGCAATATTACAAACTATGCTCGATGAAAGAATGCCCTTTTACTGCGCGGTCAATATCTTTCAATACAATCAACAGCTCTTTCATCCTTGCTAAAGGCCACGCATTCGGGCCGTCAGAAAGCGCTTTGGACGGATCTGGATGGGTTTCCATAAACAAGCCTGAAATCCCTGCCGCCACCGCAGCCCGCGCCAATACAGGTACAAATTCACGCTGACCGCCAGAGCGGTCCCCTTGCCCACCTGGCTGCTGCACCGAGTGTGTAGCATCGAACACGATCGGGCAGCCGGTTTCGCGCATAATTGCCAAACCGCGCATATCGCTCACCAAGGTGTTATAGCCAAAAGATGCGCCGCGCTCGCAGACCATTAGATTATCCAGCCCGCCGTTTGCATCGCGCGCCTTATTAATCACATTAACCATATCGCCAGGGGCCATAAATTGGCCTTTCTTGATATTTACTGGCTTGCCAGTCGCGCAAACTGCATGAATAAAATCAGTTTGACGCGCTAAAAAGGCTGGCGTTTGCAATACATCAACCACGCTCGCTACAACAGGCGCTTCGGCTTCGGTATGCACATCGGTAATAACAGGAACACCAATCTGTTTTTTAACTTCAGACAAAATGCGCAGGCCTTCATCAATTCCTAAACCACGGAATGATTTACCAGAGCTGCGATTGGCTTTATCAAAACTCGATTTATAGATAAAAGGAATGCCCAATGCATCGGTCATTTCTTTTAATTGGCCTGCGGTATCCAGCGCCATTTGCTCGCTTTCAATTACGCAGGTGCCGGCGATCAAAAAGAAAGGTTGATCGATACCGACTTCAAAGCCACATAGTTTCATTTTTCGCTCCGTGAGGAGTGAGGAGTAAGGTGTAAGGTGAGAGGGAGTTCCTCCTGGCCCCTCACACCTACTCCTCACGGTTTTAGCAGCTCAGACCTTCACGACCCTGCTCTTTGGCGTACGACAGTGCCGCCTCGACATAGGAAGTAAACAGCGGATGACCATCACGCGGTGTGGACGTGAATTCAGGGTGGAACTGACAAGCAAAGAACCAGCGATGGCCGCTTAATTCTACGGTTTCAACTAATTGCTCGGCACCTGTCGATTTGCCACTAATGGTCAAGCCAGCCGCTTCTAAGCGTGGCAGATAGTAGTTGTTTACTTCATAACGGTGACGATGACGCTCGGTAATCGTTGATGCGCCATACACGCGCGCAGCCAATGAATCCTCGCCCAAGCGACACTCTTGTGCACCCAGACGCATCGTGCCGCCCAGATTGGAGTTTGCATCGCGTGTTTCAATCTTGCCGTCGTGATTAACCCACTCATTAATCAGTGCCACAACAGGGAATTCGGTATCTAAATCGAATTCTGTTGAATTGGCGCCTTTCATGCCAGCTACATCACGTGCGTATTCGATCAGCGCAATTTGCATGCCGAGGCAAATACCGAGGTAAGGCACATTGTTTTCACGCGCATATTTCACGGCAAGAATCTTGCCTTCTACACCGCGTTTACCAAAGCCGCCCGGCACCAGAATGGCGTCCATGTTTTTCAGGCTATCCGTGCCATTTTTTTCAAGCTCTTCAGAATCCATATAATGGATCTGCACTTTGCTTGAGGTATGTACACCGGCATGAATTAGCGCTTCAGATAGAGATTTATACGATTCGGTCAGGTCAACATACTTACCTACCATCGCAATATTCACGGTGCGTGTTGGATTGTTTAAGCCATAAACAATCTTATCCCAAGCCGACAAATCAGCTTTTGGCGCGTCAATTTGTAGTAATTCGCACGCAATATCATCAATACCCTGGGCGTGTAACATGCCCGGTACCTGATAAATGCTGCCTGCGTCGTAGCAGGCAATCACTGCGTTTTCTTCTACATTACAGAACAGTGCCAGCTTGCGACGTTCTTCATCTGGCAATTCTCTGTCCATACGGCACAGCAAGATATCTGGCTGAATACCGATCTGACGCAGCTCTCTTACGCTGTGCTGAGTTGGCTTGGTTTTAATTTCGCCAGCAGTCGCCAGGTAAGGCACATACGAGAGGTGAACGTAGAGCGTGTTTTTACGACCGAGGTTGGAGCGCATTTGACGAATAGCTTCAAGAAACGGCAGCGATTCGATATCGCCAACTGTACCGCCGATTTCTACAATCGCCACATCAACATCACCCGCGCCTTCTTTCACCTTCATTTTGATTTCGTCGGTGATATGCGGAATCACTTGCACCGTGCCACCTAGGTAATCGCCACGGCGCTCCTTAGTAATCACGGATTCATAGATTTGTCCGGTCGTGAAGTTATTAGATTTACGCATCTTCGAGCGAATAAAGCGCTCGTAATGGCCGAGATCCAAATCGGTTTCTGCGCCGTCTTCGGTTACGAAAACTTCGCCGTGCTGAAATGGACTCATTGTGCCCGGATCAACGTTGATATACGGATCGAGCTTCATCATCGTGACTTTAAGGCCACGCGATTCAAGAATAGCAGCCAGCGATGCAGCGGCGATGCCCTTGCCCAGTGAGGAAACGACACCACCGGTTACGAAAATAAACTTGGTCATGGCATGAATAGCAGGTTGGAATTCGCTATTTTACCCGATAGGGAGAGGCGGCTCAATTCTCGACAAGCGCCCGACTTTGTGCGTCCACCTAAAAAAAGACTCATTATTTTCTCCAAACGGGGTTGACTCGTCATTAAACACAGCAAAAACACCGCTTCAGCACTTATTTTGCGCGTTTTTGCGCTAAAAATTAAAAATCAAGTGTAGAAATCACCAGACATTTAAGAGCGTCCATAACTGCATCCGGGCTCATCTCCTGATGCTTTTAACAAAATATAATCAAGTACACGGCTTGGTAAGATTTTTTTAAGCATCCAGAATACTTTTGTTGGCGTCGTTATCTGGTAGCGAGCAGATGGGCGGCGAACCGTGAGCGCTTTTAACACCACAGCCAATACCGCCTCTGCGGGCAGAGTAAATGGCGCTGCTGGCCCCACTTTAGCCAGCCGTGCTTGCATAGCTAAATAAGAAGGCTGATGAAAGCTTTTATCTGCACAAATCCAGCGCATAAATTGTTGCTGCGCATTGGCCCTAAAACGACTCGTAATGGGGCCGGGCTGCAAAAGAACAGTATGAATCCCACTTCCCATCATTTCTTGACGCAAGGTGTCTGCAAATCCCTCTAAAGCAAACTTACTTGCATTATAAGCACCGCGATAAGGCATCGCTGCAAAACCCAGTACCGATCCATTAAAAATAATTCGCCCGTGTCCTTGCTGGCGCATGACAGGCAAAACGGCGTTAGTTAGCTCGATTGCACCAAAAACATTGGTTTCAAACTGATAACGCATCGCTTCCCGACTTAAGTCTTCCACTGCGCCGGGCAAGCCAAAACCGGCGTTATTAAATAGCGCATCAATGCGTCCGCCGGTTTTTTTGAGCATGGCCGCTACGGCATTCTGTATCGATACAGAATCTGCCACATCAAGCTGCAAAGCTTCAAAGCCTTCGTTTTTTAACTGCTCCACATCGTCCGTAGCACGGGCTGTTGCAAAAACACGCCACCCTTTGGCCTTCAGCCCATGTGCTGTGACATAGCCAATTCCACTTGAACAACCGCTAATTAAGATCACTCCAACTGTCACAACACGCATCCTTTTTTATCATCACCGCGCAATAAAGCACTAATAAATTTCAAAATACTACAATTAAGCTTGCAAATACATTAAGAAGTTAAAATAAAGCTAAACATTCACCAAAATTAGCCATGCCAAAAACATTTAATGATATATTCATAAAATACATACAGTTATGCAACACAATCTTGATTTTTTGCCCACAAAAAACTAGTAATAAAATTCACACATACCTTACACAAAAACATGCTTTGCTTATACATACAAAAGATGTAAGATTTATTGGCAGTTCCACATAACTAAGCACACAAGCAAAGAAAGGGAGAGTCTATGAAGAAAATCGCACTCGTCACCGGCGGCATGGGTGGTATCGGTTCTGCTATTTGCAAAGCACTCGCAGATAGCGGCTTTAATGTTGTAGCGACTTACTCCAAGGCCGGCCGAGAGCTTCAATGGCTGGCAGATATGAAAGCATCCGGCTATCTTTTTAGCGCCTATGAGTGTGATGTGACTGATTTTGATGCCTGCGTTCGCATGGCTGAAAAAATCAATGAAGAAATCGGCCCTGTTGATGTATTGGTGAATAACGCAGGTATTACCCGCGATGCCACGTTCAAACGTATGGGCAAGCTGGATTGGGATAGCGTGATTAGCACCAATCTTAACTCGCTATTTAATGTATCCAAGCAATTCTTAGATGCCATGGTTGAGCGCAACTGGGGCCGCGTCATTAATATTTCATCGATTAATGGCCAGAAAGGCCAGTTTGGCCAAACCAACTACTCCGCAGCAAAAGCAGGCGTACACGGCTTTAGTATGGCTTTGGCGCAAGAAGTTGCAAAAAAAGGCGTTACTGTTAATACAATTTCACCTGGCTATATCGCCACAGAGATGGTTATGGCGGTGCCTGAAGATGTACGCAACAAGATTATTGCCGGCATTCCTGTTAACCGCCTTGGCACACCGGAAGAAATTGCAGGCCTAGTCAGCTATCTTGCTTCTGACCTCTCTGGCTTTATGACCGGCGCAAATATCGCCATCAATGGTGGTCAGCACACCTGCTGAGTATATTAAAACCACACCTGCTGATTATATAAAGCCATATCAGCCAAAAGCAGCAAGGCGGGTTAATGATGTTGAGGCCACACCCTCTTATCTTTAACCCGCCTTTTTCACAACTGCCCTTAAGTAACGCCGTACCTATCCAGCGGGCTTTGCACGCCCATACCGCCACGATTTAAGACATGTGTGTAAATCATGGTAGTGCGCACATCGCTATGCCCCAGCAGCGAGGCGTACCCATTACATGCTTTCATGGACTAATCTGTAATTTCTTAATCCAACATAGCCTACCGTAGTTTCCGCCAATGTCCATACATCGAAGTATTTTTATCAAAAAAAATCAATACAAATGTCCATGGCGCACATAGATAATAAAATTAGAGATAGCTTCAAAACTGACCGCTCATCACGAGCAGCTTGGGTTCATAGATCGGTTTTTAAAATCATGCTTAAGCTGTAGAAGTTCAGACCTGATCTGACAGTCCCCGTTTTGATTAGTGCCGGATTGTCAGATTAGTTTAGATTGTCGACCTTCTCCTTCCAGAGTGATTTGCCTTCTAACAACGTCTGCAGCGGCGTCCTGCCGCAGCACATTTTCCCTTGATGTGTACGTTGGCGGTTGTAGTAGTCCAGCCATGCGTCCAGATCCGTTTGCAGCTCGTCCAGTGACTGATACAGCTTACGCCTGAAGGTCACTTGGTAAAACTCTTGCAGAATCGTTTTATGGAAGCGCTCGCAAATACCGTTCGTTTGTGGATGCCGCACTTTAGTTTTGGTGTGCTCAATCTCATTGATCGCCAGATACAGCTGGTAATCATGCGTTTCGGCTTTGCCGCAATACTCAGTGCCACGGTCGGTCAGAATGCGCAGCATCCCCATTTCCTGCTCGGCAAAGAACGGTAGCACCCGGTCATTGAGTAAGTCTGCGGCAGTGATCGGCGTTTTGGTGGTATAAAGTTTGGCAAAGGCCACTTTGCTGTAGGTATCGACAAAGGTCTGCTGATAAATCCGGCCAACCCCTTTGATGGTGCCGACGTAAAACGTGTCCTGTGAGCCCAGATAACCTGGATGAGCCGTGTCAATTTCGCCATGTGCGACATCATCATCCTGTTTACGTTCCAGTGCCGCAACTTGAGCCTCACTCAGCACGATTTGCTGTTCAGTAACCTGCTTCTCCAGTGCATGCAAACGCTGTTTGAACGAAGCCAAATCATGCCTGAGCCAGATTGAACGCACACCAGAGGCAGAGACAAATACACCGCGCAGCCGGAGTTCGTTGCTGGTGCGTACTTGTCCATGGGCGGGCTGCTCAGTGGCATACGCAATGACGGCGGATTCTGTTGCCTCATCGACTCGGTTCTTGGGATTGGGTTTGCGGCGATTGGCGTCGAAGAGTGCTTCGACGCCACCGTCTTCAACCGCATGTTGATAGCGATAAAAGGTATCGCGCGACAGCCCCATCATTTTGCAGGCTTTGGATACGTTGCCCAGTTCGGTGGCGAGATTGAGCAAGCCGATTTTGTGCTTAATGAAGTTTTGGTTTAGATTAGCCATGGGGTTACTCCTGCGCTTGCGCGCTGTTTTGAATAAAGATTCGCACCTCTATCAAAACGGGTAACCCCACCTACTGGCAAGGCCTACTGTCAGATCAAGTCTGAACTTCTACACGTTAGGCACCCCTGCCAATTGTTTTGTTTTTTAGTTGGCGCGTTGTTGTGGCAGTTTGTGTTGCGGTATGTTGATATTTTTATTCTGTTTTGCAGCTTTCTGTTTACACGGTTTATTAATACGCTTTTAATTCGTTTGCTCCGTTTTCGTGGCTTTCTTATTTAGTTTTGTGGTTTGCTACGAAAAACGTGGGCATCATTTTTTGTGTAGTGGCAATTCGCCTAACATAGCATTCAAGCAGACTGGCCGGAACGTGCGGCTTTTTGTTCAAGTGCAGCGTAGGCCAGCTGCTTAATTTTGACGTTAGGTTGCTCGAATATATGCTCATGCGCCGTTCAACTTCACTCTTAATTGCTCTGGGTTTTATCCTTGGGTTGCTCGCCCTTTCTGGTGTAAGGCCGTATGACCGAGCGACTTGGTTAATGGAAGTGTTACCCATCATCATTGCAATTCCCGCTCTCTGCGCAACCTACAAGCGCTTCCCGTTCACTACGCTCATATATGCACTCATTTTTGCACATGCCCTAGTCCTAATGCTGGGTGGCGCCTACACTTACGCCCGTGTACCGCTTGGCTTTGAAATCGCAGAGCTCTTCGGTTTTCACCGCAACCCATACGACAAGATCGGGCATTTTTTCCAAGGCTTCGTACCGGCACTGGTTGCACGTGAGATCTTCATTCGTGGCGAATACATCCGAGGCCACAAAATGTTAGCGTTCATAGTTGTGTGCACAGTGCTCGCCATAAGCGCCACGTATGAGTTCATTGAGTGGGGTGCTGCTCTCGCGATGGGCCAAGGCGCAGACGAATTCCTCGGAACGCAGGGTGACCCATGGGATACACAGTCGGACATGTTCTTCGCGTTCATCGGTGCCATCACCGCGCTGCTACTTTTGTCCGGAGTGCACAACGGCCAGATCCAACGTCTGCAGGCCCATGAGCGAGCAACCTAACCAGCCAATGGAGCGGACGCTCCGGCGCCGCTCATCGGCGCGTTAGACACGCATGCTCATTGCTTTATTTTTTAGTTGATGCGTTGTGGTGGCTTTTTGTATTGCGGTGTACTGATATATTTATTCTGTTTTGTAGACGACTTATTAATACGCCTTTAATTCGTTTGCTCCGTTTTCGTGGCTTCCTTATTTAGGTTTGTGGTTTATTACGAAAAACGGGACTTTATTTTTTGTGCAGCGGCAATACGCCTAGCATGGCATTCAAGCAGACTAGCCGGAATGTGCGGCTTTTTATCCAATTGCAGCGTAGGCCAGCTGCTTAATTTTGACGTTAGGCTGTTATGGTTAAATACGAATTAGACAATGGTGAAGAGATGCATGCCGATGCACCTGAAACATTTTACCTTCCTCCACTCGATGTTAGAAATAATATCAAACCAGAGGATACGGTGAAATTAGTATTCAGAATTGAACACGACAATGGTTTTGATGTTGAAAGAATGTGGGTGGATGTTAAAAGTGTTACCTCTACGGGTTACATTGGCATCCTTGATAATGACCCGTACTGCACTGAAGAATTGAAATCTGGTGAAGTCATTGAATTTGAACCTAAACACGTCATTCAAATTTATGAAGTTTAACCCATCATTCAAGCGGAACGCCTAACGGTGCCCCTTAATTCAAACGTTAGGCAATAACAGCACACATAATTTCCAGGAAGACAATGAGAAATTTCATACTTACAGCAACCCTAATCGGATTTAGTGTACGAAGCTTCGCATTCGGAGCGCAGGAAGCCAGTTTTCACAATCAATCAACATCACTAACTGCTAGCCGCCATGAGGATTCCAAGTCAATGTCTAAATCAAAAAATCCAGTTCAATTAATTGCTGAAAATCTGAAGACGCACAAAATAATCCGCTCGGAACTCAACACAAATTCAATAACTGATGAATACGCACTAATGAAACTCATCAGAGAAAACACAAAGAAATCACAAGTTAAACTTTACGATCAAGAGATCGGAACCGACAATGATGCTGACGCAGACTACATTGTTATCATGCAAAAATTTAGCAAAGTTACTAACGGAGCCATTACTTACGAAGCTATAACCTCAAGAACTTCTGAAAATAATGTGAAAATAAATTTCACGTACAATCAAAAAGAATATTCATGGTCATTTGAGCAAGAATCCAGCAACATCAGCGAAGAATTTCTTACACTTTTAATGAACCACTCTAAAAATTGCGAGACCGGCGAATTCATTAATCTTATGGATGAAAATTCAATAATGATTGGTTTTCTGCCAAAAGAAACAGTCTCGCTTCTTTACCAAAATAATATCATCTATTGAATGTCATTTATAACTAACGCGGTCCTTGCGGTGCTTCAAAAACATCCTTTGTATCGCCTAACAAACGGTTCAAATCATTCGCTTCGCGCGTGCTGCAGCCCCTTAACCTAAACGTTAGCCAGCGTACCCATTGTTTCTTAGTTGACGCGCTGTAGCAGCAGTTTGTATTGTGGTGTATTAATGTTTTTATTCTGTTTTGCAGTTTTCTGTTCACGCTGTTTATTTAATACGCTCTTAATTTGTTTGTTCCGTTTTCGTGGTTTACTTATTTAGTTTTGTAGTTTTTTTACGAAAAACGGGGCATTATTTTTTGTGCAGTGGTAATACGCCTAACATGTCATTCAAGCAGACTGGCCGGAACGTGCGGCTTTTTTATCCAATTGCAGCGTAGGCAAGCTGCTGTGTTTGACGTTAGGCCGACAACAACATGAGGTTCACCATCATGCCGAGCAACAGAAGCCGCTTTGACCGTCGCGTAATCGTACTCGCCGCAAGCTTGTTCTCACTCTGCGCTGCATCGGCGGGTTCAGAGCCGCCTTCGACCGATTTGCAAGCGCTTGTCGAACGTCAAGCGCGCGACAAACAGGTATGCGCTGTGTCATATGCCACGATTCATGCTGGCAAGATTTCAAGCTCGGGCGGTGCCAGCGGATGTGACCACACTCGAGTGCCAACTGACGATTCTGTTTTTCAAGCGGCGTCCCTGAGTAAGCCGGTCTTTGCTTACGCCGTCTTGAAACTTGCTCAAGAGGGCTTGCTGAATCTTGACGCACCTCTTGTTGGCTACCTGCCACAGGGCTACCTGCACATCCGAAACCCGTTTGCATTTGGTCGCCCGTCGATCACTGATCGCGTAGTTGCACCAGAACTACAAGTAGTCACTGCTCGAATGGTTCTGACTCACACTTCCGGCCTACCAAACTGGTCCGGCGATCCGCTTGCGTTTGACTTCGAGCCGGGAACCAGCTGGCAGTACTCGGGGGAGGGATTCATGCTGTTGCAGCGAGTCGTCGAAGAAATTACGACTGAAAAGCTCGATGACTTCATGCGACATCGGCTCTTTGACCCATTGGGAATGTCAAACACCGCCTTCCGATGGAAGCCGCAATTCGCTGCTGCGTTCACCCCCGGTGTGCCGCGATACATGGATATTCCTGAAGCGTTTGCCCCTTTTTCGCTCCATACCTCGGCGAAGGACTACGCGAAGTTTCTTGCCGCCCTCATGGGCGATCCTTTGGCCATTCAACTGATCGTCGAAGCGCCCGCGAGTGTCATTCCTAAGCTGGGTCTAGGTTGGGGCCTTGGTTGGGGGCTTGAAACCGGCGAGCAGGAATCCTTTATTTGGCAATGGGGCAACAATCCCGGATACCGAGCATTTGTGATGGCCTCAACGAGCTCCGGTGACGCTGTGGTCATGCTAACAAGCAGCGAGAACGGGCTGGAAATGGCTGAACCGATCGTCACAACCGTGTTCCCCGGAACCCACAGCGTGTTCAAGTCCTATTTGGTCCGCGAAGGCTTTGCGTATTTCGCGTGCAAGCATCTCAATTGGTGCATTTAGCCATCTCTCCTACAACATTAAGTGTGGCCTAATCCTTCTTTCAAGTGGGCGTGCCTACTGAACGCCGCTTAAGTCAAACGTTAGGCACACGTGCTTGTTGTTATTCTTTCTCAACCGTTTTTTATTTTATTTTCGTATTAACACGCTACAATTCGTCGGCATTATTTTTTGTACAGTGGCAATACGCCTAACACGGAATTCAAGCAGACTGGTCGGAACGTGCGGCTTTTTATTCAATTGCAGCGTAGGCCAGCTGCTTAATTTTGACGTTAGGCAAAAGGTAACTCAAACTAATGCGGCAAGGCCTAAGAAAGAAAGTCATTAACGTGTGCGAGAAGAAAATAATTGCCAAGGGTGAGTCTGTTGGCATTTCTTTTTATGCGTTTTTCGCAAATAAAAATGATGACCCAGAGCTCCTTATGGAGGCCGCAACATGGTGGATAAAAACCCACAAACTAGATCACTTTGAAAAAGCCACAAAAATAAAGCTCATGATTGAGTCAGGGCTTTGATGTAGGCCTATAACCAGGACACGAAGTTGGCGCTGAGGCGCTTCAAACACCGAGAGGAAAAGCGAAGGAATGCATGCACAAATACATCAAAAATCAAAGGCAGGTACAAGCCTATAGGGTCAGGTATTACATTTGACATGAATTACTCAATTTAAGCTGCTTTGCAAACCACTGTAAATTTTATCTTATGTAAAATGTAAGACCTGACCCCGTTAGGCACATGAGGGTGTGAAACATAGCAGGATTTAAGTTTGCTATGACCCCAGTTACTCCGAAGTCGCTCATTTCATTCGCTTGGACGGCATCGCGCCCCTTAGCTTAAACGCTAGGATTTTCCTTGGACGCATCTAAGTTCACACAGAAATTCATCGACCTTGAGTGGTTGCTCTTAAATGAAGGCACTCGGCTTGATGCTGAATTACTGGACAAGCTCATTGACGATGAATTCCAAGAATTCGGTGCTTCCGGTCTATCATCCATTTGGCGCCAGTCACAAAATGAATGGCGCATGGTTTTTCACCAAGGTACAAGAACTGATGCGTTTGAAAAACCCTAACCTTTCGGCCTACGAGACACCCCATCCCCCTCGGTTTTTGATCATGTTTAAATTTATATCCTTGGCTGTGCTGATGCTTTTGTCAGCATCCCCGGTCTTCGCTGCCCACCCCGCATAAATACGCTGGCGATCAGCCGATCTGAAACGGGGTTGACGACGCTTGCTTGTACACGGGCCGAACTCTGTGTCGAAATCACGCCATCGCAAGGCTGCGAAGGCCAAGCGTGTGCCACCGACGTGGCCAGTGGCATGAACTTGAGCCTCAAGCTGCCTGGTGCCCAGCGTGATCCGGGGCAAACGCACTATCAGTTAGCGGATCTGTCATCCACAGATGAAGATTCCTCGTTTCAACTGTGGCCAAAGCTTATTCGTTTTGAGGGCGGCATCTTGGCAGGCGTGGAAACGCAGGTGCGTACCATGTATTCAGGCGGCGGGGCGAGCTCAAGCACTCTGCACCTCATCGCCTTTCTGCCCGGCCAAGCACCGTTCAAGGTGCTCAGTGTTCCGCAGAGCGCCAGCGTGATGATCCGAGCGTGTTTCAGCGAGCATGATATGAAGCAGCGTGCCGGGGCCTGTCACGACGAATATAGCTTCAACGGCAGCCTCGCCCTGACTGGAGCATCCGTAGCAGCAATGCCGGTGCTGCGCTATCGTAGCAAGGCGACCACTTTTCCGGGACCTGTCTCGCGGTCCAAAGATTCACTGGCGGGGCGGCCTCTGCACAAACGCGACATCATTACCGTAACCGATCCCCAGTGCAGCTATCAGAGGCTGTATCACTTCGAGCCGACAGCCCGTGCTTATGTTGCTATAAGCCTGAGCCCGACTGCTCTGATTACACCGTGCCCTGATAATCATTGTGCCAAACATGGCGTTCACCCCGACTGCGTCACCGCCAAGAAAATGCGGCAATCCTCGCCACGGATGAATTGGGCGCTTCTGGCGTAAATTTGGTTTTTACTTGGTGAAAAGATTGTTTTTTCATTTAATAAATCGCCATAGCGGGAATGGGTGAGCGACTAGCCTTCGAGTGACTTGTCCAATAACGCCTGCATACCCATTCAGCAACGCTATTTTCATTGCAAAGCGCTTAGCAAAGCAGTGTTTATTGGGCATGAATGTTATGCTTATGCCCATTGGCAGAAAATACATCGCTGCCCGCAAACTATTCACTCCCTTAACTTAAGGAAAACAAATGGCTCAATATGTTTTCAGCATGAATCGTGTCGGGAAAATTGTCCCGCCAAAGCGCCAAATTTTAAAAGATATCTCGTTAAGCTTTTTCCCCGGCGCCAAAATTGGTGTTTTAGGTTTAAATGGCTCGGGTAAATCGACCGTACTTAAAATCATGGCGGGTATTGATAAAGATATTATTGGCGAAGCCACACCGATGCCGGGACTTAATATCGGTTATTTGCCACAAGAGCCACAGCTTGATCCACTCAAAACCGTGCGTGAAGAAGTGGAATCTGGTCTTGGCGAAGTGTTTGAAGCGCAAGCCAAGCTAGAAGCCGTTTACGTGGCTTATGCCGAGCCTGATGCCGATTTTGATGCGCTGGCCGAAGAGCAAGCGCGTTTAGAAGCGATTATTTCGGCCAGCTCTGGCGACAATGCTGAGCTGCAATTAGAAATCGCCGCCGATGCGCTGCGTCTACCGCCTTGGGATGCCATCATTGGCAATCTGTCTGGTGGTGAAAAGCGCCGTGTGGCGCTGTGTAAACTTCTACTTTCCAAGCCTGATATGTTGCTGCTCGACGAGCCAACCAATCACTTGGATGCAGAATCGGTAGATTGGCTAGAGCAATTTCTCTGCCGTTTCCCTGGCACTGTGGTGGCCGTTACCCACGATCGCTATTTCTTAGATAACGCGGCCGAGTGGATTTTAGAGCTGGATCGTGGCCATGGCATTCCTTGGAAAGGCAATTACTCTAGCTGGCTAGATCAAAAGCAAGCGCGTTTAAAAACCGAAGAAAACCAAGAATCTGCGCGCCAAAAAACCATTAAGAAAGAATTGGAATGGGTTCGTCAAAATCCTAAAGCGCGTCAGGCTAAATCCAAATCACGGATTGCCCGTTTTGAAGAACTCAATAGCCAAGATTATCAAAAGCAAAATGAAACACAGGAAATCTTTATTCCCGTGGCAGAGCGCTTAGGTAATGAAGTGATTGAATTCGAAAACGTGAGCAAAGCCTTTGGCGATCGCTTGCTGATCGATGATTTAAGCTTCCGCGTACCACCTGGCGCAATTGTTGGGATTATCGGGCCAAACGGCGCGGGTAAATCCACGCTATTTAAAATGCTAGCCGGTTTAGAGCAGCCAGACAGCGGCACGGTAAAGATCGGCACGACCACTAAAATGGCTTATGTTGACCAAAACCGTGATTCGCTGGGTGATGGCAACAAATCGGTATTTGATGTGATTTCTGGCGGGCACGACATTCTGACCGTTGGCCGTTACGAAACATCTAGCCGTGCTTATATCGGCCGCTTTAACTTTAAAGGCGCGGATCAAGCAAAAATCGTGAGCCAATTATCCGGTGGTGAGCGTGGCCGCTTGCACTTGGCTAAAACGCTAATTTCTGGCGGCAATGTCTTGCTACTCGATGAGCCATCCAACGATCTGGATATCGAAACCCTGCGCGCGCTTGAAGATGCGCTGTTGGAATTCGCCGGTTGCGTGATGGTGATCTCGCACGATCGCTGGTTCCTGGATCGTATCGCTACGCATATCTTAGCTTGTGAAGGCGATTCCAAATGGCAGTTCTTTGACGGTAACTATCAAGAATACGAAGCCGACAAGAAAAAACGTTTGGGTGAAGAAGGCGCAAAACCGAAGCGCATTCGCTATAAGCCAATCAGCCGCTAAAAAACTAAAACGGGAAGCCTTGGCTTCCCGTTTTTTTATGCTTGGTATTAGGCAGCTCCAATCACATCTGTAGAGCGAAAAACTCAAATCACTACGAGAGGCACCCTGCAAATAAAAAGGGGCTACTTTCGCGCCCCTTTTATTTATTCAGAAAAACTAAGCAATTAAGCCTGTAAGCCTTTCTTCAACAACTCAGCAACCAAATCAGCCATATTCACGCCACGTTGCTCTGCCGCTGCGTGCAATTCTTTGATCAAATCACCGTTGAGTTTTACTGCAAACGGCACTAAACCTGCTGCTTGATCTGCTTTACGTTGTTCGCGCTTATCCATGACTTTCACCGCTTCCTGTCCAAAGCGTCCCGGAGTACGCTCTTTTCTATTTTGTTCGTCGGATTTAAACCCGTCTAATTTATACAGCTGAAATTTACTTAACATACTGATCCCTCATTCAATCTGTAGCGCATCAACCAGTGCTCGTCAAAATAAGCCGAGCATTAGCCTCAGGCTAAAAAAACCAAGGGCGAAGGATGCGGTGTTTTGCCTAACAGCGCAAGGCTGCCAGCCACCAAATATCGATTTATCTGCCTAAGCGCTCAAAAAACAGGCAAAATACGCCCCCTTCCCGATAGCCAGCCCAGCCCTCCTCTTTATGACAATCCCTTTGATTTATCACGCCCATACCGACAATCCAGCCACTTGGATTAAATTTCGCGATGAACTCTGCAAAAACTGCCAGTCTTCCTGTTGCACCTTGCCAGTTGAAGTAAAACTCAGCGATTTAGTGCGCATGAATCTAGTGGATGCGTTTGAAGCAGAAGGCGAACCGCCTAAGCAAATCGCCAAGCGTTTAACGAAAGCCGGCATCATTGATCACTTTAATTTCAAAAATAGCATTTACACCCTAAAGCGTAAAGCCAATGGTGATTGTCGTTATTTAGATTTAAAAACACGGCTCTGCACTATTTATAAAAATCGCCCTAATACCTGTCGCAACCATCCACAGATTGGCCCGCGCCCCGGCTACTGCGCTTACCGCAGCCGCCCTGCCCAGCTATTAATCACTGACTAATTCTGACAGTGCTCAACGTCCGCGCGCCATCACAATGTTACGCTGCACAAGATGAAACCCATCCTCATTTTTTATGCCAGCCGTGATGGCCAGGCAGAGCGCATCGCGCAAACACTGGCCGTACATCTCAATACCTGGCCTGTACAACTCTGTGATTTAAAAACACCATCAGCACCGACCATACCCAGCGCCGCAATTATTGTCGTGGCTTCGGTGCGCTATGGGCGACACCTTCCTGAAGCGGTGCAGTTTTTTAAGCAAAAGACCAAACAGCTGGCACAAACGCCACTTGCCATTGCATCCGTCAGCCTTAGCGCCCGCAAAGGCGACGGCTCGCCCAATGGCTATCTTAAAAAGCTGATTTATCAACACCAGCTCTCCCCTTTTGCCGCCCTTTCTATCGCAGGCAAGCTGAACTACCCGCACTATGGCTGGCTAGATAAGCAAATTATTCGCCTGATTATGCGTATGACCGGCGGCCCAAGCGATGGAATAAGCTGCATTGAATATACAGATTGGCCGCAACTGACTGCCTTCGCGCAAAAAATCACAGCGCATCTTCGCCAAGACAACGCCGATGGATAGTAAACTGCGCCCCAAAGCCCTCACCGAGAAACACCATGACCACCAATACCATCAGCAACCTGATCAGCCATCAAATCAATAAAGAAGCTCACGGCCCTGTGAGCTTGCGCTTAAGCGATAAAGAAATTACCCACACCCCCGCAGCACAAAGGCTGATTGATCAACTCTGTAAGCTCTATACCCAAAAACTGGGTAAAGGCTTTGGCAGCTTTGAAGAAGACCAGGAAGCCTTCCCGATGCAAGGCTTGGTTCGTCAGCTTATGGAAGGTGCGGATTTTCTGGCTAGCTCACAGCAAATGATGCAGCACCTGCTTCTGCGCTTAGAGCAAGAGCCCCTCGCCAGCGGCGGCCATGTGTTGATTGCCCGGGTTAAAAGCGATGGGGCAGATTTCATCCTGTTTACAATTTTGTCTGAAATTATGGGCACGATGCTGGACGAAAATCTGAATGTGGCCGACAGCATTTACCTAGATACCGCCAACTTAAAAGTTGCCGGAAAAATTGATCTGCATGCATGGCAAAATGGTGCAGAGCGCTATATCAGCTTCTTGCGTGGCCGTGGCGATGTAGCCGCTTACTTCAAATCATTTTTAGGCTGCAATGATATTGTGGTTGCGCTGAAAGAAACTCAAAAGCTAGTACATGGCCTTAGCCAGTTTGCCGAAGAGCAACACTTACAGCCTGCAGAGCGCGATCAACTGTTCGAACGCGCCCACGAATACTTGGACGAGCTAGGCAATGCCAGCTGTCCAGTCACGCTAGAGCAAGTTGCCGAGCAAGTGTGGCCCGATGCACCGATGCAGCTACAGAATGTACTCGGCCATCAAGACCTTGAACTCACCAACGGCTTTGTGCCCGATCGCCGCGCCATTAAACCGCTGCGCACTTTCAAAACCAAAGCGCCACACTGGAAGCTGGAATTTGATCGCAGTAGCTTACGAAGTGGCGCAGTACATTACAACCCGGAAAACGACACCTTGGTTTTGTCTAATATTCCGGAAGAAATGCGTAAAGAATTACTTGCAGAAACAAACTAAAAGCAGGCATTGTAATTGATGTTGCAACGCAATAGATTTGAACTAAACTAAGCAGGCAAAGCGTGTAAGATCAATCACTTACTTGCTTTGCTAACTTAAAAAACCTTGGATGTAATATTACATAGATAAACTATTTGGCGTAGTATCTTTAAACTGTAATCTGCAACAGCAATGCTAGTGTGGCTCTATGCTCGGTTTCATGACCTGAAACCTCAGTGATCAAACGGTAACCCTCAAAAAAGGTACTCCCATGACTCTGTCGACTACGTTTAAAACCCCCCGCCAGCGCCGTCAGCTGGAACAATCGCAAAGAAATATGGAAATTGTGGTGATGGGACTTCATCGTGCTCAGTTTGAAGTAAGGCGTCAAATACGTAACGAGCTTGCAGATCGTAAAGCCGCCAAGGCAGAGAAAGAGCTGGATTATCTTGAAAGTATTAAATGATTAATTCAAGAATACAAAAAAGCCACGAAGATGATTCGTGGCTTTTTTAACGTCCTTTATTGCAAGCAAAAAAATATTATTTACGCCGCCCGCAATTTTCGTTCATAAACCACATAATTTCGATTTGGCATCCAGCCAGCATCCTGATAAAGCGTTAATGCTTTGGCTTCGCCCGCTTCTGATTCCATTTCCATGTAGCCCACATTCTGCTTAGCAGCGAAGTCTTCAGCAGCTTTAATTAATGCACGGCCAACACCTCGGCCTCGGGCCTCTTTGGTTACAAATAAATCATTGAGTAGCAAGGTTTTTTGCATGCGCAATGAAGATAAATTCCAATAAAGTTGCACAAAACCAACGGTTTTCGTGCCTTCACAAGCGGTAAACAATACTGAATCGCCCGCCTTTAAGCGCTCAATCAGATATTGATGCCCTGCTTCTAAATCCGCTTTTTGATTAAAGTGCTGCCGATACTCATCAAATAAAGCCCATGCCCCCCATAAGCGCCAGATTTCGTGCAAGTCATTTAAATCGGCTTGGTGTATGGTCAGTGTGCTTCCATCATTTAATAGCGTGTTCATTTTTCATCATCCAGATAAAGCATTAGGTAGCGGGCTACTCTTTAATTACTATTTTGTATTCGCTTGTTATTTAGCATTCAAACACATGCTTGATTTATGGTAAAACAAGCAATTCTTATGCTGCATAAGCCAAACTGATGCTTGATTACAAATTACTAGAAGCGCTGGAAATGGTGGTGCGTGAAAGCAGTTTTGAACGGGCGGCTAAGCGCCTGTTTTTAACGCAGTCGGCCGTGTCTCAGCGCATTAAATCGCTGGAAGAAAAACTAGGTAAAGTCTTGGTGGTGCGCGAAAGCCCTGTACATGCCACGCGTGCGGGTGAAAAGCTAATTGTGCATTTTCGCCAAGTACGCCAGCTAGAGGCCGCCTTGGCCGAGCAAATCGATTTTAAAGAGCAGGATTGGCAAAGCGTGCGCCTTGGCGTGAATGCCGATAGTTTGGCCATTGGTCTACTGGATGCGCTCGCCCCACTCTTAGAGAGCGAGCGTTTACTGCTGGAATGCGTGATTGATGATGAAGGCTATACGCTGGATTTACTGCGGGCGGGCGATGTAGCGGGTTGCATCAGCACCCAGCCCAGCGCGGTAACGGGCTGCGCAGTACAAAGCCTTGGTAACATGCCCTATGTATTTGTAGCGACACCTGCTTTTGCAGAGCGGCATTTTTCACAAGGATTTACCCAAACAGCATTGATGCACGCGCCTACCGCGATTTTTGGTAATCGGGATTCCCTGCACCGGCGCTGGTTAGGCGAGCGTTACGGCATTATGGATGATCACTTTCCCTGCCATCAGATTCCTGAAAGCCATGCACTGTTTGATGCGGTGTGCTTTGGCTTGGCCTACGCGGCAATTCCTTACGCTCAGGCCAAGCCAGCGATTGCCTCAGGTGAAATTATTGAGCTAGCCAGCAGCGAGCGTATTCATATCCCTCTGTATTGGCATCACTGGCAGAAACAAACGCAGGAAGCCAAGCGCATCAGCGATGCCGTCCTCGCTTTTGGCCGCCGCGCCCTGCCATCGCAAGAGGCTTCGTTGTATTTAAATGCTTTGTAGGCAAAAAAGATCTGTAGACACAGAGAGCACTGAGAAAACCATGAGTGCTGTTTCCTCTGTGCTCTCTGTGGTTCGAGATTTAACACGCTTAGCTTTACTCTGAACAATCTTTACCAATAAGGAAGCTTATTGCGTTTAAAACGCAGCCGTAAGCTCTGCGACAAACCTCAACATTAAAACGATCGTTTGTAAAGGCGGGATAGTCCGGTCACAAGGGGCACGGTTTCTTGCTATTTTATCTGCTATTCCAGCAAGTAAAGGCCGCCCTAATGACCCGCCCTCTCAATAAAATGAGCCGTATTGCCGCCAAGACTGCAAATCTGCCGCAAAACCTACGCAGCTTCATTCTGACTCGCCTATTTGGCCGTATCGTGCCATTTTTATCCACGGCCTCTGTACAGTTTGAAGAAGTCAGCGCGGCACGGCTGGTGGTGTCGATTAAAAACCGCCGTAAAGTACAAAACCATATCAAGGGCGTACACGCTGCGGCGATGGCGCTGCTGGCCGAAACCAGCACCGGCTTTGTAATGGGCATGAATGTGCCGGACGATAAGCTGCTGCTGCTTAAATCCATGCATGTGGATTACCAAAAACGCTCGCAGGGCGATATGCGGGCCGTGGCCACCTTAAGTAGCGATCAAATCGAGCTATTACACAGCACCGAAAAAGGTAATTTCGCGGTGAATGTAGAGATCAGCGATGAATCAGGCGAAGCGCCTATCCAATGCGAAATGGTCTGGGCATGGCTGCCTAAAAAACGCGATTAAGCCTTTCACTCCCAATCAATACCACTGCAAGCTTCTACTCACCAAGGATGCCCCATGCAATACGAAACGATTGAAGTGAATGTCAGCAATGCCATCGCCCTTGTCACGCTTAATCGCCCTAAAAAAGCCAATTCGCTCAATGCGCTGATGTGGCAGGAAATTAAAGCGGCGCTTAACTGGTGCGATCAAACGGCCGAAGTGCGCGCAGTGGTGCTTAATGGTGCCGGGCGCAATTTCTGTGCAGGGATTGATTTGATGATGCTGGCCGAAATTCAAACCAGCCTGACAAATGAATGCGAAGCGCGTAATCGCGAAACCATCCGCGCCTTGATTTTAAACCTGCAATCCTCCGTCAGCAGCCTAGAACATTGCCGCAAGCCAGTGATCGCCGCGATTCATGGCGCATGTGTGGGTGGTGGCTTAGATTTGGTGCTGGCGGCAGATTTCAGATACGCCAGCACGGATGCCAGCTTTAGCGTGCGTGAAGTAGCGATGGGCTTGGTGGCCGACGTAGGTAGCCTGCAACGCTTAGGCCGCGTTGTTGGTGAGGGCACAGCGCGTGAAATGACCTTCACCGCAATGGACATGCCCGCCAATGAAGCGCTTAGCGTGCGTTTGGTTAACCAAGTGTTTGTTAGCCCAGAGGAATGCCTTGCTGCGGCCATGCGCACCGCCAGCGTCATCGCAGCCCAATCGCCACTTGCCGTGCGCGGCAGCAAGCAGGTACTGAACTACAGCCGTGATCATAGCGTAAGCGATGGCCTGGAATACGTCGCCACCTGGAACGGCGGCATGCTGCTCTCTGCCGACATCAAAGAAGCCATCACCGCCCAAATGAGCGGGCGAGCGGCGCAGTTTTTGGATTAAACCCTCAGGCGCAGGCCCGGGCCGAAAACGCCCGGCGCCCCCCCCCTTGCAAGCGCCAATCAAAATGCTAATGCCGTTCGCTTAAGTTTTTTACCTAAGCCCCCTTGAAAAAAGAGCAGGGCCATTTATCTAAGTCTGGGGTGCCGGAGCAAATCCGTTTTGTGGAGCAGCTGCCGCGTACCAGTGTGGGTAAATTAAATAAGCAGGCAATGCGTGAACAACAGGCCTGATGGCCAGTGACGGATCAGCAGGTTTACCGTGGCTGACTTACAATGGCCGATTCCGTATAAAGGAGTGGGCCTGTGATCCGGCTGGCTTTAGTAGACGATCATCTTTTGGTGCGCTCAGGTTTTGCTCAGCTTTTATCTTTAGAAGCCGACATGCGTGTGGTGGCTCAGTTTGCCTCAGTACCTGAAGTATTAAAAGGTCTTTTGCCTGATATGGCGGATGTGTGTCTGCTGGATTTATCCTTACCGCCAGAAAGTGGCTTAACCCTGCTGGGCCGGTTGCCTGAGGGGGTGAAAGCGCTGATTTTAAGCGTTCAGGACGGCCCGGCTATGGTTGAGAAGGCATTACATCTGGGGGCCAGGGGATTTATCAGTAAGCGCTGCCAAGTGGAAGAGTTATTGCTGGCTATCCGCACCATTGCGGCCGGGGGCTGCTATCTGCCCCCGGCCCTAGCGGCAAATTTACTGGCTCCGCGTCAGGGTCTGGTTTGCCTGACGCCGCGCGAGCGGGAAGTCTGTGAGCTGCTGGCCGAAGGCTGTGATGTCCGTACCGTAGCGCTGCGTCTGGGTTTAAGTCACAAAACGGTCCATGTGCACCGGGCGCATGCGCTGGATAAACTCAATGTCAGTAATAATGTGGAACTTGCCCACCGGATGCAGCGTGAAAGCTAAGTTAAGTTCTTCGCTGGGACGGATGTTGCTGGCGATTCCCGTTTGTTGTGGCGTCTGGTTTGCACTTTGGTCGGTCAGTGCCGCGCTGTTGCACAGCCTGACCCTGGCGGTGCTGTTTTTACCCTGCGGCTTACGATTTTCCCTACTGTTATTTGCTCCACGCTTCTGCGCTCCCGCAATTATTGCGGCTGAATGGCTGGTGCTGGGCTTATTACTCAGCGCCTTAGAGCTGCCCGCGGAGCTGTTTTTGCTGGCTCCGCTTTCTTTTGCGGTACTGCTGCTGCAGCGCTGGCCTGTCCGGGATGAGTGGCAGGTGCTGCTGAAACAAGGCAGCGCGGTTTTGCTGACGGCACTTAGCTCTGCTTTGCTGTGGTTATGGCTTGGTAGCAATGCCTGGCAGGCCTTTTTAGCATCGCTTGCCGGATGCCTGTTGCTGGGGCCTGCACTGTTTATTTTATGGGAGGCATTAACCCGGATCCGCTGGTTGCCTATTGGCCCGGGGCAAAGGCGTAAAAGCTTTAATTTGCGTCTGCGCTTTGTTTTATCGTATCTGCTGCTGTTTACACTGAGCTTTTCCGTGCAGGCCGCCTTACCGGCCGACTTCGCTTTTTTTTCTCCGCTTTGCCTTGCTGTTCCTGTGGTGCTGCTGGCCTATTTACATGGCTGGCGCGGTGCGGTACTGGCTTCGTTTTGCAATAGTCTGGCACTGGCGATATTCAGCCATAGTGTACTGGATGATTTATTGCTGGCGCTGATTGCGCAAAATTTATTAGGTGTGGTGCTGGGCGTGGCCATTCAGGGCGCGCGTTTACGGGCGGCGGCATTAACGCGTTTAAATGAGCGCTTATCCCGCCAGCTGGCCAGAAATCATGCCCTAGCCCGGCAACTGGTTAATGCCGAGGAAGCGGTGCGCCGCGATGTTGCCCGGGAACTCCACGATGAAATCGGGCAAAATATTACAGCCATCCGGATTCAGGCCACGCTTTCCGGACGGATGACCCAGGATGCGGCGTTGAAAGCCTCTTTAGGCGTGATTGAGTCTTTATCGCTGAATGTCTACGACTGTGCCCGGGGATTATTGCTGCGTTTAAGACCACGCGCCTTGGATGATTTAAGTTTGCAAGAAGCCGTGCGGCAGCTGGCCGGCGAATTACAGTTCGCGGCGCGGGAGATTGAATTCAATCTGAGCTGGCCCCTGGATGAGCAGCTGTTTGATGAGGCATTAAAACTGACTTTATTCCGGGTGCTGCAAGAGGCGCTGAATAATGTCACGCGGCACGCCTGTGCCAGTCAGGTCTGCGTTAAGCTTTGGCAGGAAAACAACTGGCTGTATTTATCGGTCAGCGATAATGGTGCGGGCACGGCTCCCATTCAAGTGGGGATGGGGTTGCGCGGGATGCGGGAACGAGTCGAAGCCCTGGGCGGCAGATTAAGTTTAAGCCACCGGAGCGGAGTTTGTTTGCGGGTCAGTCTGCCCCTTGTTTAATCCGGTATTCTCCCAGCGGGCCCGGCATAAGACTTTTTCTTAGTTAACCTAAGACTTTGTCGGGCGCGGTACCGGGCGCTGATCTTTATGATGGTAGTCAGTTATTTTTGACTACATTAAGGCCTCTGCCATGTTTGGTCCCCTGAAAGCAGCGCCTGCTGCTCCGCTGATTACTGATCAGCAACAGATCGATACAACGTATCGCTTTTGGCGTATTCAGCTGATGTTCACCATGTATATTGGCTACGCAGTTTTTTACTTTACTCGCAAAAGCTTTAATTATGCGATGCCAAGTATGTTACTGGATCTTGGCTTGCAAAAAGCCGATATCGGCATGATGGGGACGTTGTTTTATATCACTTATGGTTGCTCTAAGTTTTTATCCGGGGTGATGAGTGATCATTCAAACCCGCGTTATTTTATGGGGCTGGGCCTGCTGGCAACCGGCGTGATTAATATCCTGTTCGGGCTGAGCTCATCCCTGTGGATGTTAATGCTGTTATGGATGCTGAACGGTTTCTTTCAAGGCTGGGGCTGGCCTCCGTGCTCAAAATTACTGACTTCCTGGTATTCCCGCACCGAACGGGGGTTTTGGTGGTCGATCTGGAATACCTCACATAATGTGGGCGGTGCCTTGATCCCCTTGATTGTAGGTACCGTGGCGGCCACCTATGGCTGGCGGATGGGGATGTTTGTGCCGGGGGTCATTGCCATCATGATTGGTCTGTTTTTATGCTGGCGTTTGCGCGACCGGCCGCAGTCCATGGGATTACCTTCGGTTGGTGTATGGCGCAATGACAAACTGGAGCAGGCGCAGGAAGGGGAAGGACAGGGCTTATCTAATAAAGAAATTCTGAAGCGCTATGTACTGACTAATAAATATATCTGGTTGCTGGCATTTTGTTATGTGTTGGTTTATATAGTTCGCACCGCCATTAATGACTGGGGTAATTTATATTTAACTGAGCAATATGGTTATTCATTAATGACGGCCAATTCTGCTTTATCCCTGTTTGAAGTCGGAGGATTTATTGGCTCATTAGTGGCCGGCTGGGGATCGGATAAGTTTTTTTCCGGAAACCGCGGACCAATGAATCTGATTTTTGCGCTGGGTATTTTGGTTTCTGTCGGTGCTTTATGGCTGTTACCCGTACATAACTATATTCTTCTGGCGGCTTGTTTCTTTGTGATTGGTTTTTTTGTTTTTGGTCCGCAAATGCTGATTGGTATGGCCGCCGCTGAATGCTCACATAAAGATGCCGCAGGAGCAGCAACTGGTTTTGTCGGTTTATTTGCCTATATGGGCGCGGCACTGGCAGGCTATCCAATTGCCAAGGTGATTGAATTCTGGCATTGGAATGGGTTTTTTACGGTCGTGGCACTGGCCGCTGCTGGATCCGGTTTATTGTTATTACCTCTGTTAAAAGTCTCTTCCAACAATAAATAGTAGGTTTATTTATAAAAAAGCCGCTCGCTATGAACTGACCCCAGCTTTCCAAGCCGCCAATCTAATTCCGGCATAGCAAGGGGTAATTAGCGCGGCTTGATAAGACCAACCCGCCCTACACAAATCAAAAAGACGTTTTTAATTCTTCATTCAGTGCAAAGCGCTGCATGGCCAACTCGATCAATTGACTGATAAGCTCTCTATATGCCAAGCCAGTGGCCTGCCACAAAAGTGGGTACATGCTCATACTGGTAAATCCCGGAATCGTATTAATTTCATTCACAAGGAGGCTGCCATCCTTGCTCAGGAAAAAATCGATCCGGGCCATACCAGTACAACACAGCACATGAAAGGACTGCACGCTCAACGTTCTGACACGATCAGCGATCGTCGAATCTATACTTGCTGGCACCGTTAATTTCACAGTCTTCTTATCGACATACTTTGCCTCATACGAATAGAAATCATGGCTGCTGCTTATTTCGCCAACAACGGATGCAATTGGATCGTCGTTTCCTAACACGGCGCACTCGATTTCTCGCCCTTCAATAAACTTTTCCACCAGAACCTTAGCATCAAATTTAAAGGCGGCGTCTATCGCTGCTTGCAACTCGGACGCGTCTTCCACTTTTGCTACGCCAACCGACGATCCAAGGCTCGCGGGCTTAACGAATACAGGCAATCCAAGCTCTTCCAGCACTTTGCGGCAGTCAATCGCGTCGCCCCGCTTGAACGCATAAAAGGGAGCAACAGGAATACCTGCCTCGCGCAATAATCGCTTGCTGACATCCTTATCCATGCCAATGGCAGATCCAATAATTTCCGACCCAACATAGGGAACACCAGCGAGCCTCAACAAGCCCTGAATGCTGCCATCCTCGCCGCACAAGCCGTGCAGCACGGGAAACACAACGTCAACATAGGTGCTGCTCACCATGTCGGAAAGATGCACCAACCTCCCCTTGCCGCCAGGAACAAACGAAACCAATTGACCATGGCTGATTGCAGCCCCGCCTGACTCTGCTGCCGTTTTCTTGAGCAAAGCATCCAGAGAGTCCACCAGCAACCATCGCCCAGCTTTATCAATAAAGATCGGGACAAGCTCGAACCTGTCTAAATCAAGTGCATCCATCACGTTTTTCGCGGACAGCAATGATACTTCGTGCTCGACCGACTTCCCGCCAAAAAGGATGCCCACCTTTAGTCTCACTAACGCTTTCTCCATAATGTGCAGTGCCCTTATCTAAACCAATAATTTATTAAAATTTGCCAATATATGTTTTTTTAAATGCTGTGAAGCGATGCAGACCGAGCGAAACAAATGCGGCAAAATATTATAAAAAATAAAACAAAACAGCTGCAGATTACCTTGGGTCATTGGACTTGTCAGCTAAGCGTTATAAATGTGGCGCTGAAATAAAATACATCTACGATGTAGATGTAGGGCGGGTTAGCCGAAGGCGTAACCCTCCAATCTGATTCTGATATCACAACGGGGTAATAAGTGCGAGTTGATACCCCCTGCATAGCTCTTTGTTCAGAAGGGGCTTGGCCAAACGATTTGGATGTAGTGCCGAATGCCATCAACGACAAAATCAAACGCAATGGCGTTTGAATCATGCACCAAAGGAAGATCATGGCTCTAACTGCATATTTTGTTGGTGGTTCACGCGATGGGCAAAATGAATCCATTCTGAATGAAAGTGTTGAATTCGATGGATATACAAGATTTTTGCGCTCACATAGTAACTCTAAAAGCACATCTGTTATCTACTGTGATAACAACCTTAATCTAGATGAGAGGGGCCATTTAGTTACAGAGCGTGCGTTGCGCGGTCAATTTAATAGTCCGTAAATAGAAAACTCGCTATAAATGAATCTGACCAGACTAGTTAATCAATTGATTGAATAATTACGAAAAAAATTGGAAGTGGCATCAGCGATGTACGCCGGGTTAGACAAAGGAGTAACCCGCGCCAATCCCAACATAACAATGGGTAATCAGCGCGGGTTGATAAAACCAAGCCGACCTACACGGCTAAACTAAATACGAGTAATTTGGCTCAAGCATACCTGCCATTCACTAGCTAATTGGCGTACTGCGCATCGCTGAGCGACTAAAAACTGTCGCACGCGGAGCTTCGAGTACGCCCTACACATATCATCCAAATAACAAACCTAAGCCAATCCCTGCTCCAGATCGGCAATCAAATCATCAATATATTCCAAACCTACCGAAATACGGATCAAGCCTTCAGTAATCCCTGCGGCTTCACGCGCTGCGGGGGTGATGCGGGCGTGGGTGGTGCTGGCGGGGTGGGTGATGGTGCTGCGGGTGTCGCCTAGATTGGCGGTGCGGCTGATGAGTTGCACAGCATCGACGATTTTCCAAGCTTGCTCGCGGCCACCCTTCACTACAAAAGACACCATGCCGCCACCGGCGTTTTGCTGGGTCATCGCCAGCGCATGCTGTGGATGCGAAGGCAGGCCGGGGTAGTAGACTTGCTCAATAGCAGGATGCGCTTCTAGGTAGGTAGCTAGCTTTAAAGCGGTTTCTGAATGGGCGCGCATGCGGATAGGCAAGGTTTCTAGGCCCTTGAGCAAAACCCAGGCATTGAAGGCCGACAAACTAGGGCCAGCGGTGCGTAGGAATAGATACACCGGCTCAACAAGTACCGATGAGCCGACCACGGCCCCGCCCAAGACGCGGCCTTGGCCATCAATATATTTAGTGGCCGAATGCACCACCAAATCCGCGCCTAGTGCTAATGGCTTTTGCAAGATGGGGGTGCAAAAGCAGTTATCCACTACCAACAAGGCATCGTGCGCATGGGCGATGTCGGCAATCGTGCGAATGTCGCTAATTTCTGTCAGCGGATTGGACGGCGTTTCTAAGAACAGCAGCTTGGTGTTCGGCTGGCAAGCATCTGCCCATTCGGCGGTATCTGTCGCTGAAACATAGGTGACACTCACACCAAACTTACTGAGATACACATTGAGCAGCTGAATGGTGGAGCCAAATAAGCTGGCCGAGGCCACTACATGATCGCCAGATTTTAAATGCGCCATAAACAGCGACAAGATGGCGCTCATGCCCGATGCCGTGGCCACGGCACGCTCTGCGCCTTCCAGGGCAGCGAGTCTTTCTTCAAAAGCGCTGACGGTGGGATTGGTAAAGCGGGAGTAGATAAAGCCTGGAATTTGGCCAGTAAATTTAAGCGAGGCTTCTTCGGCGCTGCCAACCACAAAGCTGGATGTCAGATACATCGCATCAGAGTGTTCGCCAAACTGACTGCGGGTAGTGCCCGCTCTGACGGCTAAAGTATCGGGGTGCAGGAATTCATCTTCAAACATGGCTTTCTCTACTTGATCACGGGCTAAGGAAGGGCATTCATTCAAGGCAGCGACATCCGCTTTTGGCGCTTATTATAACGTAAGCATTACAGCGCGCCGCCTCTTACCCTGCTTATTCAAGCCTTTTTCCTTAACCAGCTCCATGTAATGCGATTACTCATCAGCAAAGCGATCCTGAATGCCCCGCCGCTCCTGTTCTGCACCACGTAAAGCATTTACACATTCCGCATCCAAGCGCCCCAGATCCGCTTCATGCTGAAGCTCCGCCCACACACGCTCTTCTGTCCATGCCAGTTTATAGGGGCGCAAGTTTGTAAGCGCGTCAAACACGTCAGCTACCGCCACAATACGTGCTTCAAGTGGGATATCTGCCATCAGCAAGCCACGCGGGTAGCCAGAGCCGTCACCCCGCTCATGATGGCCCGCCACTATATTTCGCATCACACTGGTCGACATATTTTCTGTCATGCCCAAGCCTGAAATAATCTGATCAATCAAATTTTCGCCCATTTCTACATGCCTGCGCATAACCAGCCATTCTTCATCATCTAATTGGCCGGGTTTAAATAAAATCCGGTCAGGCACGCCCACCTTGCCAATATCATGCAAAGGCGCAAATAAATAAACATACTCAACAAATTCATCCGGCAAAGAATGTGAAGGCGCCAATTCTTTAGCAATAATGCGCGAATAGCTTGCCATACGCTCCAGATGATTGCCTGTTTCCAAATCTCTTACTCTGGCCAGATCACTTGCGATATGCACAGTACCAATTAAGCTACGCACGGCAGTAAGCTGCAATAAATAGAGTTGTGCAATTAAGCCCGTAAAAATATCTAAAAAACGCACAGACTCTTCAGTAAAAAAACTGGCTGACTTCGAATCAAAGAAAACGAATCCTGCCAGCTCGTCCCTTTGATAAACGGGCACGGTATAGCTGGATAAATACCCCTTCTCTTTTAGCCAATCCGTGTGCTCTGCAGATTTAGAAAAGTTATCAGGTATGTCTTGAACAACCCTTGACTGGTGGGTATGAGCAAGCGCCTTTAAAGAAGGTACGTTCTGTAATTTGGCTTCGTAAGCCACCAAAGCTACCCCATCGTGATTGCTGCTCACAAAGGTTTTGAGTAAATCACTGGTTGCGTCATAAATCGCCATTGCCACCCTGTCAACACCAGGATAGCGGGATGAAATGACTTTATGAATGGTTTCTACACTTTCAGTCATATTCTGAGCAGAGGGGCCCAGCTCTAAAAATTGTGGCATCGTATTTTGCATACAAACCCTGCTTAATGTGAAAAGCGTCATGAAAGCAAAAGAAAAAAACCAGCAAGAAAACAAGCTTCACCACTGAACAATAGATTCTATCCCTAGCAGCAACAAGACTGCATACCACCTTTTGGCAGATAACAAAAAATACATGTAAGGAAACACCAGCAAACGGAATGTTTTTGTAAACAAACGTATGCCTTAGGCAAAAAAAACGCCAGCCCGAGGGCTGGCGTTTTAAAAGTGAATGGGCTTAAAGCAGATTCTGCTCGCCCACACCGATATTCATATCTAATAAGCGGCTTTCTGCCACATCACCGGCTTTGGCCGATAAAGGAGACAAACGCTTTGCTTCTAATTCATCCAGATACGCGGAAGTAATATCACCCGTGATGTATTTGCCATCGAAACAGGAGGTTTCAAACGAAGTAATTGCACCACCACTGGCTTTGCTGCACGCATCAATCAGGGCATCTAGCTCTTGATAAATAATGGCATCTACACCAATTTCATCGGCAATTTGCTGATCCGTACGGCCCGTTGCAATCAGTTCTGCACGCGTTGGCATATCAATACCATAAACATGTGGGAACATCACTGGCGGTGCTGCGGAAGCTAAATAAACTTTAGTTGCACCGCAATCTCTCACCATTTGCACAATTTGGCGGCTGGTTGTACCACGTACAATTGAATCGTCTACCAGCAATACATTCTTGCCACGAAATTCAACAGCAATTGGATTAAGCTTTTGGCGAACTGATTTTTTACGGCTGGCTTGACCCGGCATAATAAAAGTGCGGCCAATATAGCGGTTTTTCATAAAGCCTTCGCGATATGGCAAACCTAATTTATTAGCTAATTGCAAGGCTGAATCACGGCTGGTATCCGGAATAGGAATAACCACGTCGATATCAAGCTTTGGAATCACAGCAGCGACTTTATCGGCTAGATTTTCACCCATATTTAATCGCGCTTCGTGCACTGAAATACCATCAATGACAGTATCAGGGCGGGCGAAATAAACATGTTCAAAAATACAAGGCACCAGCACAGGATTGGCGTGGCATTGCTTGCTATGGAACTCGCCTTCAAAGGTCACATAAACAGCTTCACCCGGCGCAATATCACGCTCAAACTTAAAGCCTAATACATCGTGAGCCACCGATTCAGAGGCCACAATGTATTCAAGGCCTTCAGGTGTTTCATGTGTGCCTAAGCAAAGCGGGCGAATACCGTAAGGGTCACGAAACGCCACCAAGCCAAAACCAGCAATCATCGCAACCACAGCGTAAGCACCTTTAACCCGTGCATGCACCGCCGTAATGGCATCAAAAACGGTATCCGCATCAAGCTGCGGGCCTTTTACGCGTCGGGATAATTCATGGGCAAACACATTCAGCAGCGCTTCAGAATCTGAATTGGTGTTGATATGGCGCAGATCAGTGCGGTACATATCTTCTTTTAGCTGCTTATCATTGGTCAGATTGCCGTTATGCGCCAGCACGATACCAAAAGGGCTGTTGACATAAAATGGCTGTGATTCCGCCAGGCTGGATGCGGAGCCTGCTGTTGGGTAGCGTACATGCCCAATCCCTGCATTGCCCATCAAAGAGCGCATATTGCGAGTGCGGAATACATCACTCACTAAGCCTTGCCCTTTGTGCATATGGAGCGTCAGCCCCTCTGCCGTCACAATCCCTGCTGCATCTTGCCCACGATGCTGTAAAACCAACAAGCCATCGTATAACAGCTGATTAACGGGTGTCTTGGCGACGATACCTACAATGCCACACATCAGAAATGCCCCTTTGAGTTCTTAATCGTAACGAATGCGTTGCCAATCATTCTGGCAATAAATTTTGGCCTTAACGGCGACTTCTAAAACAAGGAATTAAACGCACAGGCCATAGATCAAGCCTATAAAACGCAATTAATCGTAACGAATACGTGCAGCCAGCGATTCTGGTAACCAGATTTTAGTCATCACCGCCGCTTCTTCAAATAAAGGGCTAAACATGGCATTTCGCCAGATGGTTTGTTTGGGTAGGCTGGTAAAGCCAGCTAGTAGTACCAGGGTAAGGCTTAATAAAAACCCCCGCACCAAACCAAACCCTGCACCAAATAAGCGATCCACAGGCTTTAAACCCGTTACTTGCATAAATTGATTGAGCGTCACCCTGAGTAAGGCAGAAAGCACCCATGTCACAAAGAAAATAGACACAAAAGCAGCTAAGTAACGCAGCTCTTCATTGGGTAAATTTTGTGGCATCCATTGAGCCACAGCGCTTGAATAGTGACTAGCCAGCCAAAACGCCAGCACCCATGCTGCCAGTGCCAGCGCTTCCTGTACTAGGCCCCGCATCACTGAAAGCAGCATGGAAAGGCCCATAATGCCTAAAACCGTGTAATCAAAGCCAGTCATGCTTAAGCCTATTTGCTAGACAGGTGCCCGCTAAATCCAAGCACTCCCATTTTTTTAAGGTAACTTTGTGCTTTTGCTTCATCGCTTACTGGCCCCACTCTTACCCGGGTTAATGAGCCTTTGTCTGTTGCGGTTTTTTCTGAATAGGCAGGAATTCCTGTGCCTTGTAATTTGCTGACGACTTGAGCCGCTTTTTCAGCGTCTGCATACGCACCCACTTGAATGAAGTAGCGCTTATCGGCGGAGGCGGTTTGCTTCGCGGCGGGCGCACCATCTAAGCCTTCCAGAATCCGTAAAGGATCAACAGCGGGCTTGGCTTTAGGCGTTGGCGGTGTCGTAGGTGCAGGCGTAGCAACCACTACTTTTTTCTGATGATTAACCAGCTTGCCTGGCAACACATTCTGTGCGGTACTCGCGGCACGATAAGCGGGTACTGCTGTTGGCACAGGCGTTGCGGGCAACACGACTGGGTCTGGTACAGGCGTCAGCAGCGCGGCTTCAGCAGGCGCAGATGCGACTTGCCCGGGCAAGGCTGCCAGCACCGGCTCTGAGGTGGGCGGCTGTTGCAAGGCGGGCGAGCTTGAAATAATTTCGATCGCGTTTGCCCCTGCAATCGTCGCAGGTGGCTCGCTATCAAGCGCTGTCCATAAAACGATCAAGGCGAACAGCACTAAGGCAATCGCTCCGACTAAGCGGCGACGTGCACGTTTTTTAAGTTGCAGCAAATCTTCGCTGACATTTCTATTAAGCATATTCAGCGCTCACGCGTCGCCATCACTTCAGCAACTGTGTAAAAGGATCCAAAGGCGAGAATTCTATCACTTTCCTCGGCCAGCTTACAGGCCGCAGTAAAAGCAAGAGGCACATTCTCATAAATATTTATTTTAGCAAGCGGTGCAAGCTTGCCGACAAGCTTCGCAAGTTGCTCTGGAGCGGCTGCGCGTGGCAGTTGTGGTGCGGCCAAATGCCAAACATCAATACGATCTGCCAATAATTCCACCACACCCGCAATATCTTTATCCGCCATCATCCCCATCACAGCATGGGTGACTGGGTAAAAGCCCATACTATCTAAATTAGCGCGTAAGACTTTAGCGGCATGCGGATTATGCCCCACATCCAGTACAACCGCCGGACGACCCGGTAAAACTTGAAAACGCGCTGCTAATTCCACTTCCAGCAAACCACGCTTGATATCACCAATTGCAACCGGCAGCACTTCTTTTACCGCATCAAGCAGCGCCAGCACAACGGCAGCATTACCCAATTGATATTGGCCACGTAATGCAGGAAACGGCAGAGCGTGGCGGTGAACACCCGCCTTATTCCACCATGTCCACTGCTGACCTTCAGCCTGTTTTTCAAAACCAAAATCCTGACCGATCAATTGCAGATTTGCGCCCATACGCTGCGCTTCTGCGATCAAGGTATGGGGCGGCTCAGGGTCTGCACAAATTGCAATTTTGCCCGGGCGGTAAACTCCCGCTTTTTCATGGCCAATCGCTTCACGCGTGTCACCCAAGTACGCTTGGTGATCCAAACCAACATTCACTACCGCAGAAGCAAATGGCTCAAAAACATTAACAGCATCTAAACGCCCACCCAAGCCCACCTCAAGCACGGCCACATCAACGCCCGCCACCATAAACTGCTGCATGGCAGCTAAAGTGCCAAATTCAAAGTAAGTGAGTGAGACATCTGCGCGCGCGACCTCAATGGCCTGAAAGCTAGCCACAATCGCAGCATCAGCAGCAGGCACAAGGTTAATTGCTACCCGTTCCTGATAGTGCAATAAATGGGGCGAGGTATAAGTACCTACCTTATAACCTGCGGCACACAAAATACTGGACAGCATAGTGCATACCGAACCTTTGCCGTTTGTCCCCCCTACCAGTAATACAGGAAAATCGGGCTTTAAACCCAAAGCATCACGCACGCGAGCAACCCGCTCCAGCCCCATATCAATGGCACTGGGGTGAAGTTGTTCTAAATGGGAAAGCCACGCATCAAGGGAGAGGGAATCAAACGGGATAGGCATCAGTTGAGGGCTGGCTGTTTAGAAAGAAGGGTCATTAGTTGCGCTAATTTCTGGCGCATTTCACGGCGATCAACAATCATATCAATCGCGCCTTTTTGCAATAAGAATTCAGAACGCTGAAAACCTTCTGGCAGTGTTTCACGCACCGTTTGCTCGATCACACGCGGGCCAGCAAAACCAATCAACGCACCCGGCTCGGCCATGACCACATCGCCCAGAAAAGCAAAAGAAGCAGATACGCCGCCCATGGTCGGATCGGTCAAAATCGAAATAAAGGGGAGTTTTTTATCCGCAAGCTTAGTTAGAATGGCGCTGGTTTTAGCCATTTGCATCAAGGAATTCAAGCCTTCCTGCATCCGTGCACCACCCGAGGCAGATACACAAATAAACGGCACATTGTTTTCGATGGCAGTACGCACACCCCGTACAAAGCGCTCGCCCACGACCGAGCCCATTGATCCGCCGATAAACTTAAACTCAAAAGCGGCTACGACAACGGGCACGGTTAAAATCGCACCTTGCATCACCACCAGTGCATCGTCTTCGCCTGTATCTGCTTGGGCAGCATTAATACGATCAATGTATTTTTTACTGTCTTTAAACTTCAGCACATCCAGCGGTTTAACTTCCGCACCAATCTCAAAGCGCCCTTCCTGATCAAGCAAGAGATCAAGACGACGACGAGCATAGACCGCATTGTGATAATCACATTTCGGGCAAACTTCTAAATTGTTTTCCAGATCAGTACGGTATAAAACCGCGCTGCAGGCCGGGCACTTATGCCACAGGCCTTCCGGTACACCGGATTTGGTTACCGTGGTACGGATCTTAATCTTCGGCGGAAGCAGTTTTTGCAGCCAGCTCATTGTTATTCCTCTATCAGTACAGCCCTAACAAAACCATTACAGGAGGCCACTTTAAAGCGGCCTCCTTGCTCAAAACCAAAGTAAGCCTGAGACTCAGGCTACCGTGTTGATGAACATTGCAACGATCTGCTAAGCGCGGGCGGTGTCCATCGCGGCACGAATGCCGGTAAGAAAATCAGTTAATCGATCAGCTAGGCCTTCTTCTCCGGCCTCGGCTTCTTTTACCAAACGTGAACCAATCACCACTGCATCGGCCACAGCAGCCACGGCTTTCGCTGCGGCTGCATCACTAATCCCAAAACCAACACCAACCGGGATGGTGAGATATTCTTTGATTACACTTAGCTTTTCGGTCACATCGCTAATATCCAGATTCGCCGAGCCGGTTACCCCTTTCAGCGAAACATAGTACACATAGCCTGCAGCCATCTCAGCAACTGCTTTAATTCGCGATACATGCGTGGTTGGTGCAAGCAAAAAGATCGGATCTATCCCGTGTGCTTTTAAAATAGCCACACGCTCTTTTGCTTCTTCAGGCGGTAAATCAACCGTCAGTACGCCATCCACCCCTGCCACTACGGCAGCTTTAGAAAACGCTTCATAACCCATCGCTTCCATCGGGTTAGCATAGCCCATCAGTACCACGGGGGTTTCTGTGTTTTGCTGGCGAAATTCAGCCACCATACCCAATACATGGCGCAAGGAAACGCCATGCAAAAGCGCACGCTCTGATGCCCGCTGAATCACCGGGCCATCTGCCATCGGATCAGAGAATGGTACACCTAGCTCTAAGATATCAGCGCCGCCCGCAACCAGTGCGTGCATGACTTCTACCGTAACACGAGGATGCGGATCGCCTGCCGTAATGAAAGGAATCAGCGCTTGGCGGTTCTGACTTTGCAAACGTGTAAATGTCTGTTGAATTCTGGACATAGCATTAGTTTCCAAGTTCGATGCCGGAGAGGCGAGCTAAAGTTGGGATATCTTTATCACCGCGACCCGATAAATTAACCAGAATCACCTGATCTTTAGACATTGTTTTGGCCATCTTTGCAGCATGGGCCAGCGCATGACTCGACTCAAGGGCCGGAATGATACCCTCAAAATGGCAAAGATCGTGAAAAGCTGCGATCGCTTCATCATCATTAATCGCTACATACTCGGCACGGCCGATGTCTTTCAGGTAGCTATGCTCTGGGCCAACGCCCGGATAATCCAAGCCCGCAGAAATCGAATGCGTATCCGCAATCTGACCATTTTCATCTTGCATCAGGAAAGTACGATTGCCGTGTAAGACGCCCACTTTAGCATTTGAAGTAAGCGGCGCAGCATGACGACCGGTTTCTACACCATCCCCGCCTGCCTCTACACCAATCAAACGCACGCCTAAATCATCTACATAAGGATAAAAAATACCAATTGCATTCGATCCACCGCCCACACAAGCCACAACGGCATCAGGCTGGCGGCCGATCATTTCTGGCATTTGTACTTTGCACTCATCACCGATCACGCGCTGAAAATCACGCACCAGTTGCGGATAAGGGTGCGGGCCGGCACATGTGCCGATAATGTAATAGGTTGAATCAACATTGGTCACCCAATCGCGCATCGCTTCATTCATCGCGTCTTTAAGGGTTTTGGTGCCCGATTCAACGGCCACTACTTTTGCACCAAGCAGCTTCATACGGTAAACATTGGGCGCCTGGCGTTTAACGTCTTCAGCTCCCATATACACAATGCATTCCAAGCCATACCGCGCCGCAACAGTGGCTGAGGCGACACCGTGCTGGCCTGCGCCGGTTTCTGCAATCACGCGTTTTTTACCCATGCGGCGGGCAAGCAGTGCCTGGCCGATGGTGTTGTTTACTTTATGCGCGCCAGTGTGGTTTAAATCTTCGCGTTTTAAATAAATCTGCGCGCCACCCAATACTTCGGACCAGCGTTTTGCATGGTAAATCGGGCTGGGACGGCCAACATAATGCTTTAGCTCGCTGTGGTATTCAGCAATAAAATCGGGGTCTTGCAAGGCTTTTTCGTACTCGATGCGTAACTCATCCAGTGCGGGGATCAAGGTTTCAGCCACAAAGATGCCACCAAATTGGCCGAAATGGCCTAGGGAATCAGGTTGCTGATAGGGCTGCTGCTCGTGTGTTGTCTCAGTCATGCGCTTCTCTTTCTGCTTGATTAATAAAGGTAGCAATTTTTGCTACATCTTTGATTCCCTTGCTACTTTCTACGCCGCTTGATACATCAACGGCCCAAGGTCTAACCTTACAAATCGCTTCATAGACATTATCCGAGTGTAATCCACCCGACAAAACCAGCGGTAAAGGCAAGTCTTTAGGGAGAAGATCCCAATCAAAGGCTTCACCCGTCCCACCGGGCACCCCTTCTACAAAAGCATCGACTAAGATCCCTTTGCAAAGCGCATCCACAAAGCGCTGTGCATATTCTACCAAATTTAGATCAGGTCTTACCCTAAGTGCTTTTAAATAAGGACGCCCAAACTGACGGCAATACTCAGGCGTTTCATCGCCATGAAATTGCAATAAATCCAAAGGTACTTTAGCCAACACGCTACGAACAAAAGCCGCATCAGCGTTTACAAACAAACCCACACTACTTACAAAAGCAGGTAAAGCCGCAACAATTTGCTCAGCCATTGCAATCTCAACATGGCGTGGGCTGGGTGGGTAAAACACTAAACCAATTGCATCCGCACCGGCTTTCGCCGTTAGCCTTGCCATTTCTGGATCACGCAAACCGCAAATTTTGATACGTGTCTTCATTAGCATTCCCTTAAATCAGACCATGACGCAACTCTGGCTCACTAGCCAGACCAAACTCAGGCGGGTAGCTTACACCAGCTAGGTATAATCCGTCCGGCATAAAGGTAGGAGGAGCGCTAGTTCTGTCTTTTGCAAGAATCAAATCAGCCATCCACTCGGAGGATTCATGGCCTTTGCCAATATGCAGCAAGGCTCCAACAATATTACGCACCATATGATGCAAAAAAGCATCCGCAGAAAAATCGCAAATAAAGAGATGACCTTCTTTTTGAATATGAGCACGAGTCATGGTTTTAACCGGCGATTTAGCCTGGCATTCTGCCGCCCTAAAGCTACTAAAATCATGCTGCCCCAATAGATGGGTCATCGCAGCCTGCATTGCGTCAAAATCCAGATCATAAAACGTCCAGCCCATACGTCCTGACCACAAAGCGGGACGTACCGGGTGGCTTAGCAATAGATAACGATAATGGCGGGCAAATGCAGAAAAGCGTGCGTGAAACGCATCGGAGACAGGCTTTGCCCATAGCACCGCCACCGTATCAGGCAGAAAGCTATTCACGCCCCTCACCCATGCTGCTAAAGGACGATTAACGGCCGTTTCAAAGTGAACAATCTGCCTTGCACCATGCACGCCAGCATCAGTACGGCCAGCGGCATGCACACGAATAGGCTCGCCTGCCATCCGGCTGAGTGCTAGCTCTAATGTGGCCTGCACGGTAGTTAAGTCTTTTTGAACTTGCCAGCCATAAAAGGCACGACCATCATATTCCACTGCGAGCGCGTATTTCATTACACCATCATCAATAAAGTGGCTAACACTGCGCCCAATAAGGCAAACAGCAGCAGCAAATCAAAAAAAGACAGCGACTCTACCAGAATCGAGACTTCCTGCAACTCGCTAGGCTGTTCTGCCTCAGCCAATCGCTGCAAAAAATCATTCCGGGACAAGGTATTTTGCTGAAGTAATAACTCAGCAGAGAAAGACATGGTTAAGCTTAAACGCAAGGCCCAGCGCTGCCGATCAAGCCCCAACCAAGACAAGGGGGTAAGTAGTCGATAGAGTCCGGAAAACACTTGTGCCGCATTTAAACGCCATAGCAAGAGCTGCAAGGCGGCCAGCACGCCCAGTAAGCGCACCACCTGTAGCAGCCCCCATCGTACGCCCTCTTCTGTTGGCGACCAGGAGCTGGCCCACAGATACTGTCCGGGCGTTGCCCAACCATACACAAGGGCAATGGCTAGCAGTAAAAAGCGGGTGCGCTTTAGAGTACGCCAGCAACGATCCGGGCAGAAGCAGAGTGCGGCCAAAATGCATAAAGCAGAAAAAACAATGAGTGGCGTATCTTGCAAAACTTGCAAGATACACGCCACCCAAAGCCATGCTGCGATTTGATTTGCAGAATGAAATCTAATCAAAGATTACCTAACAAAGCTTGCGCCTGTTTCTGCTGCTCTGGATTACCTTCACCCATCGCCTCTTGCAAGATTTCTCTGGCTCCTTCCGTGTCGCCCATATCAACATAAGCCTTCGCCAAGTCAATTTTGGTTTGCACCGGATCATCGCCCGAGAAGTTTAAAGTTGGATCGGCCGACATGCCCGCATCTGCAGCAAAATCCAGATTCATTTCTGCTAAATCAATCGATTCTTCTGCGGTCACATCAGGTGCACTGATTTCCAATGGGGTATCCAGTGAGAAATCAAAATCCAGACCCAAACCATCATCAGCACTGCTTGCCTCCAGTACCTCTTCTGTCCCCAAGGCGGGTACATCAAAGACATCATCCAGCGCTGCTGGCGCTTCGATTACATCGTCGATTGCAGGTACCTCACCCAAATCCAGATCAGGCAGAGCAGGAGAAAGCTCAGGAAGCGGCTCAACAGCAGGCAGAGCATCTAAACCCTCTAGGCCATCGAAATCCAGATCAAACGGATCTTTGCTTACATCAACTTTAGATGCATTACTGGCAGAGAAATCAACCGGCATATCCAGAGCCAACATGGTTTCGCCATCGTTCTGAGGCAAATCAAGGGTGGCTTCTGGCTTTTTGGCTTCTTCAGGCACCAAGAAATCATCTAGGCCAAAATCAATGCCCATATCAAAACTTTCAGGCACAGGCAAGCTTTCAGCAGGTGCTTCTGGCAACAAATCATTCAGCCCATCCAGATCAGCCGTTGATAAATCATTCTTGGCCTGCCCCATGCCCAGTAATGGATCAACATCCAGCATCGCTTCGTCAGCAGGCGTCATAGCCACCGTATCGCCCATATCAAAATCAAGCGATAAATCGAGATCTGTCAGGCTATCTTGCTGGCTAGGTGCCTCTGCAATATTTTCACTCATCAGCGAATCGAAATCGCTCACTTTACCAGCGGCCGCAGAAGGCAACTCATCAAGCGGCAAATCGAAATTATCCAGGGGCTGATCAGCCCCCTTAGCTAGGTTCATTGATGTGGCAGCAACCGCGGCTACAGCTACTGCACTGGCAGCACCCGCAACAGCAACGGCAGCAGGCTCTACCCGTTTATAAAGAGGATTATCCGGGTCGAGCACATTGCCCTGATAAGCCGCCTGCTCCCACTGAGCACCTTTACCCGATGTCATCGTGTAGAGATCAGCGGCAATTTCTTCATATGATGTTGGATCTTTCTTTGCAGCAAAGATTTCTAGTAGCTTCATGCGAATTTCATGGCGCGCAGGATCTTTTAGCAGGGCATCACGTAAAATCTCTTCTGCCTGCTCATTGCGATCGTAAGCCATATAAACTTCAGCCTCAGCAATCGGATCCACTTCATCAGTGTCGATTGTTCCAAGGCCTTGGCGGCTAAAATCAGTTAGGAAGGAGTTTTCAGTTGGCTGAGTGCTAATTACCGCGCCACCCGTATTGCCCAGCAGAGTATTAGATTTTAAATCTCCTCCCGTTAGAATGCTGTCTGCAAAGGTATTACCATTCTTACGACGGCGCGCCCACCACAGACCAACACCTCCCAGCAAGAGCACGGCCAAGCCGCCGCCAATAGGCAGCGCATTTTCAAACACAACATCCATAGCATCGGGTTCTGGCTCAGGCACGGGTGCAGGTATTGCAACACGGCGACGTGCTTTCGGTGCTTCAGCAACCACGGCGCTTGCATCAACAGCCCCTACCGCTGCACTAGCAATCGGAGTATCAACTACAGCGGAGGCGGCGGGTAATTCTGCCGGAGCAGGGACATCTGCAGGCACAGGGGTCGCGACTGCCGTTGGTACCGGCGCATCACTGGGCTTGCTGGCTTTTTGCATCTCTGCACCGGCACGGCTCTTTAGCGCTAGCAACTTCTCCATGTCATGCAGATTTTTCTGCAAGGCAGCAACCCGCTGATTGGACTCATCCAATCCTTTTTGCCTTGCCGCAACTTCTTCTTCTAAAGCACGGATACGCGCTTGCTCACCCTGCTGCCCCGGCTTAGCTTTGCCTGGTGCCTCACCTTTAGATAGCTTGAGCACATCCTGATTTGCATTGCCCGGTTTTACTTTCTCTTCTACTTTTGGGGTAATGCGGCCCGCATTGGCTGGCTCATTGCCTGCCACAGCAGGCTGCTTTTGCACGGCTTCTGCTACTTTGCTGCGATACGCCTGCCAATCTTTCGCTTGCAAACGCACTTCCGCGCCCGCTTCTCTTGCTGGCAGCGACTGCAAATCATTTTTGCTTGGGATGTTCAAAATTTTGCCGCGACGCAAGCGATTCATATTGCCATCGAATGCATCCGGATTTTGTCGGTAAAGCCCAACCAGCATTTGCTCAAGTGTCACACCTTCTGCATCAGCCTGACGTGCGACCGACGATAAGGTGTCGCCCGCTTTTACTTTGTATTGATTACCGTCCGCTGTTTTTTCAGCCTGAGCGCTACTTGCCGCATCGGCCTTCTTTGGATTGAGTACAGCCCCTTTGCGGCGTGTACCTGGCAATACCGCAGGTGCAAATGACTCACCTCGCTTTGCCGTGTTATTTGCGGCAGCCGCAGATGATGCATAACCAGGAGGATCAATCAGCGCCGTGTAGTCACGCTGAATTTTGCCACCAGACCAGCTCAAATCAACCAGCAAGTCCAAAAATGGCTCAGAAATGGACTGCGAAGACGAGATCAATACGACGTGTTGTCCGTTTGCCCGCTTATTCACCACAAAACGCAAACCCAGCGATGCCGGAGGATAAGCGACTTGAGCCTGAGCAAATGCCTCTGGCGAAGCCAGCCGGGCAAGCAGTCCTTCTGACTCACCTGCCTGCACGGAAACCAAATCAATTTCAGCTCGAAATGGCTGACCCAGCCCGGAAAGCACATTCAGCCTTCCCAGCCCGACGGCTCCAGCAGATAATGGCAAGGCCAACATAAGAGCAAGGACACACGCCTTGAGTTTCGGTTTAATTGCCACAATTCCCCCAGCACTTCACTTTGTTTTAACCAAGTATTCTAATAATACCGGCGCTTACAGCCTGATGAACATAACATTTGCGCCAAGTTTGGCGCAAGTCACCCACATAATTTGCATACAGTTTACTTGGTCAAGCCTGTTTTTTTGAAGCACTTCACAAATTTCTTTTACAACATGCGCCACAACAAAATCGAACGACAAAGCAAACATCACATCAATTTTTTATAAAAAAGACTCTCAAATCATATAGCAAATATATAGCACTATTCCAATCTATATCTACACAAATCAAAAATCCAACTTAAATGCCACATTTTTTTTGCTAAAAGCACCCATTAAAAAACACAAAAACCCCCATAGAAAACAAAGCGAATCCAATCGATCAGCCGCTTGAAATAGTAAGCTACAAGGCTAAAATATAAAATACGCTCATACCAGTACATCTTAGTATGGCTTCAGGCAATGCCGATCCAATACAAATATCAGTAAAAAAAGCAACTCAATCATTCTGCTTATTAAATCCTCACTCAATCCAAAGTTAAAACGCCATAGCATAACTTTATTTAAACGCAATGTTATCTATCCATCAATAAGCAAGCAAATCAGGCTTCACACTACACCCCCCCCCTTTTTTTACATACTCACTTGAAGCAAGCCTCGGCAAGAGCAATTAACATTTGCTACCCCTCTTTTTTGCCGAGTTATCGCCGCTGATTCTTTATAAATAACCACGTTATCACTTCTAATCAGTGGCGCTCTGCTAAAATCGGGGCTGTTATGCCAACATAGCAAACGATTTAAGTGCTTAAGAAGTGCCTCATATATATAAAAGGATTCAATCATGACGTACGTAGTGACCGACGCCTGTGTAAAGTGTAAGTACACTGATTGCGTCGATGTATGCCCAGTAGACTGCTTTCGTGAAGGCCCGAATTTTTTAGTGATTGATCCTGATGAATGCATCGACTGCACACTCTGCGTTGCTGAATGCCCGGTTGAAGCCATTTACGCAGAAGATGATGTCCCTGCGGATATGCAAGACTATATTGAGCTCAACGCCGAAATGTCTAAAATCTGGCACGCCATCGTAGAGAAAAAAGACCCACTCCCCGACCATGAAACATGGTCAACCGTTAGTGGCAAGATTGGGCACATCGAGCGCTAAGCATTCATATCGGATAGCGCTTGAGTCGCGGCGTATTATCCGGTATGATCCGCCCCTCTTAACAACCCTTGCCTGACCGTAGTCGCACGCGGCAGGCTTAACATCCATAAGGAGATGTCATGCGACATTACGAAATCGTATTTATCGTGCATCCGGATCAAAGCGAACAGGTTCCAGCGATGATTGATCGCTACAAGACCCTGATCACCAACGGTGGTGGTGCTATTCACCGCCTTGAAGATTGGGGCCGTCGTCAGTTAGCTTACCCGATCCAAAAGATCCACAAAGCTCACTACGTCATGATGAACGTTGAGATCAGCCAGCTTATCCTGGACGAACTCGAACACGCCTTCAAATTCAATGACGCCGTTCTGCGCCACATCACTCTGCGCACAGAGCACGCTGTTGTTGAAGCTTCCCCAATGATGAAGGAAGAGAAGTCCAAGTCCCTGACACCAGCCGCCGAAGGCGTTCCTGCTGCCTAAGGTAACAAGTAAGCACTGCGAAATTTTCGTCTTGCTTGCTATGGACTACTAAATTGGACAAACGTAACCGAGTACTCATTGACGGTACCGTTATCAAACGAAGCGAATTACGTTACACCCCTGCCGGAACGCCAGTTTTAGAAATCGTGATCACTCATCTTTCTGAACAGCTTGAAGCAGGTAAACACCGCAAGGTGGAGTGTGAAGTGGCCATGATGGCACTCGGCGATATTGCAACAAGACTTGCCCCTATCCAAATTGGGCAACGCCTTGCCAGCAAAGGTTTTATCGCTGCAAAAAGTAATCGTTATCGCAATGAGCTTGTGTTGCATCTCGAAGAATTTGAATTGTTGAATTGAGGTTTATCATGTCGCGTCATCTGTTCAAGCGGAAAAAATTCTGCCGCTTTACCGCCGAAGGCATTGCCCACGTGGATTACAAAGATATTGCTCTGTTAAAAGACTTTATCTCTGAAAACGGTAAGATCATCCCTGCCCGTATTACTGGCACTAAAGCTAAGTTCCAGCGCCAATTGTCTGAAGCAATCAAAGTAGCTCGTCTGCTTGCGCTTCTGCCATACACCGACCAACACTAAGAGAGAAGAATAAAAATGCAAATCATTCTGCTCGAAAAAGTAGCAAACTTAGGTGGTCTTGGTGATGTGGTTACCGTAAAAGATGGTTACGCACGTAACTTCTTGGTACCACAAGGCAAAGCAAAACGTGCAACTACAGCTAACTTAGCTGAATTTGAAGCTCGTCGTATTGAGCTTGAAGCACGTCAAGCCGAGATCATTGCTGCGGCAACTGATCGCGCTGCTAAGCTGGAAGGCGCTGCAGTTTCTATCGAACAAAAAGCCGGTGTTGATGGCCGTCTGTTCGGTTCAGTTAGCACACAAGACATCGCCGAAGCATTCGTTGCTGCTGGCTTTGAAGTGGCTAAATCTGAAGTTCGCCTGCCTGAAGGTCCTTTCAAGCAAATCGGCGAATACGAAGTTGAACTTGCTCTGCACCACGAAATCGTTGCTGCAGTAAAAGTAACTGTTGTTGGTATTAACTAATCATTACGATTAATTAATAGCTTCACATATAAAAAACGGCAATCCTCGGGTTGCCGTTTTTTATTGCCCGCTAGCAAACTCAAACTACCCCCCTCTTTTTTCCAGCTTGCATTCATAGCTTAGCAATACTCGGTTTTTTTCATCCACACTTTCCAGTTTGACCGAAAACCCCCACAGCCGTGAAATATGCCTAAGCACTTCATGTACGCTATTGCCTAAGGGCCTGCGCTGGTATTGATAATGCCGCAGTGTTAAAGACCTATCCCCCTGTGTATTAGCCTCATACACCTGAATGTTTGGCTCCCTGCCGGCCAGATTATATTGATCTGCCAGCTTTTGCCTGATATCCAGATAGCCCGCCTCATCATGAATCGCCGCCACCTTTAATTTAGGCAAATAGTCATCATCCAGAATGGCAAACAAGCGAAACTCACGCATTAATTTAGGTGAAAGATACTGCAAAATAAAACTCTCATCCTTAAAATTACGCATTGCAAAATCAAGCGTTTTTTTCCAATCCGTATTGGCTAAATCCGGAAACCAAAGTTTATCCTCCTCGGTAGGCTCTTCACAAATACGCCGCAAATCACGAAACATCGCAAAGCCAAGCGCATATGGGTTAATCCCATTAAACCATTTGCTCGTAACGGGCTGCTGAAACACCACGTTGGTGTGACTATGCAAAAACTCCAACATAAACGCATCGTCCACCAAACCTTCGTCATACAATTGATTCAGCAAGGTGTAATGCCAGAAAGTGGCCCAGCCCTCATTCATAACCTGCGTTTGCCGCTGCGGATAAAAATACTGTGCAATTTTGCGAATAATCCGCACAATTTCTCTTTGCCACGGCGCTAATAAAGGTGCGTATTTCTCAATAAAATACAGCAGATTTTCTTGTGGCTCAGAAGGGAAACGGCTTTCCTCATGCGTTTTCTCTTCTTCATTACGCTTAGGAATAGTGCGCCACAGCTCATTAATCTGTGATTGCTGATAGTTTTCCCGCTCCGATTGCTTTGCTAATTCCAATGAAAGTGATAATTTTTGCGGCCGTTTATAACGATCAACACCATAATTCATCAGCGCATGACAAGAATCGAGCAATTCCTCAACCTTATCTTCACCATATCTTTGCTCACACTGGGCAATATAGTTTTTTGCAAAGACCAGATAATCAATAATGGCCGTTGCATCCGTCCAGCTTCTAAATAAATAATTACCTTTAAAAAAAGAATTATGACCAAAAGCAGCATGCGCAATCACCAGCGCCTGCATCGTCATGGTGTTTTCTTCCATTAAATAAGCAATACAAGGGCTGGAATTAATCACAATTTCGTAAGCCAAACCCATTGCGCCGCGCTGATACGATTTTTGCGTGGATAAAAAATGCTTGCCGTAACTCCAGTGGTTATACATCACCGGCATGCCTACCGAGGCATAGGCATCCATCATTTGCTCAGCGGAAATCACCTCCAGTTGATTAGGATAGGTATCCAGGCCAAATTGCTTGGCCACACGCGCAATTTCTCGGTAGTAATCATCAATTAAATCGAAAGACCATTCCGAGCCGGTTGATAATAATTTTTTTGAGCGCGTTTTTTTTTGGCGTGTATTGGTACTCATGCCCCCCCCCTTGCGCTGACTTTCTTAAATAACTCTTTAAAAATGGGCCAAATTTCTGCGGGATTACGAATACGCCGCATGGTGAAATGTGCGTGTTGCTCGGCCACTTTTTCGTATTCAAACCAAAGATTCTGCGGCTCTCCTTCCGTAATTTCCACATAAGCGTAGTACTGCAAAAGCGGCATAATTTCAGCGCTGAGTAATTGCCGGCATTGTGGCGAATCCGAATCCCAGTTATCCCCATCGCTGGCTTGGGCCACGTAGATATTCCAATCTGCATCAGGATAACGCTCATCAATGATTTTTTTGGTGAGTTTTAATGCTGAAGAAACCACCGTACCGCCCGTGTCTCTTGCATGAAAAAAATCATGCTCATTCACCTCGGTAGCCTGGGTATGGTGACGAATAAATACCACCTCTATTTTTTCGTAGGCACGTACCAAAAACAAATAAAGCAAAATAAAGAAACGCTTAGCAATATCTTTTTTGGCTTCATCCATAGAGCCGGATACATCCATCACACAAAACATCACCGCCTGCGTAGTGGGCTTAGGTACGCGAATACGATTGGTGTATTTCAGATCAAAGGGATCAATATAAGGAATACAAACCAGCTTTGCTTTTAATTCACGAATAATCGCCTGTAAGGTTTGAACTTCCTGCGATCTTTCTCCTTGAGTTTCAAGCAGTTCATCTAATTGCTCTTGTAGGGTATTTAATTCTTCTAATGGCCCTGCAGATAGTGCAATGCGCCGCCCCAATGCTGCACGCAGGCTGCGTAGCACATGGATATTGGTCGGCGTGCCATCGGAAGTAAAGCCAGCCCTTACCGGTTTCATCACCATACTTTGTTTTAATTGTGTTTTAACTAAATTGGGCAATTCCAGATCATCAAAGAAAAACTCAAGAAATTCTTCTTTGCTTAATTCAAAAACAAAGTCATCTTCACCATCCCCACCATTGCCCGCACCGCCATTCCCTCCTGCACCGTCTCCGCCTGCTGGGCGATCAATTTCATCGCCCCGGCTATAACGATCATTCCCAGGAAAAACCCGCTCCCAAATCCCGCCTTGTGCATGGGCAAAGCCAGGTTCATTAATGTCTTTAACAGGAATGGATACTTTCTCGCCACGCTCAATATCGGTAATCGATCTGCCATTAACGGCACGCGTTACCGCTTCTTTAATTTGCCCCTTAAAACGACGAAGAAACCGCTCCCGATTTATCGCCGACTTATTTTTACCATTTAAACGCCGATCAATCATATGAATCATGATGCAACCCCAGTGAGGCGTGAGGCGCAAGGAGCAATCTCGAGCCACTCCACCTCGATTTCACCCCTCAGCCCCACTGGATTACGACGATTTACGGACTCTTAAATACCACTCGCACAAGAGTCTGACCTGTTTCGGCGTATAGCCTTTGCTCACCATCCGATTCACAAAATCTTCGTGTTTACGTGCATCATCATGACTTGCCTTGGCATTAAATGAAATAACTGGCAATAGCTCCTCCGTATTAGAGAACATTTTTTTCTCAATCACAGAGCGTAATTTTTCGTATGAAGTCCAGGCGGGGTTGTTCCCCCCATTATTGGCACGGGCTCTTAATACAAAATTAACAATTTCATTTCTGAAATCTTTAGGATTAGAAATACCCGCAGGCTTTTCTATTTTTTCCAGCTCATTATTTAAGCTGGTTCGATCAAATGATTCCCCTGTGTCTGCATCGCGATACTCCTGATCCTGAATCCAGTAATCGGCCAATGTGACATAGCGATCAAAAATATTTTGCCCATATTCGGAATAACTTTCCAAATAGGCGGTTTGGATTTCTTTGCCAATAAAATCAACATATTTCAAAGCCATAAACTCTTTGATATAGGAAATATATTTTTGCTCTAGCTCGGCAGAAAATTGCTCGCGTTCGACTTGTTGCTCCAGCAAATACAATAAATGCACAGGGTTTGCCGCAACTTCTGCATGATCAAAATTAAATACTTTAGATAAAATTTTGAAAGCAAACCGAGTGGATAAACCATTCATTCCTTCATCCACACCTGCAAAATCGCGGTATTCCTGAATCGATTTTGCTTTTGGATCGACATCTTTTAAATTTTCACCATCGTAAACCAACATTTTAGAAAAGATGCTGGAGTTTTCTGGCTCCCGCAGACGCGAAAGTATTGCAAACTGCGCCATCATTTTTAAAGTACCCGGAGCGCAAGGCGCTTTAGATAAAGAAGAGTTAAGCACTAATTTCTCATAAATCTTTACTTCCTCACTCACCCTCAGGCAGTAAGGCACTTTCACGATATAAATACGATCTAAAAAAGCCTCATTATTTTTATTATTTTTGAATTGCTTCCATTCTGATTCATTAGAGTGAGCTAACACCACACCATCAAAGGGAATAGCGCCAAAGCCTTCAGTACCCTTAAAGTTACCTTCTTGAGTGGCCGTCAATAAAGGGTGTAGCACTTTAATCGGTGCTTTAAACATTTCCACAAACTCAAGCAACCCTTGATTCGCCAAGCATAAACCGCCTGAATAGCTATAAGCATCAGGATCATCCTGTGCGTATTTTTCTAATTTACGAATATCCACCTTACCTACTAAAGCAGAGATATCCTGATTGTTTTCATCTCCTGGCTCAGTCTTGGCAATGGCCACCTGGCGTAATACCGAAGGATGGCGCTTTACCACTCTAAACTGATTAATATCACCATTAAATTCGTGAAGGCGTTTTACAGCCCAAGGGCTGGGGATGGTTTTCAAATAGCGGCTGGCAATACCAAATTGCTCTTCTAATAAGCTACCGTCTTCATCTGCATTAAATAGCCCCAAAGGTGATTCATTCACTGGCGAGCCTTTAATGCAATAAAAAGGTACGCACTCCATCAATTCTTTTAATTTTTCAGCGATCGAGCTTTTGCCGCCCCCTACTGGGCCAAGCAAATAAAGAATCTGCTTCTTTTCTTCCAAACCTTGAGCTGCATGCCGGAAATAAGCCACCACTTGCTCGATCACTTCTTCCATACCATAAAATTCACGAAATGCAGGATAGATGCGAATCACTTTATTCTGGAAAATACGTGACAAGCTGGAATCAAGCCGGGTGTCAATCAACTCTGGCTCGCCAATCGCCATCAGCATCCGCTCTGCTGCGGTAGCATAAGCAACCTGATCTTGTTTACATAGCTCCAGATAGTCCCTAAGGGACATTTCTTCTTCGCGTGTGCGCTCATATCGTGCCGCAAAATTATTAAAGACATCCATGACGCCTCTCCTCACCGTGTATGTCATACGAGTGGTACTGCGATCGCTGCACCTCTGCATTCTTTATAGACATAGTAAAGTTGATTATTTCAAAAAATTACGCACACATTGCTAATAAATTTAAGCTAGGCACTTTGTTTTTACAGAATTTAGCCAAAAAAAAGAGCCCTGACTGGCTCTTTTTAATATGCAATATAAATAATCAATCTCGCAAAGTGGCGGAAAAAACGGTCACCCGATTACGCCCATTCTGCTTGGATGAATACAAGGCCAAATCAGCTTCTTCAATCACTTGTTGTGGGTTTTTTACCCCGAAATGGCATTCAGAAAGGCCTAGGCTGGCTGAAATTCCAATTTTAGTCTCGCCCACTTGTACGGGTGTTGAGCATAAAATCTCACGAATTCTTTCTGCGGCAATTTCTGCCCCCGCCAAATCAGTTTGTGGCAACAGGAGTAAAACCTCCTCCCCGCCATAACGACCGAACACATCAGTATCTCTTAATGTGGTGAGTACCCGGGATGCAACAACACGCAACACCTCATCCCCTGCAACATGACCATAATGATCATTCACCTGCTTAAAGCGATCCAAATCAAACAAAATCACGGTAAAAAATGCAGCCTGATAGCGAGACATCCGCTCCAGCTCCTGCGTAAAGCGCATATCAAGATAGCGGCGATTGTATATGCCCGTTAACCCATCCCGATTAGAAAACTCTTCAAGCTGTCCCATCGCCTCCTGTAATAAATTTTGTGCTATGGCATTATCAGTCACATCAAATAGATTCACGGTAACTGCATCAACCTCACCCAATTCATTGCGCACAGGCATAAAGGTGGTGTTTTGCTGCATAAAATCCATACCGCCCGTAATGGGGCGGTTATGTGGAAATTTAAACAAATACGGCCTTTGCTCCCATGAAGTAAAAGCAAAGTTTTTAAGCACAAAAACACTTTCAATTTTTTTGCTAAGCCACTTCTCTGGCAATTCAGGAAACAGCTCAAATAAATTTGCACCAATCGCTTGCTCAGCGGCAATGCCACTATGCTGAGCCATAAAACGATTCCACAGCAAAATACGATAATCTCGATCCAGCGAAAAAACGCCGACCCCGACTTCATTAACGATAAAATCACATAATCTTTGTTGCATTAGATCTTGTCCATAAACGCATCAATCGCCAGCTGCAATCGTAAAATGGATTCTTCTGGCATTAAGGTGAGTAAGTGGCAGGTAAAATCACGAATTTCCAAAGTGAAATGCACCTCAACCAGCAAGGCGTAATTCCAGGTGATCTGCTTGATATTGATCAGCTGATCTACCTCAACGTTTTCCGCCATAATGGTGGGTGCAGAAAAAACCAGCGACGCGCCTAATAAATCAGCCACGCCATTTAAACAAGCGCCTACCAATACATTACCCACATCTAAAAGTAATTCCCGCTCGGCAGTGCGATCAATTACGCCATCATAGCCCATCAGATCAGCCAGGTTTCTACAGCCATGCTGATCATAAACCACCATAGCTTCGCCCGATAAAGAGCCATTAAATGACTGACGAATTGCCGTTGCCGCACTTTTAGCGCCAATCATATGCACAATATTGTGGCTAATCGATGATGATTGAATAATATTAATACGTGGAACAGACAGCTTAATAAATGTATCTAGAATTTGTGCCAGCTGCGCGCCTGCACGGCCCATCGCAATATTGGTAATTTCTTGCAAGGCATCGGTTTGCTCTTCTGTCAAAAACAATTCTTCATTCATAAAGCGATTCCATATTCGCGCAAAATAATCTCAATATCAGAAGCTTTCACAGGTTTTTGAACAAAGGCCGCAGCCCCCAATTGTCGTACACGTTCACGCGCGAGTACTTGAATATCCGCCGAAACCACGACGACATAACTATTCAAGCCTTCTTTCTGCAGGGTTTCTAATACAGCATAACCATCCATCACTGGCATAGTTAAATCTAAAAACATCACATCTGCTTTACCTGCTCGATAAGCAGCTAATGCTTCAATACCATTGCATGCTTGTGTGATATCAACATTCCAATTCTTAGGCAAAGCCTTGATCAGCATTTTTCTGGCCATAGCAGAATCATCAACAACCAAAATGGGGGTAGGCATTTTTTTAAAAATCCTTTTTTATAAAATGACTGCAAAGCGCCAGATTCAATAGCTATTTTTTATTTTAAAAAGTCAACCACCCAAGCATCAGCAAAAAAATTTGATAACAATCGGCCAATATTTACATTCACTTTACACAAGAAACCATTGCTAAAACATAAATTGAATCAATCGATAAGCGCCTAAAAACATCAAACCTCCACCAAACAAATAGCGTAAATATTTATTCTTAAACAGCTTTCGCAACTGCTCTGCAAAGGCGGACATCAGCAATAAATTGGGTAGTGTGCCTAAACCAAAAGACAGCATAATTAAACCACCAGACCAAGGACTGGCACTGGCAAGTGCGTTTAAAGAAGCGGTATAAACCAAACCACAGGGCAACCATCCCCACAAAGCCCCTACAATCAGCGTATCCGGCCATCTTTTTATCGGTAAAAATAGCCGCATATAAGGTTGAATTTTAAGCCATAAAGGACGCCCAGCTTTTTCCAGCAATAAAATAAGAGATGACCAGCCAGCCATATAACTGCCAAGCAAAATCAATAATAAATTGGCAAGGATAAACAAGCCGCTTTTCACGCCTTGTAATGAAAGCAAGACAGACAAAGAGCCCAGCAAGCCCGCAAGCATACCAATCAGGCAATAGCCCAGCAAGCGACCAAGATTAAAACCCAAATGGTAATGCCAGCGCGGGCCCTTTGGGAGCTGCAAACTAAAGGCGGCAACGACACCACCGCACATTCCAACACAATGCCCGCCCCCTAATAAACCGGCCAGAAACAAAGCAAGAAAATCTAATTCCAGCATTACTTTATATCAACTTAGAATAGCTCCCTGCGCGAGGGGCATGACGCAAATAGCGGTCAAAAACCATGGCAATCGAGCGGATCAAAAAGCGCCCCTTAGGGCTGACAATGATTGAATCGTCCTGCACTTCAAGCAAACCCTGGGCTTGAAATGGCATAAGCAAATGAATCTCTTCAGAGAAATAGCTTTTAAAATCAATCAAATAAGCCAATTCCACAGGCTGAAAACTCAATTCAAACTGGCACATTAAAGATTGAATTACCGAGCCACGCAAATAATCATCGTGCGTGATCATCAAGCCACGCTCTATCGGCAAACGATCTTCATCCAAGGCCAGATAATAAGCATCTAAATCTTTTACATTCTGGGCAAAACAATTGGCCACTTTGCCAATTGCTGACACACCAAAAGCCATCAGATCGCAATCGGCGTGCGTTGAATAACCTTGGAAATTCCGATGCAACTGCCCTCTTCTTTGAGCAATTGCCAGCGGATCATCAGGCAAAGCGAAATGGTCCATGCCGATATAGATATAACCCGCAGCAAGAAGCTGATTCACACTACTTTGCAAGATATCGAGTTTACCCTCTGTTGAGGGTAGCTGCCCAGCATCAATGCGTCTTTGCGGCATAAAACGCTCGGGCAAATGGGCATAGCTATACAGGGCCAGCCGATCCGGGCGCAAAGTGAGGACACGCTCAATCGTCTCATACATCCGGGCCTGAGTTTGATGCGGCAAACCGTAAATCAGGTCGATACTGACTGATTTAAAGCCATTGGCACGCGCAGCATCAATCACAACTCTAGTTTCTTCCTCCGTTTGAATACGGTTAACCGCTTTTTGCACCTCTAAATTAAAATCTTGCACGCCCACACTCATGCGGTTAAAGCCAATCTGCCCTAAAAGCGCTACAGTAGCCGCGCTGACTTTGCGTGGATCGATCTCAATTGAAAACTCGCCATCAGCTTTTAAATCGAAATGATGACGAATACCGTCCATTAATCGCGTTAATTGTGCATCGCTCAAAAAAGTAGGGGTACCTCCGCCAAAATGCAACTGAGAAATCTTGCCGCGCTTGGTTAATAATGCCGCCTGTATTTTTACCTCTTTAAGTAGATAATCGAGGTATTGATCCGCCTTACTCTGATCCTTTGTGATGACTTTATTACAGGCGCAGTAGTAACAAATAGTATTGCAAAAGGGCAAGTGAAAATACAATGACAACGGTCTTATTCCAATGCCGGGCTGTTGCTGGCGTACACTTTGCTCATAGCGATCTGCATCCATTACAGCAAATCGATCCGCAGTGGGGTAGGATGTGTACCTTGGCCCTTTTCCGCTGTGTTGGCTTATCAAGTTTCGATCAAAATCAAGTGGCTGTAAGACCGTAGCATTATTTTGAAGCATACTGTTCCATCCTTATTCATCGTATGAGTGCAGCTTGCCTAGATTCATTTTTCATAACCTTGATCGATATCAATATCTGTACTGGAAATAACTTGCAGTGGCTGATATCGAAAACACGAATTGAAACGCCCAATGACACCGACATCTCATATCCCAGTACGTGACCTTAGCCTCAAGCACTTGCGCCAAAGCTGCGTCAATTGCAGCTTGCGTGAGCTTTGTCTGCCGATTGGTCTTTCCGCTGATGAAATGCGCGAGCTTGATCACTTAATCACCCAAGCCAAGCCGATTAAGCGCGGTGAAGCGCTCTACCGCGCAGGAGAGCCGTTTCGCTCTCTGTTTGCGATTCGCTTAGGTTTCTTTAAAGCCAGCGTAATTTCTGAAGACGGCCGCGAGCAAGTCACCGGCTTTCATATGACCGGCGAGCTCATGGGCATGGATGCGGTTAGCTCTGATCTGCATACCTGTGATGCCATTGCCCTGGAAGACAGCGAAGTCTGTGAGCTGCCCTTCACCGATATGGAAGAACTCAGCCGCCGCATACCGATCTTGCAACATCATCTTTATAAAATGATGAGCCGCGAAATTGTGCGCGATCATGGCGTGATGCTTTTATTGGGAAATATGAAAGCAGAAGAACGCATTGCGGCCTTCTTGCTGAATTTATCTCAACGCTTTGCCATCCGTGGTTATTCTGCCAGCAGCTTTCATTTGCGCATGACGCGTGAAGAAATCGGCAGCTATTTAGGCCTTAAACTTGAAACCGTGAGCCGCTCATTATCGAAATTTCAAGAAAACGGCTTAATTAAAGTACAAAACCGCTTGATTGAAATTCTCAATCCTGACGCACTCAAACAATTGATTAACAACTGCCAACAATAAGCCACTATGACTCTATCCAATGGCCCTGTTTTATTTCTTGCCCCAGCGGCCATTCTAGAGTCATTGCAATCCCGGCTTAAACCCTTGCAAATGGCACAGCTCATGCTGCTGCCGCTTGATATGCAATCGCAAATCCCCCCTTTACCTCACAATGGCCTGCTTATTTCTGCAGGCCATGCTGATTTAGCAGGCTATTTGCAAAGTGCTCAATGGGCGCAGGCACAAGGCTGGCATCATATTGATCTGGCCCTGATTGGCGAGCCTCAGTGCGCCGCACACTTAGGCTGGATGATGGCCGCCAGCGGCGACGACACAGCCCTACAGCTTGCCGCCCCTCTGCTCGATACCTTAGCCCCGGCAGGTCGCAACAGCTGGCTGCATGCTGGCGGCAAAGGCGCAGCCAGCTTTTTGGCGCTGCTACAGCACATCATGATGCAGCCCCTTATTGAAAGCTGGAAAGTCATCTTTCCAAATGGCAAGCCATCGCCCAAGGCCGATTTAAGTAAGCTAGCCGAGTTGCAAACCGCACAATGGCAAGCCATTGCGCCACTTTGCCAGCAATATTTAGCTTTGGCAGAAAATAGATCTTTTCAAGCAGTGCACACACAGCTCAGCGCCTTCAGTTTGCCAGAACATCAAGAGCCCGCCGCTGCGCTAGCGCAATTTTTAATGCAGTTTTTTAGCCGAGCAAACACGCCCGCACCTCATCACCAGCCAAACAGTTGATCTATCAAACAATAAAAAAACAGCCCCAATTTGGGGCTGTTTGCTTATAAAACCAATCAACTAGCGCGTATTACTTTCCGCCCAAAGCCTTAAACGCTTGTGCCGATGCGGCTAAACGAGCACGACGCGTTTCGATCAGTCCCTGGCTGGCCGCGTAAAACTCACGCTGCGCATCCAGCACATCCAGATATCCCGACAAGCCCGATGCATAGCGTGCTTCTGCAAGTTTCAGGCGCTGCTCCTGCCGATCTGCAAGGCGTTGCTGGGCTGTTAGCTGCTTGCTCAGCCATACCTGATCAGATAACACATCGGCGGCGTCTTTAAACGCCAGCTGAATGGCTTTTTCATATTCAGCCACAGCAATCACTTTGCGGGCTTCGGCAATGTCAGCCCCAGCGCTTAGGCGTCCGCCATCAAACAACGGCAGGCTGATTTGCGGCAAAAAACTCCATGCACGGTTGCCGCCAGAGAATAAATCATCCAGCTCATTGCTCACCACACCGCCACTACCCATTAAAGTGACTTTAGGGAAGAAGGCCGCGCGGGCCGCACCAATATTGGCATTGGCCGCCACCAGCTTTTGCTCCGCAGCACGCACATCCGGGCGCTCAAGCAAAACGGTAGAATTTAAGCCACTGGGCAACTGCACCACTTCTGCATTTAAATTGGCCGCAGGCAGGCTGACCGTTTCACCCACCAAAACAGTCAGCGCCGTTTGCGCATTAGCCGCTTGGCGCGCCAAAGCCGAGTGATCACTAATGGCGCTATCTTGTGCACTTTGCGCTTGCAAAAGATCCAAGCGATTAGCCACGCCCACCTCCACGCGGCGCTTCACCACGCGCAGGCTTTCTTCCCGCGCCTTAGCGGTTTGCTCGGCAAAGCGGCTACGTGTTTGTAAGGCTTGTGCGCTGTAATAGCTATTAGCCACATCGGCGATCAGCGTACTGCGTACCGATTGCTGCGCCTCTTCGCTTGCTAGGTAATTGGCTTTGGCCGCCTCGCTTAAGCGGCGCACACGACCCCAGAAATCCACCTCGTACGATAGCAGCGCCAGATTAGCTTCGTAGCGGCGGCTGATATCGGCATCCGGATTACTACGGCTGATATTGCCCGAGCCATTGGCACTCACCGACGGCAAAAAGTCCGCCTTTTGAATACCATACAGCGCACGGGCTTCTTCGATTCTGGCCGTGGCGATTTTTAAATCGCGATTATTGATCAGCGCTTTTTCAATCACCGACTGCAAAGCAGGGTCGCTAAAATAGCTACCCCACTGTGGCGTACTCATCTCCGCAGGCTGGCTGCCCACCACACTGGCGACCGGGGCTGCGGGGCGAATGTAATCCGGCCCCATCGCGCATGCACCCAAGCCCAGAGTCATCGCCAGCAGCAGCGTCTTAGACATTAATTGTTTTTTCATACATTTATTACCTATGGGTTCGCGTCATTATTCGAAGGGCGGGCACGCCGCCCTTCGAAGACCGGCACGTCTATTAACGATGGTCATCCGCGATTTCGTCGCTGCGTACCACGGTTTTCTCAGGGAAGAAGCGACGCACCACCACAAAGAACACCGGCACTAAGAACACCGCAAATACTGTGGCAGTAATCATTCCACCCATCACCCCTGTACCAATGGCACGTCGGCTTGCTGCACCGGCACCGGTACTCATCGCCAGTGGCAATACACCCGCGATAAAGGCAAACGAAGTCATCAGAATCGGACGGAAGCGTAAACGGCAAGCTTCCAGCGTGGCATCGATTGCGCTCATGCCCTGACGCTGCAAATCACGGGCGAATTCGATAATCAGAATCGCGTTCTTTGCCGACAAACCAATAATGGCAATCAGCCCCACCTTAAAATAAACATCGTCTGGCAAACCACGCAATGTCATGGCAGCCACCGCACCAAAGATACCCAGTGGCACCACCCACAGCACAGCAAACGGAATCGACCAGCTTTCATACAGCGCTGCAAGGCATAAGAAAACAATCAGAATCGACAAGCCAAACAAGAAGGGTGCTTGCGAGCCAGATAGACGTTCTTCAAACGAAGTACCCGACCATTCAAAACCCACGCCTGGTGGCAATTGCTTAGCCATCGCTTCCATTGCATCCATCGCCTCCCCCGAGCTTTTACCGGGGGCCGGGCCGCCAGAAATCTTAAATGCAGGCAAGCCGTTATAGCGATCGAGTGCAGAAGCACCTGCCTGCCACTTAGCCTCGGCAATTTCAGACAGCGGCACTAGATTGCCCGCGCGGGTTTTAATTTGCAGCTTGAGTAAATCGTCCGGTGAAAGACGGCTTTCCGGTGTGGCTTGCATCAGCACACGCAAAATACGGCCTTCGCGCACAAAGTCATTCACATAGGCAGAACCTAATGAAATCGCCAGTGTGCTATTAAGCTCGGCCATATCAATGCCGAGCTGGCTGGCTTTTACTTTATTTACATCAAGTAAAAGCTGCTGACCCGGTTCCTGACCATCAGGGCGCACCCCCGCCAAAGCTTTGTTTTGCGCAGCCATGCCCAGCAACATATTCCGTGCTTCATACAGGCGATCACGGCCTAAACCAGCACGGTCTTGCAAGCGGAAATCGAAACCACCTACCGATGCCAATTCAGGAATCGGCGGCACATTGGTTGCAAATGCAAACGCCTGCTTAATGCGGAACAGCATCATGTTGGCGCGTTGCACCACCGGGCCTACCTGATCGTTAGGCAGCGGACGATCTTTCCAGTCTTTTAAGGTTACAAACGCCAGCGCCGCATTTTGGCCGCGGCCAAAGAAGCTGAAACCCACAATCGCAATCACACGATCCACTTCAGGCTGTTTCACAAAATGAGCTTCAACCTGCTGAACGATTTCCAACGTACGCTCATGTGTTGCGCCTGCAGGCAATTGCACCACGCTAATAAAGTAACCTTGGTCTTCATCAGGCAGGAAAGACGTTGGCAAGCGCGACATCAACCAGCCGGTAGAGGCCAGAATCAAAGCAAAAAACAGCAGGGATAAGCCAGTCTTACGAATGCATGTCCCTACCCAACCCTGATAACGGATCGTTAACGCTGCAAACTTGCGGTTAAACCAACCCAAGAAGCCCTTAGTGCCATGATGCTCGCCCTTTTTCAAAGGCTTGAGGAACGTTGCGCACAATGCAGGCGTTAAGGTTAAAGCCATTAACGCCGAGAAGAACATCGTCAGCACCAAGGTCACCGAGAACTGGCGATAAATCGCACCTACCGCACCCGAGAAAAACGCCATCGGCACAAACACGGCGGTTAGCACCAAGGTAATGGCGATAATCGGGCCAATAATCTGCCCCATCGCTTTTTGCGTGGCTTCGCGCGGGGCAAGGCCCTCTTCAGACATAATCCGTTCGACGTTTTCGATCACCACAATCGCATCGTCAACCAAGATACCAATCGCCAGCACCATGGCAAACATGGTCAGCACATTGATCGAATAACCAAACAGCTGCAAACCCACCAAAGCGCCTAACAGCGCAATCGGCACAACAATCGTCGGAATCAGCGTGGCGCGGATATTACCCAGGAACAGGTACATCACAATAAACACCAAGCCAATCGCTTCAATCAGCGTGGTCAATACTTCCTTGATCGATACATCTACAAACTTGGATGTATCGTAAGGCACTTCATAGGCTATGCCCTTAGGGAAAAACTTAGACAGCTCATCGAGCTTGGCTTTCACCGCCTTAGCGGTTTCGAGCGCATTGCCATCAGGGGACAATTTAATCCCGATCGCCGCAATACTCTTGCCATTCAAACGCGCCAGTACGCTGTAATCAGATGCGCCCAACTCAACCTTGGCCACATCTTTCAGGCGTAATTGCGAGCCATTTTTACCATCACGCAATACGATATTGCCAAACTGCTCTGCCGTTAAATAACGACCTTGCGTCACAACCGTTGCCGTAAATTGCTGGCCCGGTGGCGCAGGCAGCTGGCCAATTTCACCCGTGGCCAGTTGCACGTTTTGCGCACGCACGGCGGCCAGTGCTTCAGCGGCAGACATCTTAAAGCCCGCCAATTTAGCCGGATCCAGCCAGATACGCATCGCGTATTCAGAGCCAAACAACATCGCTTCCCCGACGCCCGGTACACGGCGAATGGAATCGATCACGCTGGAATTCACATAACTACCCAGTGCCACATTGTCGTAACTTCCATCAGGCGACAGCAGCGTCACAAACATCAGATAGTTACTACGCGATTTAACCACCTGCACGCCTTGCTGGCGTACTTCGCTTGGCAAACGCGCTTCAACCCGCTTTACACGGTTTTGCGCTTCTACCGAGGCAATATCTAAATCTGTACCCGGTTTAAACGTCAGCGTAATCGCCATATTGCCGGCGCTATCGCTGTTGGAGCTCATATATTGCATGTTCTCCAAACCGTTCATTTCCTGCTCAATCAGCGCAGTAACCGTTTCCTCCATTACCTGCGCGCTCGCGCCGGGATAAGTGGCGTTAATCGTTAAAGCGGGCGGAGCCACTTCGGGATATTGAGAGATCGGCAGGCTTTTAAAAGCCAGCAAACCTGCCAAAACAATAATAATAGCGATCACCCAAGCAAATACGGGGCGATCGATAAAAAATCGAGCAAACATAAACTCTCCTTAGGCTTTTGATGCTTGTGTACTTAACAAGATCAAGCCTATTTTTTTGCAGGGGCAGAAGCAGGTGCTGATTTAGCCGCAGCCGCATCAACCGGGCTGACTACCGCGCCGGGACTTACTTTCTGAATGCCATCGACCATCACGCGCTCGCCACCTTTTAAGCCGCTCAGCACAATCCAGTCTTTGCCTGAGAAGCCACCGGTTTTCACAGGTGCAGGGGCGACTTTATTGTCGCTACCCACGATGTAAACAAACTGGCCCTGAGGTGAGGAAACAATCGCTTGTTGCGGCACACGCACCGTAGCATCCATCGCGCCCTGCGCAACCCTTACCGTGGCAAACATACCTGGTAACAGCAGATGATCCGGATTAGGGAATTCAGCACGCAAAGTGACCGTGCCGGTTGTCGGATCAATGGTTTGCTCGGCAAAGAGCAATTTGCCTGCATGGGCATAGCTCGAGCCATCTTCCAGCAGCAAATCAACCGGTAGCGAAGCTTGTTTGAGTTTGCCCGCCTTAGCCAGTTGTTTTAAGCGCAATAGATCAGCACCTGACTGGTTGAAATCCACATACACCGAATCCAGTTGCTCGATCGTTGCCAAGGGCGTGCCTGTCCCTTTATTCAGCAGCGCGCCTTCTGAAACCAAGGCACGGCCAATGCGGCCACTGATTGGCGCTTGTACGCTGGCGTATTCCAGATCCACGCTACTGCGACGCACTTCTGCTTCAGCTGCGGCCACTTCGGCTTCGGCTTGTTTAAGCTGTGCCTCGGCCTGATCAAATTCCTGACGGCTTACACCCTGCTCGCCCACAAGCTGGCGATAACGATCGGCTGTTTGCTTGGCAATCAGCACGCTCGATTTAGCCTTGGCCAGCGCAGCTTTTGCCGTTGCGGCATTCGCCTCCAGCACACGTGAATCAATCTTAAATAAGGACTGGCCTGCTTTGACCTCACCGCCTTCATTAAATAAACGCTTCTCTAAAATGCCATCTACCCGCGCCCGTACTTCAGCGGTACGCACGGCAGTAATCCGCCCGCTTAAATCACGGGTCAGCGCAGCGCTGCCCGCCTGAACCGTGACTACGGTGACTTCAGGTGGTGGCATCCCGCCACCTGCACCTGCAGGCCCGCCTTCTTGCTTACCGCAGGCCGCCAGTACTGTGACTGCGCCCAAAACCAAAACTACACTTTTTTTAAGTGAAGGAAGCATTCCTAATCCTTTGTAATATGACATTGTTTAATTTATGCCTATAAATTTCAATAGTAATGAGATTGCATTTCATTTCAATAAAACAACAATTTAACACTTGAAGCCTACCTGACACCACAAAACACTTACACCTGGTATGCACGTAAGAACATGTCGACAATGCGAGTCACTTTTGCCGTCTCACCAGATGGATCTGGCGGCTCTCCACCAAACAATAATTTCAGCTGATCGTAACCCGCCAACATGTCAAATAAAAACGTGGCCGCTTCAAAAGGATCCGCTGGGCGCAACACCCCCTCTTGCATTGCCGTTTCTAACTGAGCAGCCAGTTGTCTTGCTGTGCGCTCAATACAAAGCTCAAAATGGCGACGTGCTAATTCTGGAAAACGCGGCGCCTCGCCCGTAAGCACCCGATGCGCTTTTACTGATTCCGGCGTCATAATTTGCGCCCGAAACGACAAAGAAAAACGTAATAAACGCTCTCGTACATCTCCTTCTGTTACCGCGAGCGGCGCTAGCATCTCACCAATAAAGTGATCAATCGCTAATTCAAACAAGGCTTGCTTACTGCCAAAACGGTTATAAATAGTTTGCCTTGCTACGCCTGCTCTGGCGGCCACTTTTTCAATGCTGGCACGATAACCCATCTCACAAAAAACAGACTTAGCAGCACAAATGACAGGATCTAGCCCTGCTTCGTCCTCTGCAAGCTTACTCTTAACCATCGCCACACCTCATTTTAGACTGGACAGTCTAATCCAAAAGAATACAAAAGAGAAGACTTTACACAATGACTTCCCCCATAAAAAACAGAAGTCAGCGGCATGCACATCGAGCTCAATAAAAGCAAAGGGAGTAAGGAAATCAATGAATCAGACCCCCGCGTGTTTTGCATACAAAAAGCCCCCTATCAAACCTCTAGAACTGAGAAGGCGAATTAGCTGACAAAGCACTAAACTCACAAGGCAATAGTGTGAATTTATAAAAACACTATGCACTGGTTTGCAAAAATAAAAGCTAATACTCTGGGCAGCCTATTTTTCTTCAATGCAAATGACATTGCCTTGAAACCTTACGACTTATATCTAAGCTTAATTTGCCACTCTCAATTTAATACCCCTGCCGGAGATAGCCCATGAACCAGGGTACTCGATGTTTACCAGAAATATTTCGCCTAAGCGCCCTTGCTGCTCTGGTTTTACTCAGCGCCTGCGGCAAGCAAGAAGGCCCTGCTGCGCCACCCCCTGCCCCGGTTAGCTTTATCGAACTAAAAGCCAGCGATGTGCCTTTAAGTACAGAAATGGTGGGCGAAACTGCGGGGTATCGCGATGTGGAAGTACGCTCCCGTGTGAATGGCATCTTATTAAAAAGAACCTATGTAGAAGGCGCGCAAGTTGCAGCAGGACAAGTCTTATTCGAAATCGATCCTGAACCTTACAAAGCCACGCTAGATCAAGCCAAGGGCCAGCTATCCTTGGAAGCGTCTAAATTAGAAAAAGCCCGCGCCGATCGTGATCGGATTATTCCGCTATTTAAAGAAAACGCAGTCAGCCGTAAAGATTACGACGATGCGCTTTCTGCTTACGCCTCTGCCCTTGCCAGCAGCCAAACCGCTCAGGCCAGTGTGAAGCAAGCCCAGCTTAATTTAGGCTACACCAAAGTAACGGCGCCAATTGCAGGCACCACTAGCAAGCTGGTGCAATCAGAAGGGAGCCTGATTTCTGCCACCGGGGACTCCGGCCGTCTCACTACCATCAGCCAGCTTGATCCGCTGTATGTGAACTTTTCCTACTCCGAGCAAGATCGCCAAGAGCTAGAAGCCGCAACCCGTAACGGGCAAATTACACTGAACGATTCAAAAAATTTCGTTGCCAGAATCAAGCTCGCTGATGGCAGCGTTTATTCGCAATCAGGCTTAATCAACTTCTCGGATAATCGTGTCGATCCTAAAACCGGCACCATCCGCGCCCGCGCTATTTTCAAAAACCCTAAAGGTGATTTGCTACCGGGGCAATTTGTTCGCGTGACGCTGGAGCTAGGTAAACGCAAAAATGCCATTTTAGTGCCTGAGCGCGCCGTGGTTCAGTCGCAAGCCGATCATATTGTGATGACACTGGGCGCCGACAACAAAGTAGTACCTGTACCGGTAAAACTAGGCCAGGTGGTGGGGGGCAAAGTGATTATTGAATCAGGGCTAAAAGCGGGGCAGAAAGTCATTATCGATGGCTTGATGAAAGCCAAGCCGGGCGTTGTGGTGAATCCATCTCCCGCCAGCAGCCCTGCTGCCCAATAAGGACACGCTATGTTTTCTAAATTCTTTATTGAGCGGCCCATTTTCTCCAGCGTGATTTCGATCGTGATTGTGCTGGCAGGTCTGGCCGCGATGCGCTCGTTGCCTATCGAGCAATACCCCGGCATTACCCCTCCTGTTGTTTCTGTTTCTGCCGTTTACCCCGGTGCTACCCCCGATGTGATTGCCCAAACGGTAGCCGCACCGCTTGAGCAGCAGATCAATGGTGTAGAAAAAATGATTTATGTTCAGTCTGGCTCGGCATCAAACGGCCAGATGAGCATGAACGTTTACTTTGAAATTGGCACAGATCCCGATCAGGCCACGATTAACGTCAACAACCGTGTCTCTGCGGCGTTGGCACAATTGCCCGAAGAAGTTAAACGCCAGGGGGTGACGGTTAAAAAGAAATCAACATCTATCCTTGAAGTAGTGGCTTTGAATTCGCCGAATGATCGCTACGACACCACCTACCTCTCTAACTACGCCCTACTCAATATTGTGGACGAGCTAAAGCGCCTGCCTGGCGTGGGTGATTTAAGCATGTTCGGGGGCACAGACTACGCCATGCGCGTTTGGCTGCGCCCAGATCGACTGGCGCAGCTCAAGCTATCTCCATCCGATGTGATTGGTGCTATTCGTGAGCAAAATGCGCAATTTGCCGCAGGTAAAATCGGGGCACAGCCGACGACGGCACCGATTGATTTTACCTATACGGTGAATACGCAGGGCCGTTTAAAAGACGCAAAGGAGTTTGAAAACATCATTATCCGCTCGACCGCGGATGGGGCAAAAATCCGCCTGAAAGATGTGGCTCGCGTTGAAATGGGCGGGAAAGATTACGATCTGCAAGCCCGCCTCAATGGCAAATCAGCCGTGGCTATCGGGCTGTATTTGCAACCTGGTGCCAATGCCGTTGCCGTTGCCGCAGGCGTAAAAGCCAAGATGGAAGAGCTAAAAACGCGTTTCCCCGAAGGCATTACTTACTCTATTCCTTATAACACCACCGAGTTTGTAAAAATCTCTATCGAAGAAGTGGTTCACACCCTGTTTGAAGCCATGATTTTGGTATTCATCGTGGTTTACCTCTTTTTACAAAACTTCCGCGCCACGCTGATTCCGTGTATTGCTGTGCCGATTTCACTGATCGGTACGTTTGCAGGGATGTTGCTTCTGGGTTTCTCGATCAATCTCTTAACTCTGTTCGGTATGGTGCTAGCCATTGGTATTGTGGTGGATGACGCCATTGTGGTTCTGGAAAACGTTGAACGGATCATGAGCGAAACCAAGTGCTCGGCCAAGGAAGCGTCTATTCAGGCCATGCAGGAAGTAGCCGGCCCCGTGATTGCCATTGTGTTAGTGCTCTGCGCCGTATTCCTGCCTGTGGCCTTTATGGGCGGCATGACCGGTGTGATGTATAAGCAATTTGCCGTCACCATTGCGGTTTCGGTCACCATCTCCGGGATTGTGGCTTTAACACTCACCCCTGCTCTTTGTGCCATCTTGCTTAAAAACAGCCATAGCGAACCCGCCAAGTTTTTTGTGTGGTTTAACAAAAACTTTGATCGCGTTACCAATGGCTATGTCAGTGGCGTGGCATTCTTAAACCGCCGAGTTGGCGTGGCTTTTGTGCTGTTTGCTGCCGTATTACTGGCGATTTTTGTTTTGCTGCAAAAAGTACCCGGCGCGCTGGTTCCTGATGAAGATCAGGGCACTTTAATTAGCGCGGTGATGCTACCGGACGCATCCTCGCTCAACCGTACTGCGGCTTCTAGTGATCAGTTTGAAAAAATGCTGATGGCCAATAAGAATGTCGAGAACGTCATTTCCTTTGTGGGGTTTGATATTCTTTCCGGCGCAATTATCAGCAATAGCGGCATTGTGTTCTCTACGCTTAAAGACTGGAAAGAGCGTAAAGACCCGGCAGACAGCTCATTTACACTGGCTAAAACATTCCAGGGCATGGCCTATATGGGCATGAAAGACGGCTTTGCGGCTACTTTTAACCCGCCGGCTATTCAGGGGATGTCGACCACCGGCGGGATTGAAGGCTATCTGCAAAACCGGGGCACGGGCGACACCAAAGAGTTTTCCAAGGCTGCGCAGCGCTTTGTAGATGAAGCCAAGAAACGCCCCGAGTTTGCCAGCGTTTCAACCACCTTCCGTGCCAATGTGCCGCAGATTTATCTCGATCTTGATCGGGAAAAAGCCAAGGCGCTGGGGGTAAGCATCAACCAAGTGTTTGACACCATGCAAGCCACATTTGGCCAAGTGTATGTCAACGACTTTAACCAGTTTGGCCGCACCTACCGTGTGCAATTGCAATCTGAAGCCGATTTCCGCGCCCGCCCAGACGATATCCGCAATGTTTATGTACGCTCAGATAAAGGCGACATGATTCCACTCACCAGCCTTGTGCAAGTTAAAACATCGGTTGGCCCGGAGCTGGTTGAGCGCTTTAATGTGTTCCAGGCCGCAAAAATCATGGCGCAACCTGCACCGGGCGTCAGCTCTGGCCAGGCCATTAAAGCACTGGAAGAAGTCGAAGCCAGCGTAATGGGTAGCGACTACAAGCTGCAATGGACAGGCTCGGCCTATCAGGAAAAGTCCGCCGGATCCTCCGCTGCGCTGGCCTTTGGCTTCGGCATTATCATGGTGTTCCTGATTCTGGCTGCGCAATACGAGCGCTGGACACTGCCGATTGCCGTGATTAGCGCCGTGCCCTTTGCGCTGTTTGGTGCGCTACTGGCGGTATTTTTAACCGGCTTAACCAACGACGTTTACTTCCAGATTGGTCTAGTGACGCTGGTGGGGCTGGCGGCAAAAAATGCGATTCTGATTGTAGAATTCGCCGTCATGAAGCATGAAGAAGGCATGAGCTTGCTCGATTCTGCCCTTGCTGCTGCACGCTTACGCTTCCGCCCGATTGTGATGACTTCACTCGCGTTTATTTTAGGTTGCGTGCCTCTGGTTTTATCCAGCGGCGCAGGCTCGGCCAGCCGTCACTCACTGGGCACGCCCGTGATTGGCGGGATGCTCGCTGCCACCTTTATTGCGATTTTCTTTATCCCGCTGTTCTTCCGCCTGATTATGCAGCAGAGCGAGAAAAAAGCCGCCAAGACCCCAGCAGCAGGAGATCACCATGCGTAAAACCATACTCGCACTTCTGATTGCATCCACCTTAAGCGCCTGCGCTCTAACACCGCCCGTGGTTGACACAAAAACCGAGTTGCCCAGTGCATGGCGTAGCGATTCAGTGAGCGACATCAGCATAGGCCGCAACTGGTGGGCGCAATTTGACGACCCTGCGCTGGATAATTTAATCAGCGCCGCAGAAGCGCATAACCAGAACCTAGTGATTGCCGCCGCCCGCATCGACGAAGCCCGCGCAGCACTGGGGATTATTTCTGCCGACCAGCTGCCAAGGCTCGATTTGGGTGGTAAAGCGGGCCGCAGCATGTCGCCACAGCTCGGCAGCCCTTCTGACAGCTACTCGCTGGGTGCCACCGCATCGTGGGAGCTGGATTTCTGGGGGCGCATTAAAAACACCAATGACGCCGCCAGGGCTGATCTTTTAGCCAGTGAATACAATCGCGATGCAGTGGCTCTGGCGCTCTACGCCAATGTGGCGCAAACCTACTTTAATTTGCGCGCACTCGATCAGCAGCTTGTTATTGCAGTGGACACCCTTAAAACAAGGCAGGAGAGCTTTCAGCTACGCAAGCGCCGCTTTGAAGGCGGGGTGACCTCCGAGCTGGATATGCGTCAGGCCGAAGTAGAGCTCGCCGCCGCGCAAGCCAGCGTGCCCGGCATTGAGCAAAACATTGCCAAAGTCGCCAGCAGCCTAAGCATTCTGATCGGCCAAAACCCGCGTGAAATGATCGAATCAGGGGTTGCCCGTGGTAAAACGCTCAAGCAAATCAGCCTACCTGTGAATGTGCCGCTGGGCCTACCTTCCGAGCTATTAGTCCGCCGCCCTGATATTCAGGCCAGCGAGCAATCGCTAAAAGCCGCGGGTGCCCGCATCGCCGCAGCGCGGGCGGCTTACTACCCCACCATCTCCCTCACGGGGCTATTGGGTACGGAAAGCGCATCGATCAGTGATTTATTCTCAGGCCCGGCCAGAACATGGTCTTTCCTTGGTAACCTGGCCGCACCGCTGTTTGATAATGGCCGCACCGCCGCCAATGTAGATGGTGCTACCGCGCGCCAGAAACAAGCCGTGGCCAATTATCGCCTCAGCATTCAGCAAGCCTTTGCCGAAACGCAAAGCGCGCTGATCGCCCGCAGCAGCAGCGCAAAAATCGTCGCCGCCCAGCAGCTACAACTGGATTCGCTCAGCCGGCAATTAAAACTCGCCACGCTACGCTACGACAACGGCTTCTCTGGCTACCTAGAAGTGCTAGACGCCCAGCGCTCCCTATTCCAGGCCCAGCTCAACCTTGCCGCAGCACAGCGCGACCAGCTCAATGCCACAGTAGACCTTTACAAAGCCATGGGTGGGGGGTGGAAAGCAAAGGGATAACACCCCAAGCGGTGCACGAAAGTGCACCACGCCTCCAGTAAACAATAAGGGCCAGCGCTTAGACGAAAAGCACTGGCCCTTATTAAATGAGCGTAGCAGCGGCTAGCCACTGCTAATGCACCATCACGTTACATTATTTAAAATGGATTCATTGATGCATCTTTAAACTAAGGATCATTGGCTTCAACAGGGCATTGAGCCTCAATATCGGTAGGCCATTGCGGAATTTTTGAATAACGCATGGCAGCTGCGCCCATTCCGGCTACAGCAAAAATGACTGCACTTGCCCCCGCGGCCTCTTTCATATGCGGGCTATAAAGTATGTTTTGCTGGGTACGCACAATTTGTAAATTACTAATCGTCCCAGTATCAGTTTTTAACTTCAATTCAAAATAACCAAAGCAATGTCAAGAGTAAGTAAATTTTAATCATAAATTAATACTTTAAATACATAGAGCCAAAGCTAATTTCACTTTGGCTTAGCAATACATTTGATTTTTTTTCGTTCTTTCTTTTTTTATTTTTACTCTCTTTTATTGCTTCATTTTCTTTTTTTTCTTTTCGTTTTTTAATTAATTTTAAGACTTCCGCCTGCGATGTTTTTGGAAAATCTATATTTGATGGGTTTTCTAAGCCAAGGGCATCAAAAACATAAGTCGCTACATTTACAAATTTCATCGTTTTCCATGAATAATGAATAGCAAATATCCCCATGAATATATAGAACACAACAGGTACACCCCAGAATATCGAAATCACTTTAAATATCTCTTCAAGGTCAAAGACCGATAAAAGAGCCGTTAATACTAATCCAGCACTAACAATTAAGCCGTTTTTCCCAAAAAATAGCCATAGAACAAAAGGAATGAACATACCAATGAGAGAGGCGATAACCCCTAAACCAGACTCGTTGTTCATGAAGTATCCTCCCATTATTCCAATCGGAAAGATGCCCACCATAAATCCAGTCACGCCAAGAAACCACCATTTAATCGCATTCTTTATATGGGCACGCTTGCCACGTGAGCAGTGTGGATAAAGGGCAATCGTTCGATCGGCGGGGCGAGCAATGGCGACTAACTCAAAATAATCCTCCCGCCATTCGCCAACAACATCAACCATATCTTTGTTAGCAAATGGGCTACACCAAACCCAGCCCTTAATCGCCTTGCCATCCATTTCAAACTCTACATAATCGGCTTCTTCTTCCATGTCCGATGCGGAAATCGCCGCGCCCATTGCTAGCCCACTTGAACCAATTGCCGCACTGGCAATGGCCGCCAAACTCATCGCTTTATTGTCGTTTTGTGTAAAGAAAAAATTGGCATGTTCACGTGTTGATTTGTAATTGCTAATCTGGCCACTGATTTTAATCATGCCAGTAGGCTTTATTGATTCTTTAGGAACATTGTTCATGCAGACTCTATCGCTATATTTTAATAACGCCAAACCCATGTAGGATCCGAATCAGCGGATACACCATGCTCCTGCTTATAGCGCTTATGGGCAGCCCGGCTTATTGTGGGTAAGTCGACATTTTCTGGACTTTCAAAACCTAATGCAGCAAGAATGGGTGTGGTTTCTTTCCCAAATCGATTAAAAAAACTTCTAATTATCAAATTAAAAACCAAGCCTAAAATAAATGGCATACACCAATTTAAAACTTTGCTCCACATAGGCTATAATAAATCATCCTTTATTCCTGATGGGTGAAGAAAAATAGCGTATAAAACAGCTCCAATGATTGTAGTAATAATGGTCCATTTAATATCGCTTCTTAAATGAGCTTCTTCTCCGCACAAGTGTTGAGGCAACATCCAAATCAAGCGCTGACTAGCACTTCTGGCTACCAAAACAGCATAAACATCACCCTCTTGCTCAACGACAAATTCAATTTCTTCGCCATTTTTAAAACCTACATTATAAAAACGTCCTGCACCTCTTTTTTCATCTAACTTGCAGGTAAAAAACTGCATACTGATTTCAGCACCGCCCGATGCTGTTGCTAAAGTGCCAGCATTAAAATGCTTGCCCCATTAATGCGGCAGCAGACGCAGCAGCACCTGCTGTATTTTTTATGCTATCGGTAAAAACCAAATCTTCATAACCATGACTGGTTTGCAAATCACTGATTGCACCTTTAATTAATACATAATTTTTTTGAACGTTCATTGAATTAATAACGCCAAACCCATGTAGGGTCCGAATCAGCCGACACACCATGCTCCTGCTTATATCGCTTATGTGCGGCACGGCTTATTGCAGGCAAATCTACTTCATCAGGATTTTCATATCCTAGAGCAGCAAGAATAGGTGTAGTTGCTTTGCCAAAGCGGCTAAAAAAACAACGAGTGACTACATTTACAAATAAACATAGAATGAATCCAATGATTAGCACTCCAAAAATGACCATGGGATCGCTCCACATGCTAGGAATATTAGGCTCTTCTTTTGGTGTAGCTAAATAAAATAACAATAATGATAAAAATGCTCCAATTATTGTAGTAATAACTGTCCATTTAATATCACTTTTCAAATGAGCTTTTTCTCCACGCAAATGTTGGGGGAGCATCCAAATCAAACGTTGATTAGTATTTCTTGCTGCTAAAACAGCGTAAATATCACCCTCTTGCTTGACGACAAATTCTATTTCTTCGCCGTCTTTAAAACCTACATTATAAAAACGACCCGCAACTCTTTTTTCATCTAACTTGCAGGTAAAAAACTGCATGCTAATTTCAGCCCCACCCGATGCAGTTGCTAAAGCACCAGCATTAAAGACTTGCCCCATTAAAGCGGCAGCAGACGCAGCGGCCCCAGCTGTATTTTTTATGCTGTCTGTAAAAACCAAATCTTCATAACCATGGCTAATTTGCAAATCACTAATAATTCCTTTAATAAGCTCATGTTTTATATTTTCTTGCGTATCCATTGCCCCTCCAAATTAAAAAAATAAATCAGCTAATTTCAGGTAGAGAGAACTTTAACTAATGCCTTTTCAAATTGTTTTTGTTGTTCTTCTATCGAAGGGAATGTATCTGTATCTTTCAAACCAAACGCGGATTGATCACACCATTCTTGAAGCTCATCTTCATCAAAGTACCAAATTGCTATTGTAATTCCAATTGAAACAAGAGAAAAAGCCAAGCTACCAAAAAGTAAGACTGCGCGCCAAGCAAACAACCTGCTCATTACATTACTGATACCTTTAGCAGCAAGAGATGTAGGGAAACGAGTTTTTAGTGCTTGCATAGCTGGTGCAGTGTATGAGAAAGATGCAAGCAATGAAAAACCAGCCGAAAGGCCATCAGCCACAGTTTTAAAACCATATGCAAAGAATAATTTATATTTATTTTCTTTATATGCACCATAACTTAAGGATCCACCTTGTTTCATTGCTATCCACCCAGCCCCCGCACTCAATAACCCACCACTCAATTTTAATAATTGGAAGCTATTGGCAGCATCTTTAGCATTAGACAATCCTTTAATGACGGTTGCCCCTAAATCAATAGCGCCGGCCCCTAAGCTTAATTGTGCCATGAGCAGGGTTGCTTTTAGCTCTTTGCTCTTCGGCTGATTTTCCACATCTTCTAGTAATTTAAGAACAAATAGCCCCTGCAAAATAGTCGTCACTAAACCGAAACGCAGATCTTTTGCGTCATTAAAACCTCCGGCCAGTTTAGGATTAGCATTTGTTTTTGCCTCATCAACCGTAGCAATTAAGTTTGCCCAAGCGTCCTTTAAAGTTTTATATTCAGCACCTATTTTTTTATTTGCATAAACAGTCCCCATACTTAGCATAAGTAAGGACTCTGTACGCCCAATCGTGCCCATTTTTGCTTCTACTGCTAATAACCCCATAATTGCAGCATACTGGCAGCCAGCTCTTCCTAATAAAAGAGCCTGTACTAACTTCTCGCCCATAGTATCAAGTCGTTTATTCATAAATGGAGCAAAAAATCGCTCTCCCACTGTCAAAAGTATTTTTTCTAACCCGCCTGTTGGGATCGCTTTTACACCATCTTTGCGTAAAGTGTTGTGAAGGCCCAATCCTTTTTTACCCAACTCCGCAATTTTCACAACATATTTAAAATTATCACTGGCTGCAGCCAGCGTTTTTTCTGTAAATGGAACAGGAGGGCCAGATGCCGCTGTCAGCAAGGCATCCACATTTTTTATTCCAACTTTCTGGTTCATGGCGATGGCTCGCCATAATATATTTTTCTTATCACTGGCCTTGGCATCTTTAACCCAAATGTCAATTTTTTTAGCGCCTGCGGCAGACGAGCTTATGCCAAAAATACCATTGCCAATTACATCTTCAAAATAAACGCCATCATTTGTATTTTCATGATGATAATCTTCAAGTGTATCAATAAATAAAGTTGAATCCAGCCATTTAATTAACAAATCCGTGCGAGCATCTATGATGTCTGAAGACATATTAAATAATTTATCGTAATTTTTTTTAAAATCACCATACTCACCAATCTTTAATTTTTTCTCATATTTAGACCATGAGCCAGAACTTGCATACTTAATGTTTTTATCGTAATTATCCTTTCGTGAGCTCAAAAACACGGTAACTTCTGCTTTTAAAGCACTAATCTGCTGGCTTCTTTGTGGCTCTTGAATATTGCGCATATCAATGGCTTCTAACCGCTGAGGATATGGCATGTATGGCACCTGTTGCTGTGCCCATTGTTCTAATATATTGCAGACTTCTAAACGCTGGCTGTGTTTGGGTTCTGGCATAAGTGATGAACTGGCTCTTCGTTTTGCCATTTCTTCTGGCTTATACCAAGCAGCGGCCTGATTAAGCATTTGATCTTGGTTTGCTTGTTGGCTTTTCCCCGCTTTCTCTGCCATAGCCTGTTTTAAGCCCTCAATGGCAGTCATCGCATTAATTTGAAACTCAAGCTCAATACCATACTGTTTTAAAACCCCAGCAGGTTCATTACGAAAGCCATTTAACTCATGTACGGTACCTATCGCATCCCATAGGGCCATCACATGAGGTGTATTGCTAGCGCCACTGCTTTTTTTAGCACGTGTTTGCATGAACTGAAGCGTTTCACTAGCGTTACCTTTGCGAGAGCAAACAACGTAATAGCTACTGACTCGCTTTAAGTCAAACTCTTTAAAACCACCATTTTTACTACTCACTTGTGGTATTTTTTGATCGTAGGGCAGCTGAGCGCTCGAAAAGCCTGGGCTGTATTCCATGATGCTTTCTAGTGCGGCTTGGCTGGCTGGGCTGCTATGCGGGTTTTTTGCGCCAGCGGCCATGGCTTTGGGGTCAATGGCTTGCATTCTGGCGCTGCGTAGCTTGGCATCGCTGCCATATTGCGCAAGGGTTTCATCGCTCCATTTATGCTCGCTAAAAGCGATCCATGTTGGGCCGCAATCGTCTGGACGATCAATAATCAAGTGATGCAAGCGGCTATTGCTATGGCCAGCAGTTTTGCAGGTCATGCTGTCTTTAGGCTCTAAAGCGGATTTTGGTGTGAGTTGTAACAGCAGCAGTCCATCTTCGGTAACGGTGTAGCACTCCCACTGCTTTGCGCCACGGGCGTTTTTTGAATAGTACAGATATACATAGCCTGCACGCAGAGTGCGTAATGCGTAATGAAACTCATCGCCCAAGGCAATGTCTTTCACCCTTGCACCACTGGCCCAATCCGGCAGCTTTGCCGCTACAGACTTAGGAACAACGGCATAACGCACCGGCATAATGGGTAAGCCACTGGCTTGGCATGCTTTACATAGCTGACTCATGCTTTGGTAATTTCCTAAAAATTGAAAGGCAAATGCCCTATGTAAAACTAAATTTTGTTTGCGGCGATGCTTTGCCAATCGCTGTCACTCAGCTCTGCAACCAAGCCGCCGTAATAGCTATCCGCCTGCCGCGCTGCAAGGCATTTTTGCAGCAGCGGATGACGATCAAAGAACGGGTGGATCATCAGAGCATGCTGGGCAAATAGCGCTAAATCGGCATCGTCACTAAAGCCCAATAATTGGGCGCGCTTGATGGCCGCAAAGCCAAGCTCGTGCAGATGATCTAGCTGGCCTATTTGCAAATCGCTGTTTTGCGCCAGATAAGCCAGCAGCGCTTGATTAAAAGGCGCGATCAGGGCGATATCTTGCCAGAGCTGGCGGCCCCATATATCAGGCGTGCCCTTGTTATGGCCCGTATCTGGTTTGATTTGCAAAGCAATCAGCTGCCCGTTTGGTGCAATGAGGCTCCAGCTGACCACGGGGCCGAATAAGTATTTTTGCTGCTCATGATTCAGCAGTGGCCATAAGGCCCACAGCACGGCAGGATCATGCAAGCGCAGTAAATGATTGCCGCCTAAAGGAGAGAAGCGAATCATTTGTTGGCTGATATGCAAGGCAGCTTGCTGGGCATCCCCCGTAATCTCTAGCCAGCCCGCCACTCTGCGGCCACAGCCTTCAGCAATTAAATCTGGCGAGGCTTCTTGCAGGGCTTGCTCGATACTGGGTAACAGCTGCTCTGCATTTGTATCAGACAATGGCAGCCAATACGGCCGCATTGCCGGGTTGAGCGAGCGATGCTTTAAAGGCACAACAAAGCCCTTTAGTTTTGCCGCGTCATCCAGCAGCAATTCATCATCTGAAAGCGCTCTGTGGCTGTAATCTAAAGCAAGATAGAGCGGTTTGCCTGCTTGCAGCTTATCGCTCAAGCATTGCAAAACGGCCGTAGCATGGTTTGCTATGGTTGGATCTGTCATCTTTTTAATCCCTTAGCTTAAGCGCACGGTAGCCGCTTGAGACGCTGCTGCGGCATCCATACTTTGCTCGCAGCCCTTGGCAAACTTAGGCAAGGGCGCATTTAAGCTAGTTGGCCCGCTCAACGCATGACTCGCGCCTTTCACTGTGACCGTGCCCGGGCAATGAATCTCGATATTGCCACCCTTTAGCCGGATATAACCGCCACCAGCGGTGACTAAAATTTCATCTTTAGCCGAAACACTGAGCAGCCCTTTGCAAGCAGTCACTTTTAGGTCTTTATCACCGGTGATTTCAATATCGTCGCTTTGCGCCTGCAGCTGAATCTTGCCTTTAGCAGCGATCAGTTTTAACGCAACTTTATCTTTTACCCCAGCCACAAATAAGCTGATGTGCGATCCCACGTTGTGTATCCAGCGGCGGCCAGAGGTTTGATTGGTGTCGCGCTGGGCGATTTGATCTAGGTTTGTGCCTGCTGAGATAGTTTGGCTTTGCGGGCTGGTGATGGCCACGCCGTCTTCCCCATGTAGCAGGATGATTTTTTGCTGGCCTGCTTGGTCTTTGGATTTTGTTTTGCTTTCTTTATCGGCATTGCTACCCGCTGCAAAGCTTTTGCTGGCGTGCACGTGGTGATACAGATGGGCGGTGCTGGCTTTGCTGCCGGCACTATTATCGGCCTCAACAGTTTTGCCCTCATCACCGGTTTCGATGGTGTCGGCGAGTTGGTTGGTGGCGGTTTCACCTAGGCTTTGTGCCAGTGCAAGGGCCGATTCCAGCTGGCTTTGGGCGGGTGTGTGATCGAGTTGTTTGCCAGATGCACCACTCTTAGCTTCAGTGCTGATCAGTAAACCATTGGCGCGGATTGCGCCTTGATTATCGGTGCGTAATTCAAACCCTTCACCGCGTGGCTCACCTTTGCCATTCGTGCGTGGATGGATCAGATAGCCAAGGTTGAGCTGAGTTTTGCCGTGCTCGCTCGATAGCTTGGTGCGCACTTCACCCTTGGTGTCGTCAAACAGCAGCTCGCCGTATTGGCCGCCTTCATGCTCTTTGGTTTTGATGCCGGATAGCGTTTTATTGGCGGGCAAGACGCCCGCACCGCTGAAGGTGGGCACTGAATGGCTGCCGTTATAGACAGCGCCAGTAACTACGGGGCGGTCGATATCGCCCTCAACAAAGCTGATGGTGACTTCCTGCCCGATACGCGGGATAAACTGATGCCCCCAGCCTGCGCCTGCCGATGGTGCGGCGACGCGGATCCAGCAGGATGATTTATCGTCTAGGTTTGCGCCAAACTCGGGATGTTCTGCGGCACGCTGCCAGTGAAATTCAATTTTAATGCGCCCGTGCTCGTCGGTGTGAACTTCTGAACCGGCGGGGCCGACTACGGTGGCGGTTTGCAAGCCAAGGCTGGTGGGCTTGGTAAACTCTTGCTCGCCCAGGTGGCTAAGCACAGGCTGGCCGCGTCTTTGGGCAGTGAAGTCGGCTTGGTAAGGCGCGTTATCCTTGGCTGAAGCGGCAAGCAGGCTGGGCGCGACTAGGCTAAGTTGCTGGGTTAAATCCGCTGGCAGATTATTGTTTGCCGTGAATTTAAGCTGGGTAATGGCAAATTCACGCTGCTCGGCACTATCCCATTCGTGGGCGGGGTGATCTTCTAAACGGAACCATTGCCCAGCCTGCAAGCTACGTAATGTGCCGGAGCCAGAAAACGATTTCTTTTGCCCGTCTAAAGCGTCCTGGCGCAGCTTGGCATCATGGTTGAGCTGGTCTAAATCGCTGGCGTAGTAATGCGCTTGCGGGTCGTAATATTCCAGACTGGATTGAATTTGCTGCCCGCCATCGCCCTGATCAATGGCGCTATCGCTTAAGCTGTGGCTGGTGTTGGCGGCTTTGTAATCAAAGCTGGCTAGGGAAACCGAACTGCTGCCAATTTGCCGCTGGGTGTTCCAAGTGGTAAGTGAATCACTTTTTTCTGTGGCGTCCGAGCGGTGGAATCTCACCGCGGATTCTGCTGCTTCGGGCAAGGCAAAGGCATCATCAAATACAATAAGTTGAACCTGAGGCGTGTCTCCGGCCAAATGCTCGAAGCGCCAAGCCAGGCCGCTTTCTTTCATTAAGCGGCACAAAAACGCAAAATCGTCTTCCCGGTATTGCAGGCAATAAGAGCGCGGCGGGTATTCGCCTGATAATTTAAAATCCAGCGTTTGTACCGAAGCAAATACAGGGTTTTTGGCCTGATGCTCGGCCAGTACCTGTTTCACAATATCAACGGCGGATAAATCCTGAAAAACGCGGGAAGTGCGGCGGTATCTGAGCAGAGCAAAAGGTGGCTCTACGGTGAGCGAATACTTGGCAAAGCCACCATCAGAGCCTAAAAGCTGCGCCTGACTAATCACCCCGCAGCGCTCAATCGCATCGCCATTGGCATCTGCCACAGCCAGCACAACAGGCAGACCAAGTAGTGATTTAAGCTCTAAAGCACCATCGGGTGACAAGCAATCGATCTGATAACGGTAAGCCTGATTAATCCCCTCGCTGCCCGTCACACGCTGGGGTAATAGCTGCTCGCCCCAAGCTGCACCATCGCCCAGTTGCAAAGAGATCAGTCGCTGATCTTGATTAAAAGCGGCGGCGAATGAGGCAAATAGCTGATCAGGGTGCATGGGCTTTTTCCACAAGGAAATGAATCGCGCAGCATACCGGAACCGCTTATTTCCGTCATAAAATTACATAAAACTGGTACTTTTCATCAAAACCCATACGAAAATAGTAAGTAAATACACCTACATATTTTCAGTAGCCTAGTTTTCAGATTCTGGCATTGATGCAGGCTTGGCATCGCCGCTAAAGGGCCAGCGCTCGTGCATATTGATCATGGTTTGATTGGCGCTACGCATCACCACATCGGCATCTTTAATGGCTTTTTGCAATAAAGGCCGCGTTTCTTGCACCAGAATCTGCACTTCTTTCAGCGTTTTATCCGCACTACTGCCGGTGCGCTCGTACTGATCCAGCGTGGCTTGCAACTTGCTACTGATCTGCGCAAGCTGTGCATCGGTGCTTTGCGCTACCGTTTTAAACCCGGCCAAAGTGCCATCCACATAGCCCAGAGTGGCAGGAATATTTTTTTGCGTTAACAAGGCTGCGCTGGCCAGCGTTTTATCAATTTGAGTGCGGGTGCTGCGTAATTCATGCAATAAGGCCCGCGCCTCGCTCAGCGTGCTGCCTAATTGCCCATCAGGCGATTTAAGCGAAGCCGCCAAGCTTTGCATTTCTTCCAGCAAGGGAAAAAGCCGTTCACGTAATTGTTGTAAAAGCTCATTCATGCCACTGCCCGGATCAAATGCCAACACCGCCCCGCCCTCCAGCAATTGCCCCTTACTGGTGCCCGCAGAAATTTGAATAAAGCTATCGCCAAATATCCCTTCCCGCGCTAAAGAGGCGGCCGAATCGCTTTTAATCCAGCGCTGAAAATCTTTATTAATCTGCATTTGCACCCGCACCCGCGCGTCGTCCTCCAGCTTAATCTCTGTCACTTTGCCAACAGGCAAACCGGATAGGCGCACCAGCATGCCTTTATTTAAAGACTCGGCACTCGCAGCACGAAACTCTAAGGTATAGCTTTGCTCAAACCAGCCTTGGGAGCGCGCCAGCACAAAGAGCACCATCGCAATCAAAAACAAAGCGCCCGCCACAAACAGGCCCACATAAGTGCGTTTGTCTTTCTTTAGGGGGTTTAGATCAGCACTCATTATTCAACTCATTTAATAGGGTAAGCAGATCACAAGGAACCCAATCCACTTCACTCGTGGGATCCCCTAAATCATCGCTAAATACCCACCAGTGGCAATGTGCAATCAGCGGCTCGGCGCGCTGCATTAAATCCCGATCGGCATAGAGCACGCCCGCAAACCAATCATTATCAGCAAGCAAAATAGTAGGCTCCATCAATAAAGCCCTGAGTAATAACACCGCTCGTAAATCAGTGGCATTAAGCTGGGCGGGCCTTGCATTAAGCAAGCGAGCCCCGCGGTGCTCATCAAAACCCAAACGCACTAATTGCTGCTGCAATACAGGCAAAATAGCCTCGGCACTTTGCTGGCGATGCCAGTTCATACCAAGCCACAGATTCTCTGCCACATTAATATTACTCAGCAGCGCGCCCCGTAAGGCCAGCAGGCCAAAAACTTGCCCGCGCTGATGCAGCAAGGCACAAACTGTATCCAAGGCCTGATTCTTTTGTGCGGCATCGCTGCAATGCAGTAATAAGCGCTGCGCGTTACTCATGCTGCACGACTCATCAGCACCGCAATCAAGGCATCAAGGAGCAAGATGGCAACAATACTCACCAACACCGCCCGCGAAGCCAGCCTTGGGATTTCGGTGCTAGCAAAGCCCGCGCTCAGGCCCAGATAACAAGCGCTGACGCTGGTCACAAAACCAAACACGGCGCTTTTCCCTAGGCCAAGCATCAAAGAAAACAAATTAAGCTGGCTTAAACTATGGTCTATTTCTGCGATCAGCCCTGATTGCGGGGTAGCCAAAGCACCACTGAGCAAAGCTGCCACCATAAAGTAGCAAAATAGCAGCATGCAGCTTAGCGCGGCCGCCACAACTCTTGGCCAAATTAAATAATGCACCACAGAAACCCCCAGCCGCGCTAGGGTGCGTAGCTCCCCCGCTACTTTCATAGCCGCCAGCTCAGTCGCAATGGCAGACGCACTACGGGCAATAAATATCAAGGCCACCATTAAGGGCCCCACTTCCTGCATGCAGCTAATCATCAGCACATTCATCGCCCTGGCCCCGCTCTGGCCAAAATTGCCCTGCACCAGCGTAATGACAATCGCCCCCATCGCCGCACCCGCCAAAGCACTCACCCCGATCGACTGCACACCAGAAAAATACAGCTGGCGCAGCAAAACGCGGTGCATGGCGGCATGAGAAAAAGGTCGGATCAAGGAAGCAAACATGGGATACAAAAACGGCCGAGGTAAGACGAGTATAGAAACGCCAACAGGGAAACGCCACGAAAGCGGCTAAGGGGCGAAAAGTACGGCGCAAACTAGTTCACATAGGGCAACATAGGGCACGGTGGCAGACGGGTAAGTTTCCCTCTTTGCCCCTGTAAACGTAAGTAATATAGCGCAGGCATATTGTCATTCGTAGGATGGGTGCAACCCGAATTTCTTCAGCATTGCTTGCGGGCCTTAGCACCCTGCACGACGAATACAATTACAGAGTTGAGTATGCCTCTCCTAGCAAAGGCAGATTCAATGCCAGAAATTAAAACGGTGTAATCGTCTGAGGCTTCAGCGGCAACACAGGCTGTTCTTTGAGTTTTTTCTCAAGGATGCTGATCGCGACTTCCAGCTGCTGGTCTTCGCCTTTAAAAGTGGCGTGGGGCAGGTTTTCGACTTCTATGTCGGGCGTGACGCCCACGCCTTCAATTAACCAACGGCCATCCTCGATAGCAAACTGGCCGTTTTCTGCCGCACGGACCATGCCATTATCCGCAAGGCGGTTTTGATCGGATAACCAGACGCCCGCACCTGCGGTGCGTTTACCCACAAGTGGCGCTAATTTAAGTGCTTTAATCCCGGCAGCGAAGGTTTCACCATCGGAATAAGTCAGCTCATCAACAAGCACCACCAGATGCCCACGGAAAGTTTGCTGCATATTGGTGTAAGGCTGGCGCAGGGGGCTGGCCCAAAACGCCCAAGCTTTACGCAGCAGTTTCTCGATAATCCAGCTATCGATATTGCCGCCATTATTACGGCGCACATCAATAATAAGCCCGTCCCGATTAATATTGGCGTAAAACTCGCGGGCAAAACTGCCGATATCCTGTGCCACCATCGCCCGCAAATGTAGATAGCCGATTTTGCCTTTAGATACCGTATTCACCCGCTCGCTGCGGCTTTGCTCCCAATCGCCATAACGCAGATTATTTTGCTTATCCATATTCACAGGCGAAACAATCACCTCGTGCATGGCTTTAGCGCGTTTAATTTGTAGCAAAACCTGCTTATCTGCCTGATTAAGCAAGAGATCAGAAATATCTCTCGCCTCCAGTACTTTTCGGCCATTCACCGCAGTAATCACATCGCCTTCTTTTACATCAACATCTGCCTGAGCCAGTGGCGAGCGTTGGGCAGGCAGCTCGGCCTCGCTATGATAAATATGCTCAACTCGATAGCCCTCTTGCGTGCGAAGCAGAACTGCGCCTAACCCAGCCGCCACGCCATCGGCAACACCTTTACGAATATCGCCAGGAGTCACTTGCGAATGCAAAATACCTATTTCTGCCGCCATCATCCCAAGCACATCATTCAGCTCGGCCCTATCGCTGACACGATCAACCAGCGGAGCGTATTTTTCGCGCATTTTCAGCCATGCCACGCCGCGTATTTTATCGTCGAATAGAAAATCCCTGTGCATACGCCAAGCATCAGCAAACATCTGTTGCCAATCCTGCCGCGGATCGCTTCTAAAGCTCCAGTCATCCAGCTTTATTTTGGCCTTGCTAATATCCGAGGGCTGCTTCGCCCCTGCATCTACAATAAAAAACCCACCGGCAGCGGCTTGATAAAACAAATGCTTTTTATCACTGGCAAGCTGAAAGTTTTTTACCCCTGCGGCAAATAGCTCGGTTTGCGGCGCGGTTTTACTGATAGAGATCGTTTTCAGGTTCGTCTTATCACCTTCCTGCTCCAGAAAATAAATAAACTTATCGTCAAGCGCCAAGTCACGATAATTGCCCGCAGGCACAGGCAGCTCGTACAAGCGCTCTGCCAGCCCCGCATATTGAATAGCAGGTAGCGGTTTTACTTCCGGCTTGCTGGCTTTTTTATCCGTTTTTTTATCGTCTTTGGCATCCGCTTCGGGCTTCACCAGCTCGTCATCCGCTTTGAACGGGAAACGATTCCCCGCTTGCAGTGCCAAGGCATAGATTCCTCCGCGCTTATCAAAAACCGGCCCCATATTACGATCGCCCCAAGGCGAGCGGTTGCTGACTTGAAAGTTGCGATTAGAAATAAAATACAACCAGCGCCCGTCTGCCGAAAACACCGGCGACGCCGATTCATAGCGATCACTACTTACAAATGCCAGCCGCTTTGTTTCTAGGCTATATAAGCCAATTTGCTCACGTTGCTGATTGCTATTGGGCCGCACAATGGCCAGCGTTTTACTATCGGGCGACCAAACCACGGCATCGTGTCTGTCTATGCCCAGTACGGATGCATCATCAATCACCCCATTGCTTTTGCTCTGCAAATCCAGCAACCATAAGCGGCCACGTTTATCGCTATGCGCCAGCCATTTGCCATCGGGTGATGGGTAAATAGCCCAGCGATGCACGCCGCCATCCTGCGTCAGCCGTTCACCTTTGCCACTGCCGTTGGCTGCAAATTGCCAGATTTCATTTTCACCCGTGGTATCCACAAGGGCATAGACCGATTTATCGTCATGCGAAAACACCGCTTCGCTAGCTCGTGCGCCATCGGGCACAGGCAGATCAACCCGCCTTTGCAGCCCTAGCCCGGCAATGGTTAAACGGCCACGCGCCGTAAACAAAGTCCGCTCTTCTTTTGCCGCCAGCTGCATATGCGTCAGATTATCCAGCGGAGATTTAATCTGCCGCTGACGCTGCTGATCAAAATCAGAAAGCAAATCAATTTTTAAAAGCTGATCCTGCTTGGCTGCCAAATCCAGCACGCGCAAATCTGCCCCCAACTGATACACAATCTTGCCATCGCCAAGGCTAGGATTGCGGACTTCCCAATCTTTATGCGCCGTTAAAGCCAGCATCCCGCCGCCGTGCGAAGTGGTATACAAATTGTAAGCACCACCTTTATCACTTACAAAATACAGCTGGTTTTTCCACCACATGGGCCGTTTATAATTGCTGCCATCATCAGGGAATAAGGGCTGTGCTTCGCTCTTAGCTTGTAAATCAAAGCGCCAGAGCCGGGCATTGGCCCCACCTCGATATTTTCTTGCGTTATCGCCGGTTAGATGTAAGCCATAGCGAGTGAAATACAGCGTTTTACCTACATCATCCAATACCGCCTCGTTGGCATCCGCCACGGGGAATACTCTGCGCTGTAAGCTCTGCGGGTGAATGGCCGCAATAATCCGGTGCGCTGACGGCCCTGTGCTGCTTTGCGTGCTTAAAAGCACCTCACCCCCGGCTGTCCAACCCAACACATTGACCGTGCCATTTTCAAAGCTCAGCCGCTTGGGCACGCCTCCTGCCATCGGCATCACATACGCCTCTAAGGCACCTTCATAAGAGGCTGAAAACGCCAGCCACTTGCCATCATGCGACACCGCAGAGTGAATCTCTGCCCCTGCATGCGTCGTCAAACGCTGCGCCTGCCCGCCCTGAAGCGGTGCTTTCCATAAATCGCCTTCTGCGGTAAATACCACCGCATCAGGGATAAGCGCTGGGAAACGGGTATAAGCCGGGCTGGCAACAGCACCTACGGCAAGTAAAACAAGGGCAAGAGAAAGAATCTTCATAAGGCGAAAGGAGGGTTCTCAGGTCAGATAGAAAGTGGCTTACACTCAAGCAAATGCACGGCGAAGCATAGTGAGCCAAGAATAAGAACAGAAATATTAACGTCAGGCAAGCTTGCAAAAACCACCTACTCCACTTACAATACGCCAGCATTACACAGCGGGTGTCGTATAATGGCAATACCCTAGCTTCCCAAGCTAGCGCCGAGGGTTCGATTCCCTTCACCCGCTCCAAATTCAAAGCCCGGTTAAGTCACCTTAACCGGGCTTTTTACTGAGTGTTTACGCCATCTTCAAGCCCTTCGCAGGAAAGCATAAACACGGCATTGGTAAGGAAGAATCAAGGGTGATTTGCCCCAGGTTTGCCCCAAGTTAGTAATCTGCCCCTACTGAGGCAAACCAACGAATGCGCTGCACGCTTCAAATCCCCTTCCGGATTTCCCGCAAATTATTACTCCATTATTTTTAATCATGACTAATATAATTAATAAGCCTTAAACGAACATATGGCCTCCACTTACGCACCCTCACAATCTGTGCGGGCATTCAAAGCAGGAATAGAATATGCCCGAAGGCTTAGCCGATCTGTTTGGCACAGACCAGTGGACTCCCACAGGGGCCGTTAAAACCACGGCACAAACTCAATACGATTTTGAGCTACTGGTACAAGCGCATGTAAACCCCTTAACGCCCGGCGAGATTGACGGGGGTGGCACCTGCGCCAATATCCTTGCGGCCATTCCTGCCGGACAACAAAATACTTTTGAATTTGAGCCAAGATCACAATATGGCTTCAAATTCAGATGGACAGATGCAAACGGAGCGCAATGGCAGGTACATGGGCACGAGCCAGATGCAGGTGCTGTAGCTGGCCATGTTGGCGCAGGCGCGTGGACAATGCGCGTGCAATGTGGCAATGCTTTTATGATGTCACGCCAACTGGTTTCTGATTTTCCCGCCGCTCATGCCAATTACACGCCTCCTACATTCTGGAGCCGCTGTAACACGCCGTTAAAAGTCGGGCTTAGCCATATTGTGATCAACAATCCATAGCCCGCGCCGACCGGAACACACAATACCCGCAGGAAAAAGAACTTTAAATGATTAGCTAATCAAAGCCATCTTTGCCAGCAAAGATGCCGCTTACACCTCCGCTAGTGCTGCTATTACTACTGTGTTGCTCCTTGCTATCGCTTCACTTTATAAAAACTAGGGACAGGCCTCTGCTAATTTAACCAATTATTTCTTAATCGTGGTCTGTCCCCAGTTTTCTCTTCCTTTACAGTTGTAATATCTTGGCATATAACATCTTTTTTAATCAACTGACCGTGCATAAATCAAATCATCGACCCACACCTTTACCTCACCCAGTCTAATAAAATACTCATGATCATTTCAACAAATAGCAAAATCCATATCAAGGTTTGATACAAAAAAAACGAATCCAAATAACTCCTCAACACTCAAAGACATCTCTTTAAAATCATTTAATAAAAAAACAGTAGAATCAACGTCCTGCTCAAAAAAAACAACAATATCCTTACCAATAAAATTAGAAAAAATACATTTTTCACCTAGCAAATACAAAGAACTATTCAAAGAAGATACCCTACTCCACAAAGGAGTATCTCCTCTTGAAAAAAATTTTTCCTCGCATGAGCGGCTAAAATAAACAGCGTCCAATATTGCCATTTCAACGCAAAAAATACTTTGCTTTTTTGATTCAACAATAAAATCATCCGCTATATATCTCATTTAGATGTCTTTATCATGTTGGTTGGATTGCCGTAACTAAGTCTGGGAATATACGCCCTACTACACTTTTTGCTGGGAGTTTGAAACCTAGTATGCGGAACTCCAGGTCCGTTTTTTTATAAGCCAAGTTAATATTTAATTTAACTAATTATTTTTCTAACTGTATTCTGTTACCGGTTTTTCTTGAAATTAAGAGCATGGAACACAGGAGGATTTAAGTTTACTCTGACCCCAGTTATTTCCAGTTATTTGACCCCAGTTATTATTCCGTCCAGTGCCTTTTTCGCCGCATCCGCATCCGCATCCGCATCCGCATCCGCATCCGCCTCAGCGGTGCGGTTGGCCATAAAGGTGCTGCCTTCTTGCAGGAAGGTTTTGGTGGCGCTAAATAGCTCGTTGATTTTTTCAGGCTTAAAATCGTTGTCGAGTTTTTGCTGCGCGCCATCGGTATCGCGGCTTAGGCTGGCGATGGTTTCGGCGGCGGTTTTGCCGGTCAGCTCTTTTTGTTTGGCTTCGTCGGTAATAGTGATTTTGGCTGTGGCGATGGCGCTTTTGGTGGTGCTCGTGCCATTGTCCCCAGCGCTAAGGGCGACGGGCGCAGTGGGAGTGACGCCGCTTGGGCCTGCGTCGTAGAGTTTGCTACAAGAAGGGGCTGCGGCCTGATCGCCACTTGGGGCTTTGCCGTCTTCCGGTTTTTTCTCAGTGCCGCCCATGCTAAAGCCACCGCCAATGCCGATGCTGCTGGCGCTGTATTCGGTGCGGTTGTTGATGTCTTTTTGTGTCAGCGTGCCGGTGCTGAGGGTGTTGTCATCCGACTTACTGGCAATCACCGCACCGTTCAGGTCGGTATTGTTTTTAACCTTAATCTCAAAGCCGTCTTTGCCTGCAAACAAGCCGCTTTGCTCGGTAACGGCTGCGTAGTCAGATTTCATTTTGTCCTGACTGATGCTGGCGCTGCCCGACACGCCCACACCTACCGTTACGCTGGCGCTTACGCTGCTTTGCTTGCTGTCAAACTGGCTGGTGTCTTGGCGGCTAGCAAGTTTTAAATCGCCGCCGATGTCGGCAATGATTTTGCTGCCGCTGACCACGGCGCCTTCTACGCGGGTGTCGTTGGCCGATTCCAGCGTCAAGGTTTTACCGGCGTTGATATGGCTGTTTTGCTGGGCAGTATCTTTGCCGTCAGCATGACCGCGGCTTAGGCTGCCGTTAGCGGTGACGCCATAGCTGGCGCCGCCTTGCCCGAAGGTAATGGCAACACCTGCACCTGCTGTTTTTGCTGTGCTGCTCGCTCTCGTCCAGCGCCGATTGCAAGTTGATATCGCCATCCGATTTCAGCCTGATATTACCTTTGGCATTGATCTCGCTGCCCAGCACAATCAGCTGGCTTTAGCATCTCCCATCACAAAAACAGGAGCCGTTCTAATTTTCGATGGCTTCTTTTGGAGTTAACCCATAAATGCCTCTACAGAACGTCAACTCAACTCCATTAGCTGACTCCAAGGCATGAAATCAAAACGTCCTTCAGTTCTCAATAGAGTGTGCGCGCAGTAAGCATCAATTGCTTCAGCCGGATTTTTCAATATCCGCATATTTTTCACATCACCATCATGAATATGATAAACAACCTTATCCCTGCTGGAATCAATTACAAAAAACTGATCACCACACTTTCCGGACAAGCCTTCAGGACGGGTATCTAAAAAACATCGGAAAGCTGTCCATTGATAAGGTTTACCATCATAAGGGTTATATTGGGTTTCAATGGCGTTCGGCAATCTCTCCATTACAATGGGAAGTAATGTTTTTTTCCATTTCTTATCGAAACCCGCCAAAATATTTTCAAATGGTTCCCATCCGCCGTTTGGATGCCCAACTAGCTGCGAGTTGATCATGATACTTCCCAACGCATCTGGATGAATACCCCATCCCCCACAGCGCCAAAGCCATGACCCAGATATTTCATCGGGTAGCGCATGAATGCAATCTAAGTCTTCTCCTTGCTCATGCTTTCCTCTCCTTGGATAGCCCACATGTACAATACGATCTTTTATATCAAAATATCCGCGTACCCCTAAATTATCCTCATCAAAATAATTCCACCACCGAATTCCAACCATAAATTCCGAAGCATATTGTTCCAGTACCGCAAAACTTTTAGGTTGAAGTTTTTTTAAAGGCTCAATTATCCATTCTTTCCCACCTAACTTCAGAAATTCGATTTCCGTTAATCCAGCTTCACCACTGTCATGCAAATAATCAAGTTCTTCTTTTGAAACCTCAGTATAGCGAGTACATATGCGTGTGTTTTTATTGCGTACATCCTCGATAGTGCAGCCTGATAAATGCCAATCACTTCCGTCCATATTAAATTTTTCGTGCATTATTTCAAACCTCGCTTTATCAGCTCTACATCAATTTTAATCGCCATTTTCCGCTGCGCATCTAGTAAAAAATCTTTATAAGATTGATGCACAGGTTCTCCTTTAAAGTGTTTCCACCCACCATCAATCCATTCAACAGTGCTTTTCTTAGAACTATTCGCAGATCTAGTTATTGGCTGCAGATTAATTTGGTCATTTATCAATGATTTTTGAACCTCTGGAGGAAGCTTAGAAAAATCAGGGATTTTTTTCAAAATATAGTTTTGCGGAAGAATATGATCAACACCCAAACTAACGCCATCAGGAAGCAATTCTCGCTTACCAGACACTGGATTCATCCATTCAACCTTATTATCTGCATTAACCCACTTCGCGGGAATAGCACCATACCTATTAGTAAGATCGCAACATGCCGCATTGTGCACCCACACCCCAAACTCACCAACATGGTAAGTCTGAAACTCAGCTACTTGGATATTAAATACCGTTTCTGTGGCTGACTCGACGCTCAGGCTGATAACCGTAAGCGGCTTGTTAAGTCGATCCAATAAAACCATATCGGCGGCAAGTAAGGATGCTTTAAGCCAGCCTTGATCCTGAATCCAGAACGGATGCTCTGCCGTTGTACGTAAGCTTTCTTCTACCCCAGCACTATTACGTACTTGCAGGTGGTAAATCGTTTGATCTGAAGTTGCCTTTGTTGCCAATACAGGGCGGAAACCATATTCACCTGTTTCATCGCTCCTGGACCAAACCAACTCTCCACCAACAAATGTTTCGATGGGTTTTAGGCCTGCGCTGGTTTCGACCAGAGTACCAGCAACAAAGCAAGCTGGAGGCGTTAAACATGAACCTACCGGTGTTTTATTTACTTCGTTTGCTTTCAACTCCGCTGATTTGTCAGCTAGCAGCGGGTTTTCTCTATCCTGCACAGAAGGTTTACTAGGAAGCACTGATTTTGCAGTGCTTTTAACCCCAGAAATCGTAGCAACGATCAAAGCCGCTTGCTCAGGCGTAACTCCCCACTTCTGCTTCATCGTTTCTGCAAAAGTAGTCGATGAAAGCATGGCCATTGCATCGCTTTCCTGCATCCGCAATGCACCAAGCGTATACATCATACTGCTCGGTAAGTTCAGATCTTTTTGCATTTTCTCCAGCTCAGCAAAAATCTCTGAGCGCTTTTCCATTAATTCGCCATATTTGGAGCGACATACATCTAAATTACTAGCGCATAAAGACGAAACTTCTATGAGCTGCTTTGTGGCAATTTCTTGGTATTTTTTCTCAATTGCTTTGCAGTTATCTTTGGGCTTGCATGCGGCATATTCCGCATGAAAACTCTTAAGTTGAGGAAGCTTTAAAGAATTATTCTCCATCTCAATCTGCGCCGCATTATTCGCTGCCGCTGCATTGCCATCCGTGGCCGCAACAATGCCAGTGATGATGGAGCCGACCAGATTCTTACGTTTTTCCTTTTCACTGGCCGTCATATTATCTGCATTGGTGTTTTCAATTTCTGATAAGACGTTGTTGATGACGACGCTGGAAGCGGCTCCCACGGCGGCGCTGCTGCAGTTGCTGGCAGAGACTGCTGCTCCGGCGCAGGAGGCGATGGCGTGCAGGGCGGCGCGGACGTTTTGGCTGGTGGCAGTTTCTTTGCCCTCTTCCTGGAACGTGTTCGCAATCGCCTTGATTTTTTCAGCGCCCAAGCTTTGCAGGTAAGCCACAGAGGCGTTTTGCAGCAGGCCTGTTGCACCACCGCTGACATTGCCACCCACGGCAGCTTGCAGTGCGGTCATGGCGCGGCCGTAGTCTCCACCAGGCGTCCATCTATCTGCTTCGGTTTTTTGCCCGTCCAGACTAATGACCTGATCTTTCAGCTGCCTGATCAGCGCCTGATTTTGCTGATCTTGTGGCTTGGCTTGTTCTGCTTTTAAGCTGGCCGTTGTGCCGTCCAGTGCCTTTTTCGCCGCATCCGCCTCGGCCGTGCGGTTTGCCATAAAGGTGTTGCCTTCTTGCAGGAAGGTTTTGGTGGCGCTGAATAGCTCGTTGATTTTTTCAGGCTTAAAATCATTGGCGAGTTGTTGCTGCGCACCATCGGTGTCGCGGCTTAGGCTGGCGATGGTTTCTGCGGCGGTTTTACCGGTCAGCTCTTTTTGTTTGGCTTCATCGGTAATGGTGATTTTGGCTGTGGCAATGGCGCTTTTGGTGGTGCTCGTGCCATTGTCCCCAGCGCTAAGTGCGACAGGCGCAGTGGGTGTGACGCCGCTTGGGCCTGCGTCGTAGAGTTTGCCTCCAGAAGAGGCAGCGGCCTGATCGCCACCTGGGGCTTTGCCGTCTTCCGGTTTTTTCTCAGTCCCGCCCATGCTAAAGCCACCGCCAATGCCGATGCTGCTGGCGCTATATTCGGCGTGGTTGTTGATGTCTTTTTGGGTGAGCGTACCGGTGCTGAGGGTGTTGTCGTCCGATTTGCTGGCGATCACAGCTCCGTTCAGGTCGGTATTCTTTTTAACCTTGATCTCAAAGCCGTCTTTGCCCGCAAACAAGCCGCTTTGTTCTTGCACCGCCGCGTAGTCAGATTTCATTTTGTCTTGACTGATGCTGGCGCTGCCCGATACACCGACACCCACCGTTACGCTGGCGCTTACGCTGCTTTGCTTGCTGTCAAACTGGCTGGTGTCTTGGCGGCTGGCGAGTTTTAAATCGCCGCCGATATCGGCAATGATTTTATTGCCGCTAACTACCGCCCCTTCTACGCGGGTGCCGTTGCCGGATTCTAGCGTCAGGATTTTACCGGCGTTGATATGGCTGTTTTGCTGGGCGGTATCTTTGCCATCGGCTTGGCCGCGACTCAGACTGCCGTTGGCGGTCACGCCATAGCTTCCACCGCCCTGGCCCATCGTGATCGCTACCCCGGCTCCCCAGCTGGAGCTGCTGTTTTTGCTATGCTGCTCGCTCTCATCCAATGCCGATTGCAAGTTAATATCGCCATCCGATTTCAGCTTGATATTGCCTTTGGCATTGATCTCGCTGCCCAGCACATTTAGCTGGCTGGCTTTATCGCCCACCGCCGAGATTTGAATATCCCCTCCCGCGTTTAAAGTGCTGCCGCTATGGCTGATGCTGCTGGTTTTGGTAACACTCTCCGATTTTGATTCGCCATAAGTAATGCTCACGCTCACCGAAGAAGGATCTGCAGCCGCGGCCTTGGCTGCATCAATGCCATTTTTAGCAGCCAGCGCAGCCGTGCCCACCGATAGCGCTTTTACACGGCTATCTTTGGATTCGCTGCCCTGCTGAGCAGATGAGGCAACTGTTTGTGCGGCTTGCAGCACACTCAGTACCGGCGCACTGAAGGCAACAGTAATACCGCTTTGTTTAAAGGTTTGGGTTTCGGTGCTTTGGTGGCGATCCTGACCAGGGTCTACCGTGACTTGCTTGCCTTGGATCACCATATCCCCGGCCAGCGCAGACAGATCACTGTCGGTGACCTGGATTGCATTGCCCGCCTTAATCGTTAGCTTGCCTTGCTCGCTACCCACCAGACTGCGATTTTGGCTTTGAATGCTGCCATCGGCATCGGTATGGGTTTGTTGCTCTTGCTTGCCGTAAGTAAAGCCAAACCCGCCGCCACTAAAGAGGCCGGATTTACTTTCTTTTTTATCGTGAATGTCCTTACTACTATTGGTGCCCGCCGTGATTTTAACGTCGTTGCCTGCCAATAATTGCACGTCTTGCGTCGCAGCAATGGCACTGCCGTTTACTTTGATGTCTTTACCTGTCTGGAAATCAATACGATTACCAGACAGGCTGTTACCACGAGTTAAGAATAGTTAATGTTAATGCAAGACCTGACCACATTGATTCCCTTTTATTTCTTCCTAACAAAGCCCAACAAAATGAATTCAACAACACGATCCGGCTCACTCTCCGACATTAAGACTTCATATATTGCTTCTGCTATATTAAAAACACTCTTCTCTTTCAGCATATATCCAAGCGCCGTTGCAATTCGAGCACATGAAAAAAACTGTAATGCTTGACTTTTATCTTTACCATACAAATCAAAGTAATTCTCATCCATTTCATGAGCAAAATCACTAAGTTCAGCCACTAAATCAGTTGAAATAATAGAACCATTCAGCATTCCTTCAAAAACATCATTTATTAGTTTATTTTTAACATCCAAATTAACAATAGCTACTTGGCATGCAGCAAAAAAAACAGCCTCTCCCTCATCAATGCTGCTCTTTTTAATAAAAACAGCCAACTCCTGAGAAATAGTTTCCAACCTCATAAATCACTCCTTCTTTTTTAAATTACTCTTTATCTTCTTAATTGGAGTAGCAATATTTGCGCCAGTAGGTTCAATCGCACTATTACAAGCAGGACAAACAGGTCGCGTTGCCCCAATATCTACAATTTTATATCCTCTTTTTTGCGCAAATGTAACTATATCTGCCTCTGCATGTCCAGTACCAGGAATAACAATTTCACCCTCACCAATTGAAACACCTGGCCTTAAGTAACCTCTTGGCTCACTAGTACTTACAGCAACAAAACGAGTTCCGTCTGGCTTCTCTAACACAGCAACACCCATAGTAATTCGCCCTCTTGAATTTTCTGGGATCTGTGACAACAGGGCTTCTGATCTGGTTTTGACCAATAGCGTTGGATCTTTATAAACCAAATTTTGAGGTAATCGTGAGCTTATAGGATCAATAGCTTCGCGCTTAACTAGATTAGATGTAGATACACCGACTTCAGAAACTACTCCCGTCTTATCAATAGAAATTACCGAATTTACTGCCCTTCCACCAACTGGCACCTCTGCAGACGATATTTGATTGGAAATAACTTTATTCTTAGAAACAGCGCCAATACCTACCAAGACCGTTGCATCTGTTGCACCAGAGAAATGACCTCCATTAGTGACACTATCCGGACCGGCCTGTTCCAGTAGCACACGCATTAACTGGTCAAAATTATCTTTCGTTAACGCAGCGTATTTCTTACCCCCTTCATACTGAGCATTATCAACCAAGCCTCGGGCCAATACCTCCAGCTTTGCTGACACATCAAAGCGCTCAACAAAATTACCAGCGGCATTCTGATAGAACGTTGTGCCTGTAGCCTTGGTTGCTTTTATTGCATCGGCTTCAGTTGCAAAAATACGCATTTCATCACGGCCATAGACATTTTTAGCCGCCTTGACCAAATCATCTTCATTTAGTGCTTTTAGCGCAGGATTCTTAGCCTGCAGTTCCCTAATTCGCTGCCTCAGCAAATCAGGATGTTTCAGCGCATTATTCTCCATCTCAATCTGCGCCGCATTATTTGCTGCCGCTGCATTGCCATCCGTTGCCGCAACAATGCCGGTGATGATAGAGCCGACCAGATTCTTGCGTTTTTCCTTTTCACTGGCCGTCATTTTGTCTGCGTTGGTATTTTCAATTTCAGACAGGACGTTGTTGATGACGACGCTAGAAGCTGCTCCAACGGCGGCGCTGCTGCAGTTGCTGGAGGAGACTGCTGCTCCGGCGCAGGAGGCGATGGCGTGCAGGGCGGCGCGGACGTTTTGGCTGGTTTGGTTTTCTTCTCCCTTTACTGTCTGGAAGCTGTTGGCTATTTCTTTGATCTTTTCAGCGCCCAAGCTTTGCAGGTAAGCCACAGAGGCGTTTTGTACCAAGCCTGTTACGCCGCCGCTGACATTGCCGCCCACGGCCGCTTGCAGTGCGGTCATGGCGCGGCCATAGTCTCCGCCAGGCGTCCATCTATCTGCTTCGGTTTTTTGCTCACCCAGACTCGTTATTTGAGCATCCAGCTGGCGGATCAGCGCCTGATTTTGCTGATCTTGTGGCTTGGCTTGTTCTGCCTTTAAGCTGGCCGATGTGCCATCCAACGCTTTCTTCGCCGCATCCGCCTCGGCCGTGCGGTTTGCCATAAAGGTGTTGCCTTCTTGCAGGAAGGTTTTGGTGGCGCTGAATAGCTCGTTGATTTTTTCAGGCTTAAAATCATTGGCGAGTTGTTGCTGCGCACCATCGGTGTCGCGGCTTAGGCTGGCGATGGTTTCTGCGGCGGTTTTACCGGTCAGCTCTTTTTGTTTGGCTTCATCGGTAATGGTGATTTTGGCTGTGGCAATGGCGCTTTTGGTGGTGCTCGTGCCATTGTCCCCAGCGCTAAGTGCGACAGGCGCAGTGGGTGTGACGCCGCTTGGGCCTGCGTCGTAGAGTTTGCCTCCAGAAGAGGCAGCGGCCTGATCGCCACCTGGGGCTTTGCCGTCTTCCGGTTTTTTCTCAGTCCCGCCCATGCTAAAGCCACCGCCAATGCCGATGCTGCTGGCGCTATATTCGGCGTGGTTGTTGATGTCTTTTTGGGTGAGCGTACCGGTGCTGAGGGTGTTGTCGTCCGATTTGCTGGCGATCACAGCTCCGTTCAGGTCGGTATTCTTTTTAACCTTGATCTCAAAGCCATCTTTGCCTGCAAACAAGCCGCTTTGCTCGGTGACGGCGGCGTAGTCAGATTTCATTTTGTCCTGACTGATGCTGGCGCTGCCCGATACGCCCACGCCTACCGTTACGCTGGCGCTTACACTACTTTGCTTGCTATCAAACTGGCTGGTGTCTTGGCGGCTGGCGAGTTTTAAATCGCCGCCGATATCGGCAATGATTTTATTGCCGCTAACTACCGCCCCTTCTACGCGGGTGTCGTTGCCGGATTCTAGCGTCAGGATTTTACCGGCGTTGATATGGCTGTTTTGCTGGGCGGTATCTTTGCCATCGGCTTGGCCGCGACTCAGACTGCCGTTGGCGGTCACGCCATAGCTTCCACCGCCCTGGCCCATCGTGATCGCTACCCCCGCACCCCAACTGGAGCTGCTGTTTTTACTGTGTTGTTCGCTCTCATCCAGCGCCGATTGCAAGTTGATATCACCATCCGATTTCAGCCTGATATTACCTTTGGCATTGATCTCGCTGCCCAGCACATTCAGCTGGCTGGCTTTATCGCCCACCGCCAAGATTTGAATATCGCCACCGGCGTTTAAAGTGCTGCCGCTATGGCTGATGCTGCTGGTTTTGGTGGTGCTCTCCGATTTTGATTCGCCATAAGTAATGCTCACGCTCACCGATTTAGGATCTGCAGCAGCGGCCTTGGCGGCATCAATGCCGTTTTTAGCAGCCAGCGCAGCCGTGCCCACCGATAGCGCTTTTACGCGGCTATCTTTGGATTCGCCCGCGGTTTTTGCTGATTCTGCCACCGTTTGTGCGGCTTGCAGCACACTCAGTACCGGTGCACTGAAGGCAACGGTAATGCCGCTTTGTTTAAAGGTTTGGGTTTCGGTGCTTTGATGGCGATCCTGGCCGGGGTCTACCGTGACTTGCTTGCCTTGGATCACCATATCCCCGGCCAGCGCAGACAGATCACTGCCGGTGACCTGGATTGCATTGCCCGCCTTAATCGTTAGCTTGCCTTGCTCGCTACCCACCAGACTGCGATTTTGGCTTTGAATGCTGCCATCGGCATCGGTATGGGTTTGTTGCTCTTGCTTGCCGTAAGTAAAGCCAAACCCGCCGCCACTAAAGAGGCCGGATTTACTTTCTTTTTTATCGTGAATATCCTTGCTGCTATTAGTGCCCGCAGTGATTTTAACGTCGTTGCCTGCCAATAATTGCACGTCTTGCGTCGCAGCAATGGCACTACCGTTTACTTTGATATCCTTGCCTGCCTGCAGATCAATGCTATTGCCAGACAGGCTATTCCCAACCGCTTGAGTGGTACGACTGAAATCACTGGTGGTGGTGGTTTTGCTAGAGAACCAGCCACGCCTATGGCGGTAGGTTTCTTGCGTATCGGTTTGCGTCAGGTCAATCGAAGCCAGCTCGATATCTTTTTTAGCCGATAAGCTCAGCTGGCCTTTCTCTGCCAGTAAATCCGCGCCTTTCAGGGTGATATTGCCATCTGGGCCGGTCGCTTTAATGCTTAGATTTTGCCCGGCCGTTACGCTACCGCCCTGTAAGCTTTCTGTGCTAAAGGCGTGTCTGTCGTAGCGATCATTGCCTGCGCGCTGGTCGTCCCCCGCCAAGCGCTCTTTTACGGCTTCGATCTGTACGCTGGCCCCTTGCAGGGTTAAATTTTGCCCGGCGTGTACATTGGTGCCGACCAAGCTAAGGCGATCACCCGCCACCACCAGAGCCTTGCCGCCTGCGCTGATGCTGCTGATATTTTGCTGGGTGGATTGTTTATCCAGATAGCCCGTGCGCCCACCCGCCCAATCACCATCTGTGCCCAGATGCAAACTGCTGTTGGTGGCGATACTCTGGCTATCAATCTTGCCCTTGGCCTGCATAGTCAGATCTTGCCCGGCCTGTACGCTGGCGGCTTTAAGCAGCAGATCGCGCCCAGCGCTCAGGCTGATGTCGCCACCTTGCACAATCGCTTGCCGGTCTAAGTTGGATTGCTTGGCGCTGCCTGCAGCATTTTTGGTCTCACCCATCGCCAGCGTTTGCAAGACAATATCGCGGCCCGCACTCAGGCTGAGTTTGCTGCTCTCGCCCATGCCCACAATCTGGCCGGATTGGTTTTGCAAATCGTTTTTGGCGTGGATAACGATTTGCTGGCCGCCAATCTGCCCGTGATCATTTAATACATCACGGCCCGCGTTCAGCGTGAGTTTGTTACCCACAATGCTGGAGTTGCGGTTTACCAGATCTTCGCTGCTGCTTAAATGCACTTCACGCGCAGAGATCACCGCCCCGCCTATTTGCAAATCGCCTTGCTCCAAGCGGCGCAGATAGACCTGCGGCACCAGCACATCCTGCTTACTGCCGTCAGCCAACATGACGGTTTGCGTGGTCAGCCAAACCAGATCGCTGGTTAACAGCGCCATTTGCTCAGCACTCAGCGCCACACCAGGGGTAAGCTGATATTGCTTGGCGAAGCTGATCCCCGCATCCATCAGCGATTTAAATTCGCTTTCGGTATCTCGGTAGTCGCTTAAAAAGCGTCGGCCGGTGAGCGCCAAGATCTGATCATTAATCAGCTTTTGCTCAAAAAACCCATCGCCATAGCGCTTTAATTGCTGCGAAGGATCTTTAGCCAGATTCTGGGTAAAGTAATCAGAGCTTAAAAAGCTGCGCTGATTGGTAAAGCGGGGATCGGTTTCAACTAAATAGCGCTGATTTGGCGCGGCATGCAATTTAAACAGGCTGTTATTTGGGGCAACTAAATTAGGCAGCATGGTTAATACCCGCCCCTGCTGGCCTAATTGCATGCTTTGCACTTTGGGGCCAGCTTGTTGGCTGGTTTGCGCCATTTTTGCGGCTTGTGCATCTTTAAGCTGCACTTTGGCCGTGTCGCTCATTTCTGCTTGATCGACTGTTGCCTGTGCTTGCTGCTGATTGGCAAGCAGTGCCGTACTTTGCACCGAAACAGGCCCCATCGCAGCCAGCTGCTCGGCACTTGGTGCATTGTTCTCTGCCGCAAACCTCGCATGCTTTGCATCCACCATCTGCGTTTGCTCAGCGGCGGATTGGGTCGGTCCTTTAGCGCCGCTCAATGTGGCGTGCTCTGCCTGCTGCATTTGCGCCGATGACTGCTGCACTAGCGAGGCCTGATTAGCCCCGCTTAGTTGCGTTTGGCTAATATCGGCCATCTGAGCCTGATTTGCCTGCTGCCGGGCAGCATCAGTCACTTGGCCGCTCTGCTGCTGGCTAGCTGCGGCGCTTGCCGATTTATCAGCCGCATGCTTGCCTGCATCAACTAAGCCCAGTTTGTCTTTTACAATCCCTGCGCCTGAAAATCCCTCATACGTGACGGTCATTAAGGGGACAGATTGGGTTTGGGGGGGCAAGGTCAGTGCTTGCCAATTGCCGCCATTCACCCCTACCGAGCCTTTTAGCTCTTCGGTGCGAGTGCCCTGCTGTTTGCTGACATTATTGATATTTTTTACATCACCCAGCAGCAGGCCACCCGCTACCAAGGCGCTATCCTGATTATTAATGGCCGAACCAAACAAAGTCATATTGCCACCGGCGATAATTTTGCCGGGCGCAGATTTTTCTACCGTGCTTTGGGTGACTGTTTTGGAATCGAAGCGGTATTCGTTCCAGCGGGTGTAGGTTCTAGCATCGAGATCGGCGTTGAATGCACGAATTTTGTAATCTAATTGGTATTCATATGAATTCCACACGGCAAGCGTGGCTTTGGCTGCATGACATGCTGGATCGTTAACACGCCGACCCTCACAAAAGCTAGATACATCTACAAAATTTACAGGTGGACGTGCAAGGCCAAACCTTTCCCAAATTGGATCTGTATTTGAGTAATGGAAACTAACGGCAGGAACACAGCTCGCCCCACCACCTCCACCAATTTGATTCCCCCCTCCTCCTTTACAAATCCTCTCAATTTCAGCGGAGTAACGATAAGCTTGAGAACCAAACACAGCATCAGGATAAGCTTGGCTTGGCTTTACAAGCCCACTTTTACCTAAATACTTATAATCCTTACCATCTTCAAATGAAATTTCATCACGTCGCCTTAAAGAAGCTAAATCATACTTTTGCCCGGCTTCATCAAAAAACTCAACTTGATTCAGTGCTACTTTTTCCGTCGTCGTTTTTTGCTTTATATCCAAATAAATATTTTTATTCTCAACCGTATTGGCTGAAATCAATAGATTATTAGCAATATCAATCCGGCTAGATTCATTATTCAATACGCTCATCTGGCCTTTTGAATTGCCTTCCGCATCTAAACTGCCCCCAATCGATGCATTGCCCAAACTAAAAATCAGCGCCCCATCCTGATTGCCCGTGGTATTGAGGTTATTTAATGTTGCAGCGCCCAATTGTAAATCTGCACGCGCAGCAATCACCCCTCTATCGCGGTTATTAACTGTATTTGCGCCAATGGATAGCTTATCACCGTAAATTCGGCTGGTATTATTAATTGTGCCTGCATCAATACGCACTGCCGAGCCATCAATTAAGCCATCACCGCTATTATCCAGCTGGCCACTTGCATTGATGCGGGTGGTTTCTAGGCTGCTGATTTCGCCACGATTATCTAGATTGTCGGTGGTAATCGTTGTTTGGTGATTACTAATTAATTTACCCTGATTCACTAAATTAGTGCTATTTAAGGATAAATCACCCTTGGCTTGTAATACGCCCTGATGCGTGTAATCACCATTAATCGTCAGTGATAAATCAGTGCCCACCGCAATACTGCCATCCAGATTATCGAGGCTATTGCTATTGATATTTGCGCCTGCGCTGGTTTCGACAACGCCTTTGCCATTATTAAATTGCGTAACAGCCAATACCATATTAGCAGCGTCAATTCGGCCATTTTTATTATCTAATGCAGAGGCCTTAATTGTGGCAGTACCACCAATATTTAGCTTGCCTTGGTTAGCAAACGCACCAGATAGATTAATATCAGCATCGCCCAAAGCTGTTAAAGCGCCTTGGGTGTTATTTAGGCTTTGTGCCTTAATATTCAGCGCCGATTTGCTTTCTACCAAACCCGAGGCATTATTAAAATCACCGCTCAAATTAATACTCTGGTTTTGGCCGCTAAAAATATAGCCCGCAGTATTCACTAAGCTGGCGGCATCTAATTGCAGATTAGCACCAGCAATCAGCCCTTGTTTACCACGTAAATCGGCTTGATCAAAATGGCTCTGGGTATTGATAAAATCATGGCCCTGAGTATTGATATTTATGTTTGACCCAGCCTGAATCAGCCCGCTTTGGTTTAATACGCGGCCAGTGCTTGCGCTAATACTCTCCACGGCAATAATCTGGCCCTGGCTATTATCCAAGTCTGCCGTATTAAGCTGAATATTTTTTGCTGCTAATACACCGGCCTGGCTATTATTCACCGTGCCGGTTTTAATTTTTAGCCAGCCTGTATCAGCTTGAATCTTTCCATTCTGGTTATTTAAATAATGGCTGTTTAAATCAATATCACCCGTGGTAGATGCAATCACACCGCCGCTATTTAATAAACCATGCGCAATAAGCGCCAGCTGATCTTTAGCAAGGATGCGGCCATTGCTATTATCCAGCGCAGCGCTGTTTAAATTGAGCGCGCCATTTTTAGCTAATAGCGATCCGCCCATATTACTCAGCGCATGGCCTTGGGTATTGATCGCTAATGATGCTTCACTACTGATCTCGCCCCCATCATTTTTAATGGTTTGAGACACAAGCGCAGTGCCTGCTGCACTGCTAATTAGCCCCGCTTGATTATTTAAATCTGCACTTGTGATGGCGGCGCGGCCTGCGGTGCTGGCGATCTTGCCTTGGCTATTATCTAACGCACCAGTTTGCAGATTGATATTTTGCCCTGCCAATAAGCTACCGCCCTGATTACTCAGGCTTTGGCTGCTGATATCCAGCTGCTGCTGGCTCTGGATGCTGCCCTTGTTGTTATCAATGCTGTTTTTTGCTCTTAATTCCAGCGCTGCAGCTTGGATCTGGCCAGATTGATTACGCACTTCATCGGCATTGATCGTGAGCGAGCCTTGGCTTTGCAGCTGGCCAGCCTGATTATTCAGCAGCGTGGCATTCAGTGTTTGCGCAGCTTTGCTGTAAATCTGCCCGCTGCTATTGTCCAGCTCGCCAGTGTTTACCGTGAGCGTGCCGCCAGAGATTAAGCCGCCATCGGCTGCGCTATGGGTGTTCTGGAGTTTTGCTACATCCAGCTGGGCGGCTTTGCCCGCTTGAATCAGGCCTGCATCGCTGATGAGCAGACCCGCTTTAATAGCAAGTGAGTCTTGCGCAATCAGCTGGCCTCGGCTGTTGTCGATATTGGCCGTATTCAAGCCAATATTTTGCCCTGCAAGTAAGCCGTGGTTGTCCAGCTGCCCACTCTGAATATCCAGCGCCAGCTTGGCTTGCAGTTTGCCTGTGTTATTTAAAACCTGGCCATGCGTATCCACGCTGGCACTGCCTTCTACCGAGGCAATCGTGCCGCTGCTGCTGATAGCCTGGCTGCTGATGTGTAAATCTTGCTGCGCCAAAATGCGGCCATCGGCGTTATCTAATGCGCCGGTTGCCAGCTGCATTTTGCCGTTAGCTAGCACCGCCCCGCCGTTGCTAAATACCTGGCCGTGCGTGTCGATATTTAGATCGGCAGCGCTGTTAATTTCACCCGCTTTATTACTCAGCGTTTGGCTGCTGATGTGTGTACCGATGGCGCTGCTGATTAAACCTGCATCATTGATTAATGCGGCACTGGTGAGCGTAGTTTGGCCTGCGGTGCTGGCGATCTTGCCCTGGCTGTTATCCAGCGCACCGGTTTGCAGGTTGACGTTTTGCCCTGCCAATAAGCTGCCACCTTGGTTACTCAGGCTTTGGCTGCTGATATCCAGCTGCTGCTGGCTTTGAATGCTGCCCTTGTTGTTATCGAGGCTATTTTTTGCTTTTAATTCCAGCGCTGCGGCTTGAATCTGGCCAGATTGATTTTGCACATTATTGGCGTTAATCGCGAGTAGCCCCTGGCTTTGCAGTTGACCGTTTTGGTTATTCAGTAAAGTGGTATTCAGCGTTTGCGCTGCTTTGCTGTAAATTTGCCCGCTGCTATTGTCCAGCTCGCCAGTGTTTACCGTGAGCGTGCCGCCAGAGATTAAGCCGCCATCTGCTGCACTATGGGTGTTCTGAAGCTTTGTTACATCCAGCTGGGCAGTTTTGCCCGCCTGAATCAAGCCTGCATCGCTGATGAGCAGGCCGGTATTAATCTTGAGTGCGTCTTGCGCAATCAGCTGGCCTCGGCTGTTGTCGATATTGGCCGTATTCAAGCCAATATTTTGCCCAGCAAGTAAGCCGTGGTTATCCAGCTGGCCGCTCTGAATATCCAGTGCCAGCTTGGCTTGCAACTTGCCTGTGTTATTTAAAGCTTGGCCGTGGGTATCAATACTGGCATTGCCTTCTACCGAGGCAATGCTGCCGCTACTGCTGATCACCTGGCTGCTGATGTGTAAATCTTGCTGCGCCAAAATGCGGCCATCGGCGTTATCTAATGCGCCGGTTGCCAGCTGCATTTTACCGTTGGCTAGCACCGCCCCGCTGTTGCTAAATACCTGGCCATGCGTGTCGATATTCAGATCGGCAGCGCTGTTAATTTCACCCGCTTTATTGCTCAGCGCTTGGCTGCTGATTTGTGTGCCGGTGGCGCTGCTAATCAAGCCTGCATCGTTATTTAATGCGGCACTGGTGAGCGTAGTTTGGCTTGCGGTGCTGGCGATTTTGCCTTGGCTATTATCTAGCGCACCGGTTTGCAGATTGAGGTTTTGCCCAGCCAATAAGTAGCCGCCCTGATTACTCAGGCTTTGGCTGCTGATATCGAGTTGCTGCTGGCTTTGAATATTGCCCTTGTTATTATCGATCGTATTTTTTGCGGCAAGCACCAGCGCTGCGGCTTGCATCTGGCCGGATTGATTTTGCACATCATCGGCATTAATCGCGAGTAGCCCCTGGCTTTGCAGCTGGCCAGACTGGTTATTCAGCAGAGTGGCATTCAGCGTTTGTGCTGCTTTGCTGTAAATCTGCCCGCTGCTATTGTCCAGCTCGCCGGTGTTGACCGTAAGCGTGCCGCCAACGATTACACCGCCTTCTTTGCTGCTATGGGTGTTTTTAAACGTTTGCAGATCAAGCAGGGCATTGCCACCGGCTTGAATCAAGCCTGCATCGCTCAATAATTCACTGGCGTTGATTTTGAGTGCATCGAGCGCAATCAGCTGGCCCTGGCTGTTGTCGATATTCTGGCTATTGATGGTCAATATTTGGGCAGCCAGCAGGCCGTGGTTATCTAGCTTGCCACTTTCTAAATCCAAAGCTTGCTTGGCTTGCAATTTGCCATCTTGATTACTCAACGCTTTACCATGGGTATCAATGCGCATTGCGCCTTCTACCGAGGCAATCGTGCCTTGGGTATTGCTGATTGCTTGGCTATTAAGCTGCAGATTTTGCTGCGCCTGAATGCGCCCCTGTGCATTATCCAGAGCAGCGATATCGAGCTGCATTTTTCCTTGCGCCAAGATGCTGCCTGCTATATTGCTCAGCGCCTGCCCGTGGGTATTTAGGCTAACGTCGGCGCTGCTGCTGATTTCTCCACCCTGATTACTCACAGCTTGGCTGCTAATGGCCGTGCCGGTGACGCTGCTAATCAGCCCCTTATCATTACTTAGCGCATCGGTATTTAGCGTGACTTTGCCTGCGGCACTGGCTATTTTTCCTTGGCTGTTATCAAACGCGGCGGTGTTTAATAGCAGATCCTGCCCAGATAAAACGCTACCGCCCTGATTGATTAGCTGCTGGCTTTCAATTTGCAGCTTTTGCACGCCTTGCAAAGTGCCAAGGCGATTATCCAGCTGGCCTGGTGTTTTAATCGTTAGATCAGCCGCCTGAATATGGCCTGCTTGGTTATCTATTTTTTGCGCAGATAAGCTTAGGGATGATTGGCTTTGTAGCTGCCCATCCTGATTATTTAGCTGCTGCACATTTAAGACTTGCGCCAAATTGCTATGGATAAGGCCGCTGCGATTATCCAGATCGCTCGCATTCAGCGTAAGCTGGCCGCCCACCAATACGCCGCCTTCTTTACCGCTGTGGGTATTGGTGAAACTGTGCACATCCAGCTGTGCATTGCCGCCCGCCTGAATCAGGCCGGCATCACTGAGCACATCACCTGCTTTAATTTTTAAAGCATCCTGGGCGATTAACTGGCCATGGCTGTTATCCACGGCAAGGCTATCTATGGCGATGCTAGAGCCTGCCAGCAGGCCTTGATTCAGTAGCTTAGCGGCGCGCACATCCAGTAATTGCTTGGCTTGCAGCTTGCCTGTATTGCTTAAAACTTGGCCATGCGTATGAAGGCTTAATGCCCCTTCTACCGACGCAATCGTGCCCTGTGCATTACTCAGTGCTGCGCTATCGATCTGCATATTTTGCTGAGCAAGCAGGCGGCCCTGTGCGTTATCCAGTGCGCCCATTGCCAGCTGCATCTTGCCTTGCGCCAGCACGCTGCCGCCCAGATTACTAAAGCTCTGTCCGTGCGTATCAATATTTAGATTGGCCGTGCTGCTGATTTCTCCGCCCTGATTGCTCAACGACTGGCTGCTCACTTCTGTGCCTGTGGCGCTGGTGATTAAGCCTTGTTCATTATTGATTGAGCCGGTATTCAGCGATGTTTTAGCTGCGGTGCTGGCGATTTTTCCTTGGGTGTTATCCAAAGCAGCCGTTTTTAATTGCAGCTCTTGCCCAGCCAGCAGGCTGCCTTTTTGATTGTTTAAATTGCTGCTGGCAATGTCTAGTAACTGCTGGCTTTGAATCAAGCCGCTGCTGTTATCAATATTATTTTTGGCGTGCAGAGTAAGCACTGAAGCTTGAATTCGCCCACCTTGATTGGCGACGGCATCGGCAGCAATCGTCAAATCTGCCTGGCTTTGCAGCTGCCCATCCTGATTATTTAGCTGCTGTACATTCAAGCTTTGTGCTTGATTGCTATGAACAAAGCCGCTGCTATTGTTCAGCTCGCCGGCATTCACAAGCAAGCTACCGCCCACAATCAAGCCGCCGTCTTTTGCGCTATGGGTATTTTGAAACTTGCCCAGCTCAAACAGTGCATTGCCACCGGCTTGAATCAAGCCTGCATCGCTGACTAAATCTTTTGCTTTAATCTGCAATCCATCTTGTGCAATCAGCTTGCCTTGGCTGTTATCGATACTGGCAGCATTAATATTCAGTGCTTGCCCAGCCAGCAGGCCGCGGTTATCCAGCTTGCCGCTACTTAAAGTGAGCGCCTGTTTGGCTTGCAATAGGCCGGTATTGCTTAAGGCTTGGCCGTGGGTATCAACTGTTAACGCGCCTTCTACTGCGGCCAAGGTGCCTTGGGTATTTGTCAGTGCTTGTGTGTTTAATTGCAGATCGTGCTGCGCAATGATGCGGCCCTGCACATTATCCAAAGCCGCCGTTTTGAGCTGCATTGTGTCTTGGGCAAGGATGGCACCGCCCAGATTACTTAAATCCTGAGCATCAATATTTAAGCTAGCAGCGCTGCTGATTTCTCCAGCCTGATTACTTAAGGCAAGACTTTGAACTTGCAAACCCGTTGCAGCACTGATCAAGCCGGATGTATTGCTTAAAACACCCGTGTCTATCATTGTTTTTGCCGTAATGCTGGCGATTTTGCCCTGCTCATTATTTAAGCCGGTGCTTTGCAAAGTCAGGTCTTTACCTGCAAGCAAACTCCCCTGCTTATTCAGCAACTCTTGGCTATTAATTTGCAATTGCTGCTGGCTTTGTACCGTGCCGCCGCTATTATCCAGCAGCCCTTTAGATTGCAAGCTGACATCCAGCGACTGCATATTGCCACTATTGATAATACGACCCGCGCTAAGCTGCAGCTTTTGCGCGCTCAGCCAATCCCCACCTGTGCTGCTGATTAAATCACCAATTTCTGCACTTAATAGGCCCTTGCTGGCTATTTTGCTTTGGCTCGTCGTCAAGTTATTAGCCTGAATACTTAAACTGCCTTGGCTAATCAGCTGACTATGATCGAGGGAGATGTCGCTTGCGTTTACTTTGCTGGCCAGCTGGCTTTGCCATTGGCTGTTCGCCACAGTTAATGGCCCAGCGATATTGGCATCCAGCTTACCCAAACTATTCAGCACTGTGCGATCAGCATTCAAACTAGCGATATTCAATACCGTATCTGCACCGCTGCTTAGATGCGTATCTGCAAGATTAACTTTGCCCGCTTTTAAATCCAGCTTACCCTGCGCTTGCCATACGCCACCCTGATCCTGCCATTGCGCTGCCGTAAAGCTCACATTAGTGGCGCTATATACGGAGCCACTATTTAAGGCCTCACCGGCAACATTCAAGGTAAGCGCTCCAAGGCCCTGTTGAATGATCGAGCCGGTATTATTTAAGCTGGCAGCCTTAAGCAGCAAAGCGCCCGTGCCTATTGTACTCACCGTACCAGATTGATCGAGCTTGCCAGTGGCCTGCACGGTAAGCGCCGCTTCAGATTGTGTTTGCCCTGTTAGCGAAACCTGCTTGCTACCCGTAATGGATAAATCTTGCTTGGCATAGCTGTCTTTTAAGGTGATATCGCCATTACTGCTGAGCTGCAAAGTGCCTGTCAGAGCGGCAATCCGCCCTGTGCTGTTTACGCCTAGGCCCTGCTCGGTGGCGACCAAATACACTTGATTGGCATACATGCCCCCTAGGCTTTTGATATCCACCGCAAAACGCGGGGTTTCGCCTGACCCACCTAAGGAAGTGCTTTGCAAAGTGCCATATAAAACCTGATTGGCACCGGTAATACTGTTTAAGCTTTGCGCCCAAACTTCACCTTCTAATACCAAACCGCGCGCCAATAAATCGAGCTGGCTTAATTGGCTGCCATTCAAGCCAGACTGGCCAATAGTGATAACGCCCTGGCTCACATTTAAAGATTGCAAGCGCCCTTGCTCAAACTGCGGCGTACCGGTTGTGAGTGTCACTCGGTTGGTATTGATAAATCCGCAAGCATCGCAAAGCAAGCCATTCGGGTTGGCAATCACAATATCCGCACGCCGCCCGGCCACTTCCATTGTGCCGCGCAGTTGCGAAGCGTTTGTTCCCACCACTTCATTTAAAATAATTCGAGCAGGGGTAATACCCAGCTGTGGATTCCCCGTAACCCAGCCGCCTAATTGCGTTTGAACATTGCTATTGCTGTTATTTAAAATCAGACCATTTTTATTAACATTAAAATCTTTAAATTGATTGCGTGAAACACCGCCCGCCGATGGCGGCGCGATATGCACAATCGGCACGCCATTGGCTGCTGCATCTAGAATCGGTCGCACACCGGCTGGGCCTGCAGGTGTGATGGGTAAATCTTGAGCCTGCACACCTCCCATAAGCGCCAAGGCAAGCGCCAGACTCGTGCGCCAGCCTTTAAGCAATCCTCTGTTTTGTATAAGCGGCACCGAAACATTGCCCGCCCCACCTTCACCACTGGCACATTTCCCCTGACGGTTAGACGTTTCAGCAACGGCCATTAACAAGCCACGGTGAGCATTAAAAACAAGGCGGTAACGATTCTGGTTCATGGTGTAGGGCTCAAAATGCTTTAGACGCGGCAGGCAACAAGCTGCTGGCTACAGACGTGACAGTAATAAGCCCGCTATTCACAGGCCTGCGGTTCAAACTAAGGAAATTAAAACGACAAGGTAACGGAGCCGTACCAAATATAGGGGTCGGCATTCATCCCTTCGGGTTGATGCAGGGGCGAGGCCGCGCTTAAATCAAACTGCGCTTTTTTCCATTGCCCACGTAAGCCTAAAGCTGTGCCTGCCAATTTATGCCCAATCAGCATTGCATCACTTGGTCCCCATACCCGGCCATAATCCAAGCCCCAATAGGCTTGTAAACCCAAGCCTTCAGGCATAGGCAGCGAGGTGCTTAATTCATTACGCAAGTAATAGCCGTTTTCTGCCATCAGCACGGTGTCCCCATCAAACCCGCGCACATTACTACGCCCGCCAATGGCGATTTGCTCATTTGATAGCGTGGTATTTGGGGTAGATTGCCCGTGCAAATTAAAATTGTATTGCACCGCTTGGGGCCCAATTTGGAAAGGTGCAGCCACGCCAAAATCCAGCGTGGTAATGCTTGGGCGCAGTGTTAAACCATTGTCCATTTCTGCTGGATAATCATCCTCTGCATCGTACCAAGCACGGCCACTTTTATAGTTCAAGCCCAAATCAAAACTGGCAGAACCCACAAGCTGGCGATAATTGATGCCAAACTCTTGCTGGGTAGTGCGGCGGCGCTGCACCAGCAACTCCACATCATCTAAATAACTATTCGAGCGGCGCGAGCTCAGTGCCGTCGAAACAGAAAACCGTGCCGAGCTGCTACGCAGTAGCTGATATTGCCAGCGCAAATCAGCGCTTTCGCTTTCACCGCTGGATAAAAAGCGTGCTGTTGTACCCGCCACCCATTGTGCGAATTTGCTACTGCTGTATGTGCTGGAAAAAGTATGGTTGCCCCAGGGAATGCTGTAGCTTGCCGAAACAGACTGGCTTTGATGATCGCTATCTGGATTTTCAGCATTCGTATTGAACGACAGATTTAAAATATCATTCAGCCCCAGCGCATTATCAAAAGCCAAATAACTGGATAGCTGTGTGCGGCCTAATGATGGCGAGCCACTATTATCCAACGTGATGCCCCCACGCAAACGCTGCAATAAATCACCACTTTGGCGGTCGATAAAAACCACGCTGGTATCCGGCTCTGTGCCTGGCTCTAGGCGAGTTACAACATGCTGGCTAGGCAGGCGGTTCATTTGCTCTACGCCTTGCTCCAAATCATGCACATTCAGCACATCCCCTGCACTCATCACGGGCCAGCTTGGAAAGGCATTCGCCCAAGTGCCCCAGCGTAAATCGTCCTTTCCTCCATCTTGCATCCGCACCCCAGCGACTCGCCCCAGATGCAATTGCAAATTCAGCTCGCCACTTCCCATATTTTGGGGCGGAACCACCACACGGGATGTAGCCAAACCAAGGCGCAGTAACTCTGCATCAGCCGCTGCAGCAATATGGCTCAATCCCCGCACACCCGCGCATTGCCCAAGATAATGTGTAAAAACCTGCTGATTTAAAGACTGTAATAGCCAAGAAGGAAGCGCTGCCTGAGTAGACGGCGCCAATACATTTATTTTATTGAGTGCAAAGCAAGGCTGCTCAATGGGCAGCGCCGTAGAGATTTGCGGTAAATCTGCGGGCTTTAATGTGGCCGCTAAAGGAGCAAGCGCCTGATTTAAATCCCGGGCCCTATCCTCTTGCCTGCGCAAGCTATCTTGAACACGGGGCTCAGGATGAGACTGAAACGGCTCATTAGCAAAAACAAAAGGGGAAAGAAAGCAAAGCGAAAAACGTAGAGCACGAGTAGCAATTGGCATAATAGGCACGATGAGAAGTCTATTTTTTAAGGCCATTCAATGACTTAAAAAAAGTTAAACACCTGTTTAACAGAAAATAATAATACTCTCACCTTGCATAAGCAGTAAACATTACATCGCACTTAGATGACATAAAAACAACAAGAGCATGAACTTATCAGCCCTTACACCACACTTTGCCTCATCACAAAAGTGCTATGTTTTTAAAAGAAATTTTTCTCATTACTGCGAAAAAATAGGTTCAGACAGAATAGGAGCCTATTCGGGCATAAACAATTACTTATAATGAATAACACCTAGTTACAAACAAAATGATTGTATTTTTAAAAAGAAAGTCCTTAATGCCCGGCAATGTCAGTCATTTGGAGAATAAAGAATGAAAAACCGTATTTTGACAGCGCTTACCCTGGGCCTGTTACTTAGCGCTTGCGGTCAGAGCCGTGAAGAAGAGTTAAAAGAGCAACATAGCAAAGGGGCCGAGCTGGTTGAAGATAAAGCGGCCATGGCAAAAGGCCTTGGTGATGCGCTCCAAAAGGACGGCAAAGATGCCGCACGAAGCATTACCCAAGGCGTAGGCGGTGTAATGAAGGGAATGGCGCAAGGTGTTGATTCCGTAGAGGCCGACTTCAAAATTCAATTGAGCGAAAGTGCAAAAAGCAAGCAATTAAAAGCAGAACGCGCAGTACTACAAGAAAAAAATGCCGATGGCCAAAAAGGCTTAAAGGTTTATGTGCTAAGTGAGCAGGCATTTAATGGCAAATTGCAATTACGTGCACTGGATGAAAAAGGCAATGAAATCGGTCGCAGTCAAAAAGTTGAACAGACACTTGCAGCTGATGACGCTAACTATATTGATTTTCGCTTTGACGCCGCAACGCCGCTTAGCCGCGTGGCCCAGTTTGTTATTTATTCGACACAATAACTGTCTAAATAATTATTTTTAAAGGGGGCCTGCACCGCTAAGAGTAAGTAAAGGCGCGGCTTGGCAAGCTGATCCTTACTGACTTGGTGCGTTTTTCCAAATAGCAGCCGATACTCATTCACCATCACAAACCTAGCCGCTCCAACAACATGTCAATGCCCTTCGTGGGAGCAACTTTAACGGTGAAAGCTGCTCATTAAAAACACGCTCTAGGCTGGGCAAGCTGCAGCTAAGTACTTGCTACCGTTCAAATTTAGTAAAAAAACACACCTGCTCTTTGTTATGATTTGAATCACTGGCGCTTATTTTTAGCTAATACCAATCCTCCCTTTATCTCTGGCAAGCAAGCTTGGCTTGTATTTAAAAAAATCGCTTAGCTGCTTTTATCAACCACAAAAAAAACGATACATGGCATCACATTGCGATGAGCGGCCTGTTTTTTAAGTTTTACGCTCTGATTTTAGGTAAAACTGAGCAAAACTTCACTTTTCTACTCCAATTATCTCTAATACCAAAGAACTTTTGGCCAATAAGAAACAATTTGATTGCTGTTTTGTTTTAAGCTGAAATAGCTCCTGCCACGCAAACATTGGCAACCAAGGGGCACGAAATGAAATATGCACGATTAGTAAAATACATTGTATTTAGCTTATTCATCACAAGCTTTACACACGCTAGCTTGCTTGAAATAAAACATACTGAAGAATTTAACAAAATGAATCCAGTGCTACAAAATGGCGATCATTTTATTGAGTTTTCACAACAACGCCTTCCATTTCTTAAAAAAGAAAAAACCACCAAAATAGCAAATTGGCAACAATTAAGGGCAATAGATACGGCACTCAATGCCACTACACCCAAATTCAGCAATCCAAATATAAGCAGGCAGCATGGCTCTGTTCCAGAACCGGAAACTTATATCTTAATCAGCCTTGGCATTATTACTTTAATTAGCAAAGGTTTACATAGAACGAAATAACTCACCTTTAAATAACCCATAAAAAAAACGCCCAATTGGGCGTTTTTTATTTAACAGAACAAATCATTGAGCTATTTACAGAGGGTAAAAGTGCTGAATTGCCAGCAAAGCTAATATGGCATATGCCGCAGCAAGGATATCGTCAATCATCACGCCTATGCCGCCAGGCACCCGCAAATCAAACCAGCAAATGGGCCAAGGCTTTAAGATATCAAAGAAACGGAACATTGCAAACGCCAGCCCCCAGCCAACAGCGCTCACCGGTACAAAGAGCAGCACCAGCCACATTGCCACAATCTCATCGATCACAATACCGCCATAATCGTGCACGCCCAGCGTTTTACCTGTTACTTCACTCGCCCAGCAGCCGATCACAAACACAGGCAGACAAAGCCACGCAATCGCTAAAGGAGAAAGCCATTGCATTAAAATGGCGTAAATCGGCAAGGCTGCGAGCGTACCAAACGTGCCAGGTGCTTTTTTAGCTAAACCACTACCAAAACCAAAAGCAATAAAATGCGCAGGATGAACAAATAAGAAACGCCATGTCGGGCGCACTAAGGGGGCTTGTTTATGACTCATAGGCGAAATGATCAAATCCATGAAAAGTAATGGGTAAAGGCTGCTTATTAGCATCAAGTAATTGCACAGTATGGCCGTGAATTATTTTGCCAACGCAAGTAAGCCCTAAATTGAGCTCGGCCCCTAGGGAAATAATCGCCTTATGCTGATCGGGTGAAGCCGTGAAACACAACTCGTAATCATCCCCCCCCGCAAGAAACGCCTCTTGCCGCAGCGCTTCGGGCAAGACATTAAGATCCTCAGCAAAAGGCACAGCATCTAGCCACACTTCAGCACCACACGCTGATTGCTCACAAATATGCCGCAAATCAGCCAATAGGCCATCAGAGATATCCAGCGCGGCGCTGGCTATGCCACGTAAACGCTGGCCTAGCGCAATACGGGGAGTGGGTAGATCCAGACGCAGATCGCAGCGCTTAGCAAGCTCGTCTACCAGCTTAATACGCCCAGTACGATGCATCACCGCCGCTGCGGCCGCCCCCAATGAGCCTGACACCCAGATTTCATCCCCGTGCCTTGCACCACTTCTGAGCAGGGCTTGCCCACGAGGCAAGCTGCCCGCTACCTGAATGGCAATCGTCAGCGGGCCACGGGTCGTATCGCCGCCAATCAGGGAGATATCATACTCATCGGCCATAGCCAATAAGCCCTGACTAAATGCAGCCAACCAAGGCTCGTCGATTTTAGGCAGCGCCAGCGATAGCGTAAACCAGCTAGGCGTTGCCCCCATAGCGGCAAGATCAGACAAATTAACGGCCAGCACTTTGCGCCCCAAGCGTTCGGGATCGGCATCAGGGAAAAAATGCCTTCCCTCAACCAACATATCGGCAGAAATCGCCAGCTGATGACCAGTGCCAACTGACACCAAGGCCGCATCATCCCCTACGCCTAAATCGGCATTTTTGGCGGGACGCTTGAAATAATGAGCAATCAGATCGAATTCGTTCAAAGCGTTTTCAAATCCACAAGATAGATAAGGCGCAATACAGAGCGTGTATTTTCAAAATTGTAAGCAAAAAAAGACGGGCTAGGCCCGTCTTTTTATCAAACTAAACCTCTATTAACCATGACGTTTAGCGCGTCCTGCACTGACTTCTTCGCTACGCACCAGCGCCGCTAATTTATCCAGCACGCCATTAACAAATTTATGGCCATCCAAGCCGCCAAAGGTTTTGGCCAACTCAATCGCTTCATTGATAATCACCGGGTATGGAGTTTCTGGCATAGAGATAATTTCATAGGCAGCCACACACAATACTGATGCTTCTACCATGCTGACTTCATCCATAGGACGGTCAACGTGAGGCGCAATGGCATCTTGCAAGGATTTCATATCCTTAATTGCGCCAAACAGGATGGAACGGAATAGTTTTTCGTCAGCGCGGGCAAAGCTGGTATTGCTTTCACGCAAGAAGGCTTCAATATTGCCGACATTATCACCAGCCAACAGCCATTGATAAATCCCTTGCACGGCAAATTCGCGTGAGCGGCGACGGGCTGATTTTGGTTTTGCTACTTCTTCGGTCATGCTTGTAATGCCTTTAATAAATTCGCTGTTTCTACGGCGACACGCGCTGCATCTGTGCCTTTTTCGAGCACACGCACTTCTGCTTGTTCGTCGTTTTCAGTGGTTAATATGGCGTTTGCCACAACAATACCGTAATCGAGTCCAATACGGCTTACACCGGCGCCTGATTCATTGGCAACCAGCTCAAAATGATAGGTTTCGCCTCGAATCACTGCGCCCAAAGCAATCAGTGCATCAAAGCGATCTGATTCGGCCATCGCAGCCAAAACCAGAGGGATTTCCAAAGCGCCCGGCACGGTGGTGATCAGCATATCTTGCTCAGCCACGCCCAGTGTTTTCAGTTCTGCAACGCAAGCATCGCGTAAACCTTCGCAAACCGGTGTATTAAAGCGGCTCATTACAATGCCGATCCGTAATCCATTGCCAGCAAGATTAGGTGCAATAAAAGGAATATTTGCAGCGACGCTCATTATTTTTTTCCTTGAGATAGTTCAAAGCCAGTAATTTCCAAACCAAAGCCCGTCATGCTAGGGATACGGCGCTCCGGCGACAATAGGCGCATTTTACCCACACCTAAGTCTTTTAGCATTTGTGCACCAATACCATAGGTGCGCAAATCCCATTTCTTATTTTCATTTAAGCCTAATTCCGGCAAGGCGCGAGCCAATAAATCATTACCATCTTCAGAGCGGTGCAAGAGCACCATCACGCCACAGCCCGCTTTGGCAATCGCCTCCAAAGAGGACTTCACATCCCACGAGTGCCCAGTCTGACCTAAATCCATCCAATCAATCACCGATAAAGGCTCGTGCACACGCACCAGTGTTTCGGTGTCAGCGCTTGGCTTGCCCTTAATGAGTGCCAAATGACTGGCAGACGTGAGCTTATCGCGATAAACCGCCAGCTCAAATTCACCGGCAAACGTGGTAATTGTGCGGCGACCAGCGCACTCCACAAGGGTCTCGGTACGGCTGCGATAATGAATCAGGTCGGCGATAGTACCAATTTTTAGCTGATGCTGTTCAGCAAATACTAAAAGTTCAGGCAAACGGGCCATTGTACCGTCGTCATTCATGATCTCGCAGATCACGCTGGCAGGCGTTACACCGGCCAGCGCGGCCAGATCACAGCCCGCTTCGGTATGCCCTGCTCTAACCAATACCCCGCCTGGCTGCGCCATAATCGGAAACACATGCCCTGGCTGCACAATATCGCTGGCTTTAGAATCAAAAGCGATGGCTTTTTTAATAGTTAAAGCGCGATCATGCGCAGAAATGCCGGTCGTAACCCCTTCAGCCGCTTCAATCGAGGCGGTAAAGTTAGTTCCGAAACTCGATCCATTGGCGCGAACCATAGGCGCTAGGCCTAAATGAGCACAGCGCTCGGCATTGAGCGTCAGACAAATCAAGCCGCGT